>NZ_JBEYYW010000029.1:0-107568 GCF_040645695.1 Streptomyces sp. NPDC046712 | reverse complement strand
GCCCAGCGGTATCTGGGCCTCCTGGCCGTCTCGCTCGACGGCAAGGCGACCTCGGTCAGTTGCTCGTACCGGCCCCCGGGCCTGCGACTCGGCAGGCCTCGCAGTTGATGGGCAGGTTGCCCGCGCCGACCCGGCAGAAGTCGACGCCGGGGCCGCCGTCGACGACGCCGGCGTTGCCGCCGACCCGGATGAAGTCGCTGCCGGTGTTGCCGCGCACCGCGGCCATGGGCCCCACGAGGCCGTCGACGACGATGTAATCGCTGCCGCCGAGACCGTCGACCGAGTGGTTGGCAGGGACCGACGCACAACGGATGAAGTCGCTGCCGGCCGTGCCGGTCAGATTGGTGGCGGAGCGCGGGACGCCGTTGACCGTGCAGGTCACGGCCTGGGCGGGGGAGCTCAGAGCGAGCGGGGCGACGATGAGGGAGGCGGCGCAGAGCGCACGCACTGTGTGTCTGATCATGTCATCGAGTTAACCCACGGTCATTCAAACATCGCAATTCGTCACCACGGGTCACTGCTCCGCTCGGGTCAGCCCGCCTTGCGAACCGCCGCCAGCGCCTTCCGCGCCGCGACCAGCACCGGATCCCACACCGGCGAGAACGGCGGCGCGTACCCCAGGTCCAGGGCCGTCATCTGCTCCACGGTCATCCCGGCCGTCAGCGCCACCGCCGCGATGTCGACCCGTTTCCCCGCGCCCTCACGGCCCACGATCTGCACCCCGAGCAGCCGGCCCGTACGGCGCTCGGCCAGCATCTTCACCGTCATCGGGGCCGCGCCCGGGTAGTAGCCCGCCCGGCTGGTCGACTCGATCGTCACCGTCACGTACCGCAGCCCGACCTCGCGGGCGTCCTTCTCGCGCAGCCCCGTCCGCGCGATCTCCAGGTCGCACACCTTCGACACCGCCGTACCGACCACGCCCGGGAAGGTGGCGTAACCGCCGCCCACGTTCGAGCCGATGACCTGCCCGTGCTTGTTGGCGTGCGTGCCCAGCGCGATGTGCCGCTCGCGCCCCGAGACCAGGTCGAGCACCTCGACACAGTCACCGCCCGCCCAGATGTTCTCGTGCCCCCGCACCCGCATCGCGAGATCGGTCAGCAACCCGCCGTACACCCCCAGCGGCAGCCCGGCCGCCCGCGCCAGCGCCGTCTCCGGGACGACGCCCATCCCGAGCACCACCACGTCCGCCGGGTACTCGGCGTCCTCCGTCGCCACCGCCCGGACCCGCCCGTCCTCACCCGTGAGGATCTTCGTGACCGCCGAGGAGCCGACCGTCGTGATGCCGAGACCGTCCATCACCCGGTGGACCAGCCGCCCCATGTCCGGGTCGAGCGTCGACATCGGCTGCTCGCCCCGGTTGAGCACCGTCACCTCGTAGCCCCGGTTCAGGAGCGCCTCGGCCATCTCCACGCCGATGTATCCGGCGCCCACGACCACCGCGCGGCGGCCCTTCGTACGCTCCAGCGAGTCGAGCAGCGCCTGTCCGTCGTCCAGCGTCTGCACCCCGTGCACGCCAGGGGCGTCGATCCCCGGCAGCGGCGGCCGCAGCGGACGGGCGCCGGTCGCGATCACCAGCTTGTCGAAGCCCGTCCACGCCTCCGTACCCGACTCCAGGTCCCGGGTGCGCACCCGCTGCCCCGGCACGTCCAGTTCGGTCACCTCGGTCCGCATCCGCAGATCGATGTCCCGCTCCCGGTGCTCCTGCGGGGTGCGCGCGATCAGCTCGTCGCGCTCGTCGACGTCGCCGCCGACCCAGTACGGAATGCCGCAGGCCGAGTACGAGGAGAAATGACCGCGCTCGAAAGCGACGATCTCCAGCTCCCCGGACGCCTTGAGCCTGCGGGCCTGCGATGCGGCGGACATGCCCGCCGCATCGCCGCCGATGACCACCAGTCGTTCGCTCATACGAACACGCTACGTCGGCGCGGTGGTTCAGTCCCTGGATGTGTCAGGTTCCTCCGCCGGTCCGGCGGCCGGCCGTCCGCCGTCCGCACGCCGCGGCAGCCGGGGCCGGACGAGCAGCCGCCACACCAGATACAGGACGAGGACCGTCGCCAGCCACGGCGCCACCGCCGCCAGCACGACAACGACCCAGGTCAGCGCCGTCACCAACGCGTTCCAGCCCCCGGCGAGAGCCTCCAGGAAGCCCGGCCGGTCCTCGCCGTCCGACGGTGCCGCCTTCTCCTTCTCGGTCAGTTCGAGGGTGATCGTCGCCAGCGTCGTACGGTCCTTCAGGGAGGCCTGCTGGGCAAGGAGCGACTCCAGATCCGCCTGACGACGACTCAGCTCGCCCTCCAGGGTGACCACATCGCTCAGCTTCTCCGCCCGGTCCATCAGCGCCCGCACCCGGGCGACGCTCGCCCGCTGGGTGGCGATCCGGCTCTCCACGTCCACGACCTGCTCGGTGACGTCCTTCGCGTCCGCCTTGCGGGACAGCAGCCTGCCGGTGCCCGCCAGCTCCTCCAGCACCGACGCGTACCGCTCCTGCGGCACCCGCAGCACGATCCGCGAGGTCATGTGCGTGTCGTCGACCCGATCGGTCGACTCGTTGGCCACCTGGCCCCCCGCGCCCTCGACGACCCGGCGCGCGGTGGCCAGCGCCTTGGTGGCGTCCGCGACCTCCACGCTCAGCTCGGCGGTACGGATGATGTGCTGCTGCCTGGCCACGTCGGCGGGCTTCTGCGGGGCAGCCGCCCCCTTGTCCGCGCCACTGGCGGTGTCCGACTCGTAGCCTCTGTCGGCGGCGCCGCCGTCCGCGGGCCGCTCCGCGGCCGCCCCTTTGCTGTCGGCGCCACTGTCGGACGCGCCCCCGGCGCAGCCGGTCAGCGCGAGCGACACCGCCAGCAGCGCCACGGCCGCCCCTCGTGCTCCACGCATGGGATCCCCCTCGGGTGGTGGTGAGTGTTGCCGGTTCGACGTACGGAGTGGGACCGCGGGTTGCCCCCGGGCGATAGCGAAGCGGTCACGTTCCGGCCTCGGAACGGGTTTTGAGAGAGTGGAGCCATGAACGCGCACGTTGTCGTAGTCGGAGGCGGCATCGCCGGCCTCGCCGCCGCCCACCGGCTGCTGTCCGCCGGAGCACGGGTGACGCTGCTCGAAGGCGGCGACCGGGTCGGCGGCAAGCTGCTCGCCGGGGAGATCGCCGGCGCCCCCGTCGACCTCGGGGCCGAATCGCTGCTCGCCCGCCGCCCCGAGGCGATCGCGCTCGCCCGCGCCGTCGGCCTCGGCGACCGGCTCCGGCCGCCCGCCACGACCACCGCGTCCGTCTGGACCCGCGGGGCGCTGCGCCCGATGCCCAAGGGGCACGTCATGGGCGTCCCCGGCGACGCCGCGGCGCTCGCGGGCCTCCTCACCGAGGACGGACTGCACCGGGTCGAGCGGGACCGCGAGCTGCCCCCGGCCGAGATCGGCGAGGACATCGCCATCGGCGCGTACGTCGCGGACCGGATGGGCCACGAGGTCGTCGACCGGCTGGTCGAGCCGCTGCTCGGCGGGGTGTACGCCGGCGACGCCTACCGGATCTCGATGCGCGCCGCCGTCCCCGCCCTCTTCGCCGCCGCCCGCACCCACCCCACGCTCACCGAGGCCGTCCACGCCGTCCAGCGGGCGGGCGCCGCGACCCCCTCGGACGCCGCGGGCGCGGCCACCGGCCTCAGCGGCTCCGCCTTCATGGGCATCGAGGGCGGCATCGGCACGCTGCCCGCCGCGGTCGCCGCCGCGATCCGCGCCGCGGGCGGCGAGATCCTGACGCACGCCCCGGTGACGGAGCTGCGGCGGGTCACGGGACCGGAGTTCGGCTCCGGGCCCGCCACGCGGTGGCGCGTCGTGGCCGCAGGCCGGGCGATCACGGCCGACGCGGTCGTCCTCGCCGCCCCCGCCTGGTCCGCCGCAGAGCTGCTCGCCCGCGAGGCACCCGCCGCCTCCGCCGAGCTCGGCGCCGTCGAGTACGCCTCCATGGCCCTCGTCACCCTCGCCTTCCGCCGCTCCGACGTCCAGGGCCTGCCCGGCTCCGGGTTCCTCGTGCCGCCCGTCGACGGACACACCATCAAGGCGTCCACCTTCTCCAGCCAGAAGTGGCAGTGGGTCTCCGACGCCGCCCCCGACCTCTTCGTGCTCCGTACCTCCGTCGGCCGCTACGGCGAGGAGGAGCAGATCCTCCGCGACGACACCGACCTCGTCGAGGCCTCCCTGAAGGACCTCGGCGCGGCGGCCGGCCTGACCGCCCGCCCCGTCGCCACCACCGTCACCCGCTGGACCGACGGCCTCCCGCAGTACCCCGTCGGCCACCTCGACCGCGTCGCCCGCATCCGCGAGGCCGTCGCCGAGCTGCCCGGACTGCGCATGGCGGGGGCCGTGTACGAGGGCGTCGGCATCCCCGCCTGCATCGCCTCCGGCCACCGCGCCGCCGACGAGATCGCGGACGAGATCATCGCCACGTCGGAAACCACCCACCCTGGTGCAGGGCACTGTCCGTGACGGGCGAGAATAGGCGTATGAGTGCGCCCGAAAAGATCCCGAACGCCGGTAAGAAGGCGAAGGACCTCAACGAGGTCATCCGCTACACCCTGTGGTCTGTGTTCAAGCTGCGCGACAACCTGCCCGAGGACCGCGCCGGCTACGCCGACGAGGTCCAGGAGCTGTTCGACCAGCTCGCCGCCAAGGACATCACCATCCGCGGCACGTACGACCTCTCCGGTCTGCGCGCCGACGCCGATGTCATGATCTGGTGGCACGCCGAGACGAGCGACGAGCTCCAGGACGCGTACAACCTCTTCCGTCGCACCAAGCTGGGCCGCGCCCTCGAGCCGGTCTGGTCGAACATGGCGCTGCACCGCCCCGCCGAGTTCAACAAGTCGCACATCCCGGCCTTCCTGGCCGACGAGACGCCCCGCGACTACGTGAGCGTCTACCCCTTCGTCCGCTCCTACGACTGGTACCTGCTGCCGGACGAGGACCGTCGCCGGATGCTCGCCGACCACGGCAAGATGGCCCGCGGCTTCCCGGACGTCCGCGCCAACACGGTCGCCTCGTTCTCGCTCGGCGACTACGAGTGGATCCTCGCCTTCGAGGCCGACGAGCTGCACCGCATCGTCGACCTGATGCGCCACCTGCGCGCCTCCGAGGCACGGATGCACGTCCGCGAGGAGGTCCCGTTCTACACCGGCCGCCGGCGCTCGGTCGCCGAGCTCGTGGCCGGCCTGGCCTGACGGCCGTACGAACCTGGTGACAGCCCGGCCACCGGCCGGGCCGTCACCCCTTGACCCGGAAGATCAGACGGCGGGCGGAGTTTCCGCACGCCGCTCCAGCGACACCGGGTCCGGCTCCGGGTGCGGCGCGCACGACGCGCGCCGCACCGGCGTCCTTCCGGGCACGGCTCCGGTCAGCAGATACGTCTCCAGATACCCGTTCACGCAGGCGTTCGCGCCGCCCCCGATGCCGTGCGTGCCGGCATCGCGCTCCGTCACCAGGGCGGACCCCGACAGCCTGCGCTGCAGCTCCAGCGCCCCTTCGTACGGCGTGGCCGCGTCCCGCTCGGCCGCCAGGATCAGCACCGGCGGCAGCACCCCCCGGCCGGTCCGTACATCCAGCGGCTTCTGCCGAGGCGCCTTCCAGTACGCGCAGGGCAGGTTCATCCAGGCGTTGTCCCAGGTCTCGAACGGGGCGAGCTTCGCGAGCCGGGTGTTGTCCCGGTCCCAGACGGCGAAGTCCTCCGGCCAGGGCGCGTCGTTGCACTCCACCGCCGTGTAGACCGCCAGCCCGTTGCCGTCGTCGGTGGAGGGCCCGGTCAGTGCGATCAGCGGCTTCGGATCACCCTTCAGATACCGCGACAGCGCGGCGGCCCGCGACCTCCAGAAACCGTCGTGGTACGCGACCTGGAGCAGCGCCGCGTGCAGCTGTCCCGGGCCGACCTTCCCGCCCGCCGGGCGCGCCGCGAGTTCGGCGCGGACCTTCTCGTAGCTCTCCTGGACCTCCCGCGCCGTGGTGCCCAGGCCGTACACCTTGTGGTGCTTGGCGGCCCAGGTGCGGAAGTCGGCCCACCGGCGCTCGAACGCGGGCGACTGGTCGAGGTTGTTGACGTACCAGATCTGGCGCGGCGCCGGGTTGACGGGCGCGTCGAAGACCATCCGGCGCACCCGGTGCGGGAAGAGCGTCGCGTACAGCGCGCCGAAGTACGTGCCGTACGAGGCGCCCATGTAGGTCAGCTTCGTCTCGCCGAGCGCCGCGCGCAGCACCTCCAGATCGCGGGCGTTGTTGAGCGAGTGGTAGTGCCGCAGCGCCGTGCCCGTGCGGGTGGCGCAGCCCTGGGCGTACGTCTTCGCGCGGGCGATGCGCTCCCGCTTGAAGACCTCCGAGGGGTGGGTGGGCGCCGGGGTGGGGCCGGTGGCCCGGTCGGCGGGGTCCTGGCAGGAGACCGGGGCCGAACGGCCCACCCCGCGCGGGGCGTAGCCGACCAGGTCGTACGCGGCGGAGATCCGCTTCCAGGCGGGCAGGTCCGCCATCAGGGGAAAGTACGTCGAGGAGGCGCCGGGGCCGCCGGGGTTGTACACGAGCGCGCCCTGGCGGTCGGCGGCCGGACCCGATGCCTTGACCCGGCTGACGGTCAGCCCGATCCGGGAGCCGTCCGGGTCCCCGTAGTCGAGCGGGACCCGGACCGTGCCGCACTGGACGGACGGCGGCAGCTTCTCCTCCGCCGGGCAGCTCGTGAAGCGGATGCCCTCGGCGGCGGCGCGGCGGGCGGCGAGCAGCGTGCCGTGGGCTTCGGCGGGCGGGGCGTCGAGGGCCCGGGCGGGGGTGAAGGCCGCCGGTGACGACAGCACCAGGGCTCCGACGGCTCCGAACAGGACGAGAGATCTCACACCGGGATCGTTGGCGGCCGGATCGCCGAAGTAAAGGATCTACGGGCGGTGTCGGGCCCAATGCCCCGATGCGCCCCCGTCAGCCGCTCGAACTGGAGCAGCTCGAACCGCTGCTGCTGGAACACGAGCTGCCGCTGCTGCTCCAGCCGCTGCTGCTGGAGCACGAGCTTCCGCTGGAGCTCGAACAGCTGGAGCCGCCGCCTCCGCCGGAGCAGGCCGCGGCCGAGCAGCCGCCTCCGCCTCCGCAGGAGGACCCGCCGCCTCCGCCGCTCCCGCCGCCGCACGCGCCCCCGTTGCCCGCGCTGCCTCCGCACCACGAGAGCACCATGAGCGCCGCCGTGTCCGACGAGGAGTTGTGCGACGTGGTGCGCGGAGGGCGCGGGAACGGCTGCTGTCCCGGGCGCGAGCCGTACATCCGGGCCGCGGCGATCAGCTGCGCCCGCAGCTCCTCGTCCGGCACGGCGCGCAGCCCGCGCAGCGCGACCTGATGGCCGACGTCCTGCAGATGGATGTGATCCCGGTGGTACGCGGCCGATGCCCGCTGCCCGGCGCGGGTGAGCCGCCCGGCGTTGATCGCGCCGCAGATGAGCGCGAAGACCACGCCCAGCATGAGGACGGGCAGCACGGTGATGAGGAACGGCAGCGTGCCGGAGGGGCGGTCGACGGCGAGGGTGAGCACGGGGGAGAGGATCAGTACCGCCAACGAGCCGAGCCCCTGGGCGAAGCACCACCGCCTGACCGCGCGGCGCCGCTCCGGTGCCAGCATCAGCCCGCGCGCGGCGAGGCCGTCGCCGATCTCCTGCACGGCGGGGCTCCGCATCACCGCGAGGCGCAGCTCGTGCAGGGCGCCGCTGGGTGCGGCGGCGAGCTGCTGGAGGACGGCGCGGCCGACATGGTCCCGGGCGCGCAGGTCGGGGCGGAGCACGACGACGAGGCCGGGACCGCCGACCCCGATCAGTCCCTCGGCGTGCAGGGTCGCCAGTGCCGTGTCCACGACGCGGGGCGGGCCGCCGGCCAGGAAGGCGGCCTCGGCGAGGTCGTGGACGGAGCCCCTGCGGCCCGCGCGGGCGGTACTGAGGCGGGCGATCAGCATTCCCGAGCTGACGAGAACCACGACCCAGATGAGTACGGCGAAGCCGGTCATGTGTCCTACCTCCGTACGAGCGCGGCGCGGGCCGCGTGGATCAGCCTGGCCGCCAGGCCGGGCGGGCGGGTGTCGGCGCGGTCCTGCCACCAGCGGGTGAGCCGGCGCCGGGCGTCCGGGTCCTCGGGGCGCCCGGTGACGAGCAGGTGCTCGACGAAGCCGAGCGCGTCGCGGCGGTAGCCACCGGTCATGGGGCGGGACTTGGCGTACGCGCGGAACGCGGGCCGGTAGTCGTCGCCGAGGATCTCGGGCAGCTCGGGGGCGATCTTCGCGATCACCTCGGCCCGCTTACCGACGAGGGCCCGGCTCTGCACGCCGAGCCGCCGTGTGTCGAACCCCTCGGGCGCGGGGGTCCCCGCGACGAGCGCGGACAGCAGGGCGGCCTGTGCCACGGCGACCCGGTCCCGCGCCCGCTCCCCGCCCACGGGGCGCCGGGTCTCGTGCGTCTCGACCGGCTCGGTGCCGCCGGAGGGTCCGGGCGCGGCCGGTGACTCGCCCGGGGCGGTCCGGGGGTGTGGCATCGGGCCGCCGGAGACCCGGGCGCCCGCGCCGATGAGCAGCGGGTGCTCGGCGGGGGAGTCGGCCGGCGCGCCGTCCGCGGCGGATCGCGCCCTGGCCACGGCGGCCCCGGCCACCGTCCTCCGGATCGCCTCCAGTTCCGAGGCGAGTTCCTCCGCGGGCGGGAAACGGTCGTCCCGCTCCAGGAGCACTCCCGGCGGGGAGATCCTCGACGCCAGCTCCGAGAGGATGTCGAGGACGGGCTCGGGGACCGGGTGGGCGTGGGTGTCGTGCCAGACGCCGTCGCGTTCGAGGCCGCCCGCGACATGGACGTACGCGATCGCCTCGACCGGCAGTTCGGCGAGGGCCTTCGACGGGGACTCGCCGCGGTTGACGTGGTTGGTGTGGAGGTTCGCGACGTCGATCAGGAGCCGTACCCCCGTACGCTCCACCAGCTCCGCCAGGAACTCGCCCTCCGTCAGCTCCTCGCCCGGCCAGGAGATCAGCGCCGCGATGTTCTCCAGGGCCAGCGGAACCGGCAGCGCTTCCTGCGCGATCCGGACGTTCTCGCACAGCACGTCCAGCGCGTCCCAGGTCCGCGGCACGGGCAGCAGGTGCCCCGCCTCCAGGAGCGGCGTCGCGGTCAGCGGGCCCCCGGCCCGTACGAACGCGATGTGCTCCGTCACCAGCGGCGCCCCCAGCGCCTCCGCCTTCGCCGCCAGCTCCGCCAGCCGCCCCGCGTCCGGCCGGTCAGCGCCGCCGAGACCCAGCGAGACCCCGTGCGGGACGACCGTGACCCCCCGCGCCCGCAGCCGCTGCAGCGACTCGGGGAGGTGGCCCGCGCACACGTTCTCCGCGACGACCTCCACCCAGTCCAGGCCGGGCAGAGCCTCCACCGCCCCCGCGATCTCCGGACGCCAGCCGATCCCGACCCCGAGTTCCGTGCCGCGTGCCGTGCCGAGTTCCGTCATGTCCCCCTCCTTCAGTCCCTCACCTGATGGCCCGGCCGGATGCGTTCGAATCCAGTCGGGGGGACGTTCAGAGGTTGATTTGAGGTTCCGGCGGCGCTACGGCTCCGAGTGCGGTGTCACGATCCCCGCCTCCGGCGCCGGCCGCGAGGTGAACGACTGGTCCGTCCCGGAGGGCACCACCGGTGAGGGCACCGCCGGCGACGGCACGACCGGGGGACCGGTCGGCGGCGACGTCTTCCGGCCCGCCGCCTCGTTCGCCAGCGCGTCGTGGTCGACCATCCCGGTCGCCTCCAGCATGGTGATGTGGTCGAGCACCGTCTGGTTCGCGTCGCTCGCCAGCTGTCGTATCAGCGAGTTGCGCGTGGTGTGCCGGACCTCCGCGACCAGCGCGAACACCTTGCCGTGCGCGTTGCGCAGCAGATTCGCGAACTTCCGCTCGTACTCCTCCCCGCGCGCCGCCGTCAGCTCCCGCAGCCAGCCCTGCTGCTGCTCGGTCGGCTGGTTGGGCAGCTCGACGCCGAGCTTCGCCGCCACGTCCCTGGCCCGCCGGTCCAGGTCCGTGTGGCCGACGACGAGATGGTCGCCGCACTCCACCATCGCCCGGCTCGGCGCGCGTTCGATGGCCTGTTGGCCGGCCGGGAGCTCCCAGAGACCGGCCAGCCGCACCTTGACAAGGAAGTCCCGGTCGGTGGCCGACAGCGGCCCCCACTGGGTGGCCACGCTCGACGCGTTCAGATTCGCCTGGCCGGTTCCGGAACGGTCGGCGTAGGACCAGACGGGGAAGGCGAGCGCGCCGACCGTGGCGACGAGCGCCGCGATGATGAGTGCCGTCCCGTTGACGCGTAGCGACAAGGTGTCTCCCGTACGTTCGAAATATCGGTCACCGCAGACTGAACCGCCAACGAGGCCGTCGTTCAACCCACTTGCCGGTATCGGGAGATACGTACGGTGGGACGGGCGTGTTCAGTCGCCGAGCGGACCGAGTACGGGGAATTCGGACACGACCGTGCACGAACCCGGCGCGATCTCCGTGAATCCGGCGTCCCGCACCACCGGCAGCCCGCTCGTGGTCAGCTCCGCCCAGCGCGCCGGATCGGCCGTCCGCACGGCCAGCGGGAAGCCGGCCTCATGCCACGCCTTGCGGTCCGTCTCCGGCATCTCCCACCACAACAGCTGTGCCCCGTGCCCGGCCTGGGCCATCGTCTTGCCCGCGGACATGTCCAGGTCCGGGTTGAGCCACAGCAGCGCCGCCCCGGACCGCGGGGCGCCGGGCGCGACCGGGTCCTCCAGATCGGTGCCCGACACCTGCAGCTTGGCCAGTTCCTTGGGCCAGCCGTCCAGCGGGACCGGCGGGAACACCCGTACCTCCGCGGCCTCACCCGTCACCGTGATGCCCGGCAGCGCCTCCGCGCGCCGCCACTCCGCGCCGCGCGCCCGGCGCACGACCTTGCGGATCCGGGCGTCCTGCCAGTCGGTCATGGCCTGCGCCCATTCCCCTTCGCCGTGCGCGCGCTCGTCGGCGAGGATCTCCAGGACGGCGCGGGCGGCCGTCTCCAGGGCGTCGGTGCGGGCCGGGGGCTCGGCCCGTTCGATCCGCACCACCAACGGGAGGACGAACTGGGGCTTGGTGTCACGGATGTCGGTGTCGTTGCTGCTCACCCGGCAAGTCTGCCACTGCCCGCACACGTGTTTCTTGTGGGAATGAACGATTCCGGGACAGGATGCACGCATGAAGAGCGATCTGTTTGCCAGCGAACACCTTGCCGAGACCGCGACCTTCCCGGGCATGAGCCTGCAGAACGCCAAGTGCGTGAAGTACGCCGTCAACGGCGAGATGCACGCCCGGCAGGGCTCGATGATCGCCTTCCGCGGCGACCTCCACTTCGAGCGCAAGGGCCAGGGCATCGGCGGCATGCTCAAGCGCGCCGTCACCGGCGAGGGCCTGGCGCTGATGGCCGTCCGTGGCCAGGGCGAGGCATGGTTCGCGCACGAGGCGCAGAACTGCTTCATCGTCGAGATCGAGCAGAACGACGCGTTCACCGTGAACGGCCGCAACGTCCTCTGCTTCGACCCCACCCTCAGCTACGAGATCAAGACGGTGAAGGGCGCCGGCATGACCGGAGGCGGCCTCTTCAACAGCGTCTTCACCGGCTACGGCAAGATCGCCCTGATCTGCGAGGGCAGCCCGATCGTCATCCCCGTCACGCCGCAGGCCCCGGTCTGCGTCGACACCGACGCCGTCGTCGGCTGGAGCGAGCAGCTGCAGACCTCGCTCCACCGCTCGCAGTCCGTCGGCTCGATGATCCGCGGCGGATCGGGCGAGGCCGTCCAGCTCCGCCTCGACGGCCAGGGCTTCGTCATCGTCCGGCCGAGCGAGCTCACCCCGCAGAAGGCCTCGTCCAACTGAACCTCGAACAGGTGGGGCGCCGTTACGGCCTGCGCGGACCATGGGTGCTGCGCGAGGTCGGCCTCGCCCTGCCCGCCGGCGCCCTCGTCCGGATCACCGGCACCAACGGCACCGGCAAGTCGACGCTCCTCCGCCTGCTCGCGGGCATCGACGCCCCGACGGAGGGCCGGATCACCGGCCGGCCGCGGCGCACGGCGTACGTCCCCGAGCGGTTCCCGGCCGCCCTGCCCTTCACCGCGAGCGGCTATCTGGTCCATCTCGGGCGCGTCCAGGGGCTGGGCAGGGCCGAGGCGGTGGCCGCGGCGGGGGAGTGGCTGGAGCGGTTCGGCGCGGGCGCCTTCGCCGGCGCTCCGCTCGCCGAGCTCTCCAAGGGCACCAGCCAGAAGGTCGCCGTCGCCCAGGCCCTGCTCGCCGGCCCGGACCTCCTGGTCCTCGACGAGGCGTGGACCGGCCTCGACACCGGGGCGCGGCAGGAGCTGGACCGCGCGGTCCGCGAGCGGGTCGCGGCGGGGGGAAGGGTCGTCTTCGTCGACCACGACCCGCGGCGGCTCGCGGGCGAGGCCGACACCGATTTCACGGTGGAGGCGGGGCGAGTACGGTCCGGGAGTCCGCGACGCGACGGGGGCGTAGGGCCCCGCGTGCGGATCGTGGTCTCCGGCGGGACCGTGCGCCCCGACGGGCTGCCGGGCTCGCCCTCGTACGAGCCCGGATCCGACGGCACCACGGCCGTCACCGTCGACGCGGCGCACTCCGACCGGCTGCTCCGGGCCCTCCTCGAAGCCTCCTGGCACATCCACGAGCTGTCCACCGAAGGCATCCGGGTGGGACGGGCATGACCGCACTGCTGCGCTATCGGACCGACCTGCTCCTGCGCTCCCAGCGGTGGCTGGCACCGCTGCTGCTGTACGCGGTGTTCCTCGCCGTCGGCGTGCGCGCCGGGGAGCCCGTGCTCGGCGCCCTCGGGTGGACCGCCGCCACGCTGCTCCCCGTCGCGGCGTGGGTCGTACGGATCTGCCTCGGGCAGGAACCGCCCGCCGCGCGCGGCGTGGTGGCCGCCGCGGCCGGACGGGAACGGGCACACCTGGCGGCGGTCCTGGCCGCCATGGCCTGCGTGACGCTCGTCGGCGTCGTCGCCGTCCTCGGGGTGACGGCGGTGAGCGACCTCCGCAGGGTCGTCCTCATCGAGGCCGGGGCGGCGGGGCTCCTCGCCATGGCGATCTGCGTCCTGACGGGCGCCGCCGTGGGTGTCCTCACCACCCGGCCCCTCGTCCGGTCCCGCGGCTGGTCGCTCGCGGCACTCGTCCTGGGCTCGCTCCTCGCGCTCGTGACCACCGGCTCACCGGCGCAGTACGCGGTGACGGGCCTGGTCTCCGGCTCCCGTACCGCGACCGTCGCCATGCCCTGGCTCGCCCTCGCGGGCGCTCTGACGCTCGCCGCCGCCGCGGTGGCGGTGAGCACCAAGGCCACGGCCCGAATGGAGTGAGTACGCTCGATGGCATGGACGAGGACACGTCGTACTGCGAACCCACCGAGGTGAGGCCGCCGGCGGCGTCGGCCGCAGGCGGGCCGTACGCCGAGTGCGTGCTGTGCCGGAAGCCGACCGAGTACCCCGAGTCGATCAGGGGGATCACTCTCTGCCCGGTCTGCGAGTGGCAGGAGGCCCAGCGCACGGCCTGCTCGGGCTAGAACCTCCAGGACGTCTAGGAAGGCCGCTCCGCCATCAGTTCGGAGACCTTCACGAAGCGGTAGCCCCTGGCCCGCAGTTCGGGGACGATCCGGCGGATCGCCTGTTCCGTGACGGGTGCGGCGCTGCGGGTGCAGTGCATGACCACCAGCGAGCCCGGCTTCACGCCGTCGAGCACCTGTCGGGCGACCGCGTCGCCGTCCTTGGCGAAGGCGTCGCCGCTGACCACGTCCCACTGCACCGCCGTGACCTTCGCGGGGGCGAGCGCGCGCAGCGCGTCGTCGTTGTAGCAGCCGCCGGGGAAGCGGAAGTACGGCACGACATTGCGCGCCCCGGCCTTGCGGAACGCCTCGAAGGCGCGCCGCACGTCCTTGGCCATGTCCTGCTTCGCCACGGTCGGCAGGCCGTAGCAGGGGGAGGCGAATGCGTAGTGGCTGTACGAGTGGTTGGCGATCTCGAAGCGGGGATCGGTGCCGATGGAGCGGGCCTGGTCCGGGTACTCCTCGGCCCAGCGGCCGGTCATGAAGACCGTCGAGTCGACCTTGAGCCGCCGCAGCGTCTCGATCAGCCGCGGGTTGTCGAAGCGCTCCCCGCCCGCGGCCCGCGGCCCCTGGTCGGCCGTCATGTCGGCGTCGAAGGTGAGCGCGACGACCTTGTCCCCGCCCTTGCGCCCCCGCTCGAACACCGGCGTGAGGCCCGCGGGGCCGGGCGCCATGGTGGGCGGCGCCTTGCGTACGGTCGCCGGGCCGGGCGCGGCGCTCGCGCTCGTGGAGGCAGAAGCGCTCGTGGACGGAGACGCGCTCGTGCTCGGCGCGGCGGACGAGGTGTCAGGCGCCGAGGTGTCAGGCGTCGACGCGGTGTCGGCCGTACCCCCGCCACAGCCGACGAGAACGGCGCCCAGGAGAGCGAGCGCCGACAATCTTCGTACAGAAATGGTCACCCACGGAAACTAGCCGATCAGGAAGCGAGCAACTGTTTGCGGCACTCGGCCACGTCGAAGTCGCCCGCCGGGTAGCGCGGGTCCAGGGCCTCCAGGTGTTCCAGGAGCAGCGTGCTGATGGCCCAGTTGCGGTACCACTTACGGTCGGCCGGGACCACGTACCACGGCGCCTCCGGGGTCGAGCAACGCTCGAGCGTGAGCTCGTACGCCCGCTGGTACGCCGGCCACAGCGCCCGCTCCTCGATGTCGCCCGCGTTGAACTTCCAGTGCTTGTCCGGGTTGTCGAGCCGCTGCAGGAGCCGGGCGCGCTGCTCCTCGTACGAGATGTGCAGGAAGACCTTGACGATGGTGACGCCGTCGTCCGTGAGGGTCTCCTCCCAGCGGTTGATCTGGCCGTAGCGGCGGCCGAGGTCGCGGCGGGGGACCAGGTCGCGGACGCGCGCGATGAGCACGTCCTCGTAGTGCGAGCGGTCGAAGATGCCGATCTCGCCCGGCACCGGCAGAGCCCGCGTGATCCGCCAGAGGAACGGGTGGCTCCGCTCCTCCGTCGTGGGCGCCTTGAAGGCCCGGATCCGGCAGCCGGACGGGTTGAAGTAGCCGATCACATGCTTGACCGTGCCGCCCTTGCCGCTCGTGTCCATACCCTGCAGGACGAGCAGCAGCCGGCGCCGGTCGCCGGCCGTGCTCGCCGCGTACAGGCGCTCCTGCAGGTCGGCCAGGCGCGGGGCCAGGAGTTCCGTGGCCACGATCCCCGCCGCCTTGTCGGGCGGGCCGGCCGGGATCTTCGAGGAGGAGTACGAGGAGAGGTCGACCGGCCGGCCGGCGGGGACGCGCAGCAGGTCACGCAGGACCGGGGAGGGTACCGGTGGGGTACGGGGCCGGTTCCTCCCGGACGCCTTGGCCTTCTTCTCGTCCCTCTTCGGCTCGTCCTTCTTCGCCATCCTGCGCCCCTCCGGGTCCGTGGCTCGCCTTCCCCCGATCCTGCGACGGAATCGACGGACCCGCGAGGCGACGTCAGACCGCGCCCGCCTCCCGCTCCGCGGCGGAGGCGGCCAGCACGGCCGACAGCAGGCCGGGGAAGCGGTCCTCCATCTCCTCCGCGCGCAGCGTGTTCATCTTCGTCGTGCCCACGTAGTACTGGCGGATCACCCCCGCCTCGCGCAGCACGCTGAAGTGGTGCGTGAGTGTCGAGAGCGAGACCGGTGCGTCGAAGGTGCCGCAGCTCATGTCCGCGCCGGACCTGGCCAGCTGGCACACCACCCCACGCCGCACCGGGTCCACCAGCGCCTCCAGGGCCTGCTGCAGGGAGACCTCCGACAGCTCGGGGTGTTCCACTGTCCGGGCGGCGGTACGGGGGCGGGCCACGGCAACTCCTCGGGGCGGGTACATCGCAGTACGGCCATCGTACGACCGTGGTCGAAGTTCCCAGGGAGGGCACCTACGACCCGGCGGCCGGGTGGCGCCGAACACCGCACCCGGCCGCGGCGGGCGACCTACCTCAGCACCACGGGCCCGTCACCGCGAACGTCGTGCCCGGGGTGTAGCAGTTGACGTACATCGTCTGTCCGTCCGGCGAGAACGTGACTCCGGCGAACTCGCCCCACTCCGGTGCGTCCGGTGTGCCGATGTTCTGCGCCCCGCGCGCCATCGCGTACACCTCGCCCTTCCGGCTCACCCCGTACACATGCTGGGCGCCGTCGCCGTCCTCGCTGACCATCAGGCCGCCGCTGGGGGCGAGACAGATGTTGTCCGGAGACTCGCCGGGCAGCTGGATGTCGGTGCTCGGGCCGAAGACGACGACGAGCGTGAGACGCCGCCGGTGCGGCTCGTACTTCCACACCTGGCCGAAGTGGGTGGCCGCGGAGCCGTCCTTGGCGCGGGCGAAGGACGAGACGAAGTACACGGCCCGCCCGCCCCAGTAGCAGCCCTCCAGCTTCTGCGCGTGCGTGATGCCCCGGGGCCCGAAGTCCTGGAGCCTGATGGGGGTTTCGGCCGCCTGCGGGTCCGGTACGGGAACCCATTCGACGCCGTCGAAGCTCGCACCGGTCTCCTGGACCACCGAGAGGTCGGGCACGCCCGGCACCCGCATCGCCTCCAGGGCGCCGCCCGCGCGCAGCGAGCCGTGGCCGCCCAGCGGCTTCTCCGGCAGGAAGCGGTAGAAGAGCCCGAAGGGATGCTGGAACGCGTCCTCCGTCTCGTACACGATGCCGCTGCGCGGATCGACGGCGATCGCCTCGTGCTGGAAGCGGCCCATGGCGGTGAGCGGTACGGCGCCGGTGCGGTGCGGGTCGGCGCCGTCGACCTCGAAGATGAAGCCGTGGTCCTTGGTGTAGCCGTTGGTCCCGGCCTTGTCCTCGGTCTCCTCGCAGGTCAGCCAGGTGCCCCAAGGGGTCGGGCCGCCCGCGCAGTTGACGGCGGTGCCGGCGATGGCGACGCGCTCGCCGAGGACGTTGTTGCGGCCGTCCAGCTCGATCGCCGTACAACCGCCCTTGGCGGCGGGGTCGTACGTCAGGCCCTGCACGGTCGGGACGCCGATCTTGCCGGTGACCCGGTTCTCGTGGTTGCGGACCAGGTGGACGCGGCCCCGGCGGCCGGCGAAGGCGGCCATGCCGTCGAAATTGCTGGGGACGGGTCCCTCGCCGGAGCGGAGGGGGTCGCCCTGGCGGGAGAGCACCTGGTAGCGGAAGCCCTTGGGGAGGTCGAGGAGCCCGGCGGGGTCGGGGACCAGCGGTCCGTAGCCGGCGTGGCCGCGAGCGGCCGCCGTACCGGCGAAGAGTTCGGAGAAGGCGCCCGCGAAGGCGATCCCGGCGACGGAGGCGCCGGTGCGGGACAGGATCTGACGTCGTGTTGCGGACATGAGGCAACCCATCTTCTGTGGGGGTACCCCCATGCCGAAGGCTATGGGGGAGGACAGGAGAGGAATGACGCGTGACCCGCATGTGTGTATCACGCACTGTGGTGACACGTGAACCATGCGGGCCACAACGGCCTCATGTGGCGTGAGAGATCAGGCGAGTTCGGCGGTCAGCGTGATCGTCGTACCCGCGAGCGCCTGGCTCACCGGGCAGTTCTTCTTGGCGTCCTCGGCCAGCTCGAGGAACTTGTCCTTGTCCAGGCCCGGGACCTCGCCGCGCACGGTGATGTGGCTGCCCGTGATGCCCTTGCCCGGCACGAAGGTGACGTCGGCCTTCGTCTCCAGGCGGGTCGGCGGGGTGTCGTTCTTGGCCAGGATGTTGGAGAAGGCCATCGAGAAGCAGGAGGAGTGCGCGGCGGCGATCAGCTCTTCCGGGCTGGTCTTGCCGTTCGGCTCCTCGGTGCGGGCCGGCCAGGAGACGTCGTACGAGCCGAGGCCGGAGGAGTCGAGGGTGACGACGCCCTTGCCCTTGAGGAGGTCGCCCTCCCAGACGGCGTGGGCGGAACGGGTTGCGGCCATGATGAATCCCTTTCGATCGGGTATGGCCCCCAACCTACTGCTCCACCAGACCCTTTGCGTCGCGTGCCAGCGCCGTGAGCCGGGAGATCGCCCGGAAGTACTTCTTCCGGTACCCGCCCTTCAACATCTCTTCACTGAACAGCCGGTCGAAGGGGAGACCGGAGGCGAGCACTGGGACCTCGCGGTCGTAGAGCCGGTCGGCGAGGACGACGAGCCGCAGCGCCGTCGACTGGTCCGGGATCGGCTGGACGTCCGTGAGGCAGACCGCGCTCAGCCCGTCCGTGAGCGCGCCGTAGCGGCTCGGGTGGACCTTGGCCAGGTGGTCGAGCAGATGCGGGAAGTCGTCGAGCGAGGAGCCCGGGGTCGCGTACGCGGCCTTCGTCACCTGTTCGTCGGAGTACGGGGCGGGCGCCTCGGGCAGCCCGCGGTGGCGGTAGTCCTCGCCGTCGATCCGCAGCGGGCGGAAGTGGGCCGAGAGGCCCTGGATCTCGCGCAGGAAGTCGGCGGCGGCGAACCGGCCCTCGCCCAGCTTGCCCGGCAGCGTGTTGGAGGTGGCGGCCAGCGCCACGCCCGCCTCGACGAGCCGGCTCAGCAGGGAGGAGACGAGAACCGTGTCGCCCGGGTCGTCGAGCTCGAATTCGTCGATGCAGAGCAGCCGGTGTCCGCTCAGCGTCTGCACGGTCTGCTGGAAGCCCAGCGCACCCACCAGGTTCGTCAGCTCCACGAAGGTGCCGAAGGCCTTGAGCCCCGGCTCGGCGGGCGTGGCGTGCCAGAGGGAGGCGAGCAGGTGGGTCTTGCCGACGCCGTAACCGCCGTCGAGGTAGATCCCGCGCGGGCCGGTGGGGGCGGCGGGCTTCTTGGCGAACCAGCGGCTGAGGCCCGGGCGCTTGCCGGCACCGGTGGCGTGGGAGCCGCCGAGTCCCTCGGCGAAGGAGCTCAGGGCCTTGACCGCGTCGGTCTGGCTGGGCTGGTTCGGGTCCGGGATGTACGTGTCGAAGCGCACCGAGTCGAAGCGCGGCGGCGGGACCATCTCGGCGACGAGACGGTCGGCGGGGACATGGGGCTCCCGGGCGCAGAGGGAGACCGGAGCCGCTTCGGTGGAAGCCGCTTCGGTTATGGCGCGGGGGGCGTGGGAGGCACGGGTCGACACAGTTCCCCACTGTAAGCGCCGTGTCAGACTGCGAGGATGCGACGCCTGTTCCCTGTGACGGACATGACAGCCGAAGACGCCGCCTCCGGGGACCGCGAGTGGTCCCTCGACGAGCTGGCCGACCTCTACGCGTACCCGGAGCTGCCCCCGGGCGACGTCTGGCTGCGCGCCAACATGGTCTCCTCCCTCGACGGGGCCGGTCAGCACGACGGCCGCTCCCAGCCCCTCTCCTCCGACACCGACATGCGGATCTTCGGCACGCTGCGCGGCCTCGCCGACGTGATCGTGGTGGGGGCGCAGACCGTACGCCAGGAGGGGTACCGGCCGGCCCGCGCGCGTGACGCGTTCGCGGCCCGCCGGGCCGCCGCCGGGCAGGGCCCCGCGCCGGTGATCGCGGTGGTCAGCGCCTCCCTGGACCTGGACTTCTCGGCTCCGCTCTTCACCGAGCCGCTGGTCCCGACGCTGGTCCTGACCGGCGCCGCGGCGGCTGTCGAACGGGTGGACGCGGCCGGGAAGGCGGGGGCGGAGGTGGTGATCGCGGGCGACGGGCCCGGGGTCGAGCCGGCCCGTGCGGTGGCGGCGCTCGCGGAGCGCGGGCTGCGGCGCCAGCTGACCGAGGGCGGGCCCCGGCTGCTCGGCCAGTTCGTGGCGGCGGGAGTGCTCGACGAGCTGTGTCTGACGGTCTCGCCGACGATGACGGCGGGCACCGCGCAGCGGATCGCGGGAGGCCCGTCGGTGGATGTCCCGAAACGGTTCGCCGTGGCGTCGGTGCTGGAGGAGGCCGGGTTCCTTTTCACCCGCTACCGTCGTATCTGACAATCGGCGGAATTTGTCGTTCCGGTTCGCTTCCGCTGGGCACACTTACCCCCGTAGACCCCGTTCGGGCACGGGGAAGGATGGTTTCCGCAGAAGGGCTCCTGAGGTGTTCACAAGCGTTTTGATGATCGAGAAGCCCCTCACGTCCGTCGACGTGGAGTTCGTCACCACCCTGCACGGTGACGAGAGGGTGTCCTTCATCGTGCTGATGCAGCCCCGTGGCGACCAGGCCGATGTACTGCTGCGCGCCATCGACGACGTCGCCATGGGCGAGCTGAAGGAAGCGACCCACGAGGGTGAGGAACCGGAGGGCAAGGCGGCCCGTGTCCCCGCCGAGCAGGCCCTGGAGCACTCCCTCCAGGCCCTGCGGAACGTCGGCTGCGAGGCCGTCGGACAGGTGGTCGAGGACCACCCCATCAACAAGATGAAGTCCGTCGTCGACGAGTCGGACGCCGACGAGGTGATCGTTCTGACGGCCCCGCACTATGTGGAGGAGTTCTTCCACCGGGACTGGGCCTCGCGGGCACGGCACAAGGTCGGCGTCCCGGTCCTGAAGCTGTTCGCGCACAGCGAGTGACGGGCGGCCGAATGACGTACAGCGAGTGACGGGCGGGGAATGACGCAGCGGGTGGCGTGCGGCGAGTGACACAGCGAATGACGTACAGCGAGTGACACAGCGAGGGGCGTACGCGCGGCCGTGGCCGCGTGACGTACGGCTCGTGATCCACGGCGGTGACCGGGCCGCTCGGACGGCCCTGGGCGCGGTGCCCGGGGCCGTCCGGGCGAGCCACTAGGCTGGGGGCCTCCTGTACGTCGCACCCCGGGGAGAGATCCGCATGGCACCCGCCATCCCTGCCGCCATGGAACGGCCGCACTTCATCGGCATCGGCGGTGCCGGAATGTCGGGCATCGCGAAGATCCTCGCCCAGCGCGGGGCGAAGGTGGCCGGCAGCGACGCGAAGGAGTCCGCGACCGCCGAGGCGCTGCGCGCCCTCGGCGTCACCGTGCACATCGGACACGCCGCCGCCCACCTTGCCGACGACGCCACCGCCGTCGTCGTCTCCAGCGCCATCCGCGCCGACAACCCCGAGCTGGCCCGCGCCGCCGAGCTCGGCATCCCGGTCGTGCACCGCTCCGACGCGCTTGCCGCGCTGATGCGCAGCCGCAGCACGATCGCCGTCGCCGGCACGCACGGCAAGACCACCACGACGTCGATGCTCGCCGTCGCGCTCACCGAGCTTGGCCTCGACCCCTCGTACGCCATCGGCGGCGACCTCGCGGGCCCGGGCACCAATGCCCGGCACGGCGAGGGCGAGATCTTCGTCGCCGAGGCCGACGAGAGCGACCGCAGCTTCCAGAAGTACGACCCGAACGTGGCGATCGTCCTCAACGTCGAGCTGGACCACCACGCGAACTACGCGTCGATGGACGAGATCTACGAGTCCTTCGAGGCGTTCGTCGCCAAGATCCCGGCGGGCGGAACCCTGGTCGTCGGCGAGCACGCGGGCGCCCGCGAGCTGGCCGCACGGGTCGGCGGGCGTGACGACCTGGAGATCACCCGGGTCGGCGAGGGCGAGGACTCCGACGTCCGGATCCTCTCGATCACCCCGAAGGGCATGACCAGCGAGGTCACCGTCTCCCTGTGGGGCGGGGACGCGATCACCTTCACCGTCTCGGTGCCCGGCCGCCACTACGCCCACAACGCCGCCGCGGCCCTCGCCGCCGGCGTCCACATGGGCATCGACCCGGCGGAGCTGGCCCGGTCCCTCACCGCGTACACCGGTGTCGGCCGGCGCCTCCAGCTCAAGGGCGAGGCGGCGGGCGTCCAGGTCATCGACTCGTACGCGCACCACCCCACCGAGATGACCGCCGACCTGGAGGCCATGCGCGGCGCCGCCGGGGCCGCCCGCCTCCTGGTTGTCTTCCAGCCCCACCTCTTCTCCCGCACCCAGGAGCTCGGCAAGGAGATGGGCGACGCCCTGGCCCTCGCCGACGCCTCCGTCGTCCTCGACATCTACCCGGCCCGCGAGGACCCGATCCCCGGCATCACCAGCGAGCTGATCATCTCGGCGGCCCGCGCGGCCGGTGCCGACGTGACGGCGGTGCACGACAAGGAGACCGTCCCGGAGGTCGTCGCGGGAATGGCCAAGCCCGGCGATCTCGTTCTGACGATGGGCGCGGGCGACGTCACGGACCTGGGACCGCGGATCCTCGCCCATCTGTCGAAGTAGAGGGAGTGGACTCATGTCGTACGACGTCGAGAAGCCGGACGAGCAGTGGCGTGCGGAGCTGACCCCGGCGGAGTACCAGGTACTGCGCCAGGCGGGCACCGAGCCCGCGTTCCGGGGCGAGTACACCGACACCACCACCAAGGGCGTCTACTCCTGTCGGGCGTGCGGCGCCGAGCTCTTCACCTCGACCGAGAAGTTCGAGTCGCACTGCGGCTGGCCGTCCTTCTACGACCCGAAGGACAGCGACGCCGTCGAACTGATCGAGGACCGCTCGTACGGAATGGTCCGCACCGAGGTGCGGTGCTCCCGCTGCGGCTCGCACCTGGGCCATGTCTTCGAGGGTGAGGGTTATCCGACCCCCACGGACCAGCGCTACTGCATCAACTCGATCTCGCTGCGGCTGACGCCGGAGTCCGACGAGAGCTGAGCCCGGTCGTTCCATCGTCGTTCGTGCCCCTGGTCGACTACGGTCGGCCGGGGGCACGTTCGTGTGGGATCGAGTGGTGTGTCGAAGGGGGAGCGTCCGTGGAACCGGTGGCAGCAGAACTTCTCATGGCTCTGGCGAGCGGGACCGCGGGAGCCGCGGGGCAGAGCCTACGGTCCGCTGACGTCCCGGGTGAAGACGACGTTCTTCTGCGTGCCGCCCGATATCTCCTGGTGCAAGTCACCGCCGCCTCGCCCGTCGCGGTCGTGGGCGACGAACGGTCCTAGCTCTGGTACCTCTGGCGCGCCCCCTTGGTGTTCCGGGCCCCGAAGCACCTCGACTGCCGGAGCGCGGACGTCGACGACCCGGTCACGTACACCTGCAAGGCCGGCCCGGACCAGGTGAAGGCCGGATTCCTGCCGGACATGCGTGTCGAGGTCCAGTTCCACTACTGCGGCAGCTCGTGCAGCCGGCAGGAGACGGACGCGTTTCTGCGCTCGGCCCCCGACCGTGCCCGGACCTCGTGGACGAAGGCCGACGACTCCACGTACTACGCGGCGGGTGCCTTCGGCGGGGACGACCGCTACCGGATGGCGATGAAGCGCCATTGGGGCCGGCGGGAGAAGAGCACGAACACCTGGCACGCCCACCTGCTCTGGGTCAGAGCAGAGGTTCCGAAGGAACACGCCGCCACGGCCCAGAAGATCGTGAACGACATGTTCACGCAGACCGGCGGCTTCGACGAGGGAGACCACCCATGACGCACGTCCATGTCGTCCACGCGCACCCGAGTGAGCGGAGCTTCACGCGCGAGGTGCTCGACGCGTTCGTGGGCGGGCTGGACGGCGCCGGGCACACGTACACGGTCTCGGACCTCTACGCGATGGAGTTCCGCTCGGAACTCACGCGCGACGAGTACGAGCGCGAGTCCGGTCACCGCGCCGACGCGCCCGTCCCCGACGACGTCGCCGCCGAGCACGCGAGGCTCGAGGCCGCCGATGTCTGGGCGTTCGTCTACCCCGTCTGGTGGGCCGACTGCCCCGCCCGGCTCAAGGGCTGGTTCGACCGTGTGTGGACGGTCGGCTTCGCGTACAGGCCCACCCGGCTCCGGGTGGCACGGAACGCACTGGTGCTGTGCACGGCCGGCTACACCGTCGCCGAACTCGAAGCCTCGGGATGCTACGAGGCGATGCGGACCACCATGCTCACCGACCGCATCGGGGAGCGGGCGAAGACGAGCGAGTTCGTCGTCCTGGGCGGTTCGGCGACGCGCGCGGGGGAGTGGGCGACCCTCAAGGGCGAACACCTGGCACGGGCGGCGGAGCTGGCACGGTCGGTCTGAGACTCGGCGGCTCACTCGCGCACTCGGCCGCTCTACGCCCGATCATCGGCAGTTCGCGTCCTGGGCGGCGGTTGACTCGCGCACTTGGCGGCTCACCCGCCACTCAGCGGCTGATTCGCCTGCCTCAGCGGCTCTTCGCCTCTTCGGGGGTGAGGCTGCCGTCGTGCGGCTCCTTGCCGGAGTCCTTCCGGGACGTGCGGCCGCGGGCGAGGTCGCCCACCGCCAGCGTCAGGACGCCCGCCAGCAGGCCCCAGAAGGTCGAGCCGATGCCGAAGAGCGTGAAGCCGGAGGCGGTGGCGAGCAGCGTCACCACGGCCGGCTCGCGGAGGCGTTCGTCCAGGAGCGCCGAGGTGAGGGAGCTGCCGATGGTGCCGAGGAGGCCGATGCCCGCGATCCCCAGGACGAGGGCCGGCGGCATCGCGGTGAGGAGCCAGCCGACCGTTCCGCCGAAGAGACCGACGAGGAGGTAGAAGACGCCCGCCCAGACGCCCGCGACATAGCGCTTGCGCGGGTCGGGGTGGGCGGCCTCGCCGCTGCAGATCGCGGCGGTGATCGCGGCCAGGTTCAGGCCGAAGCAGCCGAACGGCGCGAGGACGGTGTTGACCGTGCCCGTCCAGGTGAGCAGGGGCGAGACCGGCGTGGAGTAACCGGCGTTGCGCAGGACGGCCACTCCCGGCAGGTTCTGCGAGGCCATCGTCACCGCGAAGAGCGGCAGACCGACCCCGACGAGGACCTGCCAGCTGAACTCGGGCCGTACGAAGGAGGGTTCGGCGAGGGCGAGCTCGAAGCCGTCCAGCTTCCAGGAACCCTGCCACGCGGTCGCCGCGATCCCGGCGACGAGCGCGCCGACGACCGCGTACCGGGGGAACCAGCGCCGGCCCACGAGATAGGCGAAGAACATGGGAACGGCGATGAGGCCGCTCCGCTCCATCTGTGTGAACAGCTCGGTGCCGAACTGGAGGAGCACCCCGGCGAGCAGCGCGGAGGCGAGCGGGACCGGAATCCGGTTCATGATCCGCTCGAACCAGCCGGTGACCCCGCTGATCACGATCAGTACGGAGGAGAGCAGGAACGCTCCGACGGCCTGCGCCATCGTCACCCCCTGCAGCCCGGTGGCGAGCAGCGCGGCGCCCGGCGTCGACCAGGCGGTGACGATCGGCGCGCGGTGGCGCAGGGAGAGGCCGATGCAGGTGACGCCCATGCCTATGCCCAGCGCGAAGACCCACGAGGTGAGCTGCGCGGAAGTGGCCCCGGCCGACTTGGCGGCCGTGAACACCACGGCCACCGAGCTGGTGACGCCGATGAGCATGGCGAGGAATCCGGCCGCGACGGCGGTGGGGGGCGCGGCGGACCGCAGGTGGCGGGTGAGGGTGGTCATGAGTGCTCTCGCTGCGTGTGGTCGTCGATGGTGTCGATCGTGACCACTCGGATGTACCGCCTGATCTCGTCGCCCAGGGAGAGCTTTCCGCCCGACTCCTGTGCGGCGACGGCGAGTTCGAGGATCCGGAGCGCCGGACCGTCCGAGAGCAGGGATATAGGGGATGGCCGCACGTGAGTCACCCTAACAACGCGGTACGACAGGCAGGGGCCGGGGCAGGGGCTGGGGCCGGGGCTCGGGGGCCGAGGGCCTTGCCCCTCGGGCCCGGATGGCCGGAAGATCCATCAGTGATCGATTTCGGGGAGGGGAAATGATCAAGGGGGCAAACGCCTTCGTTCCGACGGTGCCGCTGCGGATCGCGGTACGGAGCGGGCTGGATGTCGCGGCGTTGCTGCTGACGGAGAAGGGCAGGGTCCGGGGGG
Source organism: Streptomyces sp. NPDC046712 (assembly GCF_040645695.1). NCBI lineage: Bacteria > Bacillati > Actinomycetota > Actinomycetes > Kitasatosporales > Streptomycetaceae > Streptomyces > Streptomyces sp. NPDC046712. Next base: position 81,871 of record NZ_JBEYYW010000029.1, on the reverse strand, counting down.
ACGGGGACATCGTGTTCCACGGTGCGCCGGCCCATTCCTCGGGCGCCGTGCGGCTGCTGGGGGAGGAGAACGGCACGGTGTGGCTGGAGGCCGGCCTCACCGCGGTCGAGGAGGAGATCGTCCGCGTCCTGGTGGTCGGGTCGACGGAGAGCGGCGCGATGCGGGACGTGTACGGCCTGTCCGTGGAGGCGTTCGCGCCGGACGGCACGTCGGTCGCGCGGTACGAGGTGACCGAGGCGGGCGGCGAGACGGCGATGGTGCTGGCCGAGCTGTACCGGCGGGCGGGGGGCTGGAAGTTCCGCGCGGTGGGCCAGGGGTACGTGAACGGGCTCGCCGGCCTGGTGACGGACCACGGGGTGGACGTGGCGGACGAGCCCCCGACGCCGACCCATGCGACCCCGGTCCAGGCCCCGCTCCAGGGCCCTGTGCCGTTCCAGGCCCCGGTCCAGGCGGCTCCGGTCCAGGACTCGGTCCCGTTCCAGGTTCCGGCTGCGGGCCCGGCCCCATTCCAGGTTCCGGCTGCGGGCCCGGCTCCGGCCCCGTTCCAGGTGCCCCCGGCGCCCGCACCGGCGATGGCGCCGCAGCCCGCGCCGGTCCAGGCCGCGCCGGGGATGCCCGCGCCGGTCCAGGCCGAGCCGGACTGGTCGTTCGGTGCCGTCTTCGAGCCGTACACGCAGACCGGCCGGGACAACGACGTGATCACCGTGGACGGGCTGCCGCCAGGGCCGGTCGTGGTCGAACTCGCCATCCGGGGCGACGGATACACCGGCCTGTGGCCCCTCACCCGGTTCAACAAGGAGGGGGACACCCTCGTCAACAGCACCGAGGATGACTTCCAGGGCCGGGTGCTCGCCCACGTCCCCGGGAACGGGCGGCTGCGGCTGCAGCTGAAGGCGGACGGCCCCTGGGAGCTCCGGGTGCTGCCGCTGGCGGCGGCTCGGCGTCTGACGGAGGAAGAGTTCGAGTGCCGCGGTCCTGACGTCCTGCTGCACACCGGGGGGACGGCCGACCTCGCCCTCCACTACCGAGGCGACGACAACCTCATCGTCAACCTCTACGAACTGGCCGGGCACGACGACCCGACGAGCCTGCCCACGGACGAGAACGTCGTCAACGAGATCGGCAAGCGACGGGAGACGGTGCCGCTGCCCGAGGGCCCGCTCATCGTGCACCTGGAGATGGCGGACGGCCCTTGGCGGGCACGGCTGAAGCGGCTGCAGCCCCACAGCGGGCCGCAGAACGGCGGCGGCCTGGCGAACGTGACCGACATCCGCAGGGGCCAGAGCGGCAAGTCGTGGTGGGGCAGACGCTGATCATCCGACTGCCCGCCCCGCCCTCGCCGTTCGTCACGGCGGGGGCGGGGCGGACACGGCGCGCGTCAGAGTACGGGCGCCAGGAAGGTCAGACGCAAGATCGCCGCGGCGGCCAGCACCGTCGGAATCGCGAACCACCACGTCCGCAGCCACTCCGCCTTCACGAACCAGAGCGTCAGCAGCGCGGTCACCACGGACAGAGCCAGGCCGAACCCCGCCGCGAAGTCCGAGTTGGTGACGGCCTGCCGATCCCAGGAGCCGTCCGGCTCGATCGTCCAGGCGACAAGGATGAGGTAGCCCGTCACCACATGCCCGAGGCCCAGGACGACGGCACAGACGACAGCCCCGACCCGGCCGACGGCTCCCGTCAGCTGCCGCTCGCGCACATCCGTCACCCCAGTGCCTCCTTCGCCTGGTCCAGTCTGCGGTCGAAGCCCCGACCGTATGCCTTGGCATCGTCACTGTCGTAGTAGGGGCCGCCGTTGTAGCGGGCGGCGAGTTCCTGCATCTGCTCGCGGGTCATCTTCTCCGGTGGTACGTCGGCGAAGCCGCTCTCGGCCTTGAGCTGGGCCAGGTACTCGGAGGCGATGAACAGCGACGCCGTCGAACTGATCGAGGACCGCTCGTACGGAATGGTCGCACGGCAACGGAAATGGAATTGCCTGCACGCCGTCTGCGCGGTGACCGGGACACCGTCTCCGCGAGGGGATTGCGCACAACGCGGGTGGGAGTCAGGCTTCGAATTCGAGACTACGCCGCGTGTCTCCCGCTGTTGATTCGGCAATTTCGTCGCCCGGCCGCCTACCGTCGAGGTATGAGCGGGATGGTCGTTGTGTACGAGGTCGACGAGCCGGTGACGGCGCACGGATCCGCGGGAACGGCACATGGCGGCGAGGTCGTCGTGCGCCGGGTGCATGCTGCCCCCGCCGCCCCGGGCAGCACCTCTGTGCCCGGTCCGCGGACCTTCTGCGGCAGGGACACCTTCGCGATGGAGACGGCCTCACGGCAGCCTGACGGCGGGCCCAGCCCCGCGTGGTACGCCCCCGAGTACGCGGGCCGGGTCTGTCCCGCCTGCGACGAGGCGGTGAGCGACTGAGAAGGTCGGGCCGCGAGTCCCAGGCCCTGGTCGGCCCGACCAGCCGTGGCCTCTCCGACCCTGATCCGACGGACAGCCCCTAGTCCTTGCGGCCTGTCGTGGCGACGGTGACGCCCAGGCCGATCATCGCGAGTCCACCGGCCCCGCCGACCAGGGCGATTCGTTGCGGCGAGCGGGCGAACCAGCTGCGGGTGGTGGCCGCGGCCAGTCCCCATACGCTGTCGGACGCCACGGCGATGACATTGAAGACCAGGCCGAGCAGCAGGATCTGCAGCGTGACGTGCCCGGCGCCGCGGTCGACGAACTGCGGCAGCACCGCGGCGAAGAACACGATGGTCTTGGGGTTGGCCACGCCGACCACGAACCCCTCCCACAGTGTGCGCAGGTCGCCCCGCGCGGGGCGGTCGTTGCCCGTGAACGCGGCATGCAGCGAACCGCGTTGGCGCACCGCCTTGACGCCGAGGTACACGAGGTACGCGGCGCCCACCAGCTTCAGTGTCGTGAAGGCGAGGACCGAGCGCTCCACGACGGCCCCGACTCCGAGGGCCACGGCCACGACGAGCACATAGGCCCCGAGCGTGTTCCCCGCGACGGTGGTCAGTGCGGCTCGGCGCCCCTGAGCCAGCGCGCGCCCGATCACGAACAGCACGCTGGGGCCGGGAATCACGATCAGCAGGAAGGACATGGCGGCGAACGCCAGCAGTCGGTCGGTGGACACCATGAAGGCCATGAAAGCACGAGGACTGTTGCCGTCTGCAGCCTTTTCCGCATGCGGAACTGGTAGAGCTGTGGGCTGAGTTGGACGGCGAACTAGCGGAGCGGTTCGCTGAGTTCGACGGCGCGGAGCGCGGCGGCGAGTGCCTGTTCGTCACCCACGTCGACCGCGGTGTCGGTCAGTTTGATGACGTGCTCGTCGCCGTGGGCGAGGGCCCGCTCCACGACCTCCTCGGCGGTGACGCGGCCGGGGGAGACGTAGGGGACCGGGTCGGCCGTCGCGTACATCGACGTCACCGCCGCGGAAGCCGTCCACGCCGCGTGCAGGCTCGGCACCCAGAGGGACCGGGGAAGGGCGGGAAGGGTACGCAGTACGGCGTTGGGCGCCGTCGCCGCGTGGACCAGCATCGTGGCCTCGCCGTGGCCGTGCGTGGCGTAGCGATGCGTCGCGGCACGCACCAGTTCGGTCAGGCGCCGTTCCGCCTCGTCCGGGTCGGTCACCCCGGCCGCCCAGGCCGGCAGCCGGTCGACCCGGGCCAGCCTGTCGGGGAAGCCGCCCCGGGGTTCGCTGATCGGGGGCACCGCGTCCAAGGAGTCCCCGGCGCCGGACGCGCCGGGCAGCAGCGCGATTCCGGACACCGGGCGGTGCCGGGCGGCCCAATAGCCGAGCCCGTGGGCGAGTTCGGTGAGGCGCGGGCCGCTCCCGCCGCTCCCCTCGCTGTCGACGAGGGCACGCACGGCATGGCCCACCCGGATGACGGGGTGGGTGGACCCTCCGTACATCCCGGGCAGCAGACGCGGCCACCACACCGCCAGCAGGTCTCTCCACGGCTGTTCGGCGAGCGCCCGGGAGAAGTACGCGATCCAGTCGGCGGCTCGGCGCGGATCCCCCAGCGCGGTGGGCCAGTTGGTGTCCGTGACGGGCTCCACGGAGGTGGGGAACTCCTCGAGCTTCGGCTCGTAGAGGTCCAGCCAGCGGTGCACGGACCTCGACCGCCCGTGCGCGGCGAGTGCCTCGACCACCATCGGGGCGTGGTTGGTGAGCCGGCCGAGGCGCTCGGGGCCGGAGGTGTGCAGCCGTTCCAGCGCTTCGTCCAGCGCGCCGCTGCCTTTCGCTGTGTCCATGCGAAGCACGCTATGCGGGGGTGGCGCGGGTCCGTATCGGGCTGCGGAACCAACCCCGCCCGGCCTGGTCCTACGACCAAAGTCCCCATGTCCGCCGAGGCGTTGTCGATCAAGGCCGATTAGGCTTGATCACACGGTTGTACGAACGAGGGGAGAGCACGCCATGTCGTATCCGGAGCCGGTGTACATGGGGGACGAGGGAGAGGTCAGCGCGGTCTTCCGGCCGGTGGACACCGCGCCCGACCTGGGCGAGTCCGGCAAGGACGCCATCCACTATCTGGCCACCAAGGCCTCCACCCGGGGCGAGTTCGGGCTCTACCGGGTGGAGATGAGCGCGGGGGCCGGCGGCCCGAAGACGCACTACCACAAGGCGATCTCGGAGTCCTTCTTCATCCTCGACGGCACGGTCCGTCTCTTCAACGGCGAGGCGTGGATCGACGCGCGCAAGGGCGACTTCCTCTACGTCCCGCAGGGCGGACTGCACGCCTTCCGCAACGACTCCGACGCGCCGGCCGAGATGCTGATGCTGTTCGCACCCGGAGCGCCCCGCGAGGAGTACTTCGAAGGCCTCGCGGAGCTGGCCGACGCGAGTGACGAGGAGCGGACCGCGTTCTTCATCAAGCACGACTCCTACTTCGTCGAGTAGGCACTGAGTACGCACTCTCCTCAGGCGGACGGCCCCGCCGGCTGCAGCAGATCCCAGCGGTTCCCGTACAGGTCCTCGAAGACCGCGACGGAGCCGTACGGCTCGTGGCGGGGCTCCTCCAGGAAGCGGACGCCGGCCGCGGTCATCCGGGCGTGATCGCGGGCGAAGTCGTCGGTGTGCAGGAAGAAGCCGACGCGGCCGCCCGTCTGGGCGCCGACGGCGGACTCCTGCGCCGGGTCCTTCGCGCGGGCCAGCAGGAGACCCGTACCGGCGGGGGCGCCCGCGGGTCGGACGACGACCCAGCGGGAGCCGTCGCCGCGGTCGGTGTCCTCGGCGAGGTCGAAGCCGAGGGCATCGGTGTAGAAGGCGATGGCCTCGTCGTAGTCACGGACGACGAGGGTGACGAGAGCGATGGAGGACATACAACGAGGTTATACGTATGACTGAAGGGGTGACAAACGGTGGCAGAATGCGGCGCATGGACGCGCAGCTGCTCACCGAGCTCACCGACCGCGCCCGGCGCCTCGCCGTCCCCGGCCGGCGGAGGATCCTGGGGCTCGCCGGGGCCCCCGGGGCCGGGAAGTCCACGCTCGCGGCACGCCTCGTCGCCCGGCTCGACGGGCGCGCCGCCCTTGTGCCGATGGACGGCTTCCACCTCGCCCAGCGCGAGCTGGAGCGGCTCGGACGCGCGCAGCGCAAGGGGGCGCCCGACACCTTCGACGCCGCCGGGTACACCGCGCTCCTCGCCCGCCTGCGCGCCCCCGAGCCCGGCACCACCGTCTACGCCCCCGCCTTCGACCGCGCCCTGGAGGAGCCCGTCGCCGGCGCGATACCCGTCGCCCCCGACGTCCCGCTCGTGGTCACCGAGGGCAACTACCTGCTCCACGACGAGGGCCCCTGGGCCACCGTCCTGCCGCTCCTCGACGAGGCCTGGTACCTGGACCTCGACGACCACCGCCGCGTGCCCCGGCTCGTCGAGCGGCACGTCCGCTTCGGCAAGGACCGGTCCCACGCCGAGCGCTGGGTCCGGGACTCCGACGAGTCCAACGCCCGGCTCGTCGCCCTCGGCCGCGACCGCGCCCACCTCGTCGTCCGGATGAGCTGACCCCACCTTGCCGCAGCTGCCGTCGGCCCATCGGAGATGATCGCCGCATGAAGCTCACCAGTCGCCGTACCGTCCTGTCCTCCGTGGCCGCCGCTGCCGTCGGCCTGCCCCTGATCAGCGACCTCGCGGGCACCAGCAGCACCGCGGCCGCGGCCACCGCCGCCGAGTTCCCTTCCAACACGGCGCTGTACAGCAGCACCGCGTACCAGGAGGGCACCCACTGGATGCGGCGCTTCCGCACCCACCCCAGGACCGAACTCTTCGACAACGTGAGCGCAGCCAGCGACCCCGTCCGCAGTACGGCGATCATCGCGCCGCACGGCGGTGGTATCGAGGCGGGCACCAGCGAACTGTGTCTCACCCTCGCCGGCTACTCGCGCGTCGGGGCCGGAACCGACCCGGTGGCGGAGCCGGGCGTGCCGCAGCGCGACTACTGGATGTTCGAGGGGCTCGCCTCCTCCAGCGCCCTCCACGTCACCTCGACCCACTGCGACGACCCGGCCGCCCTGGCCGTCTGCGGCAACAACCTGTACGCCGTCTCCCTGCACGGCTTCGCCCCGGATGACGACGCGCTCGCCAAGCGGATCCTCATCGGCGGCCGGGACCAGCGGCTGATACGCAACCTGGCCTGGGCCTTCGACAAGCACGGGCTCGATTCCGGGCTGGGTGTGACCGTGGTCGTCGCGGGCGTCGACGCCGAGCTGAACGGCGACGATCCGACGAACATCGTCAACCGCACCCGCACCGGAGCGGGCGCCCAGCTGGAGATCTCCACCGAACTGCGGCGGGCGATGTTCGGAGACTTCAGCGGCGCCGCCGCCCGCAGGGCGACCGCCGGCGCGGGCGCCGCGGCCCCGTTCTGGAACGGCTTCGTGGGGGCCGTACGCGAAGCCATGGACAAGCACGAGCGCGGCCTCGACTCGCTGTAGCCGGAGCCGTACTTCTACGAACGACCCCGCTCCGCCGCCGCCCGCGCCAGCGCCCGCACGATCGGGTGCGGGCGCGAGCCGTCGCCCGCCAGTTCCGGCTGGAAGAGCGTGGCCAGGAAGAACGGATGCCCGGGCAGCTCCGCGATCCGGAACCGGCCCTCCTCGTCCTCGCCCGTGAAGCGCAGGCCGTGGGCCCGCAGCGTGTCCAAGTGGCGGCCGTCCGGGCCGTAGTTGCAGTGATACCGCTCCGTCGTCCGCTCGGCGCCGAGCACCGACTCCGCGAGCGAGCCCGGCGTCACCCGCACCGCTCCCTCGTGGCCCACCAGGGAGCAAGCGAGCGGTGCGATCAGCAGGTCGTCGCCGTCCGCCGCCGGGTCGTTCTCGGCGTGCGCGGCGGCGCTCAGACCGCAGACGTTGCGGGCGAACTCCAGGAGCGCGTGCTGGAAGCCCGCGCAGGTGCCGAGGAACGGAATACCGTCCTCCCGCGCCGTACGGATCGCCGCGAGCGCCCCCGCCTCACTCGCGTACGGGCTCCCCGGCAGCAGCCACACCGCGTCGAAGCCCTTCACCGCCCCGGGCGCCTCCGCGTCCCCGGACGGGATCCAGTAGGCGTCGAGGACCAGGCCGTCGCGCTCGGCCAGCGCGTCCAGCAACAGAGGTATGCGGACATGGGACTTCACGTGCGGGGAACGGTCGCCGACCAGGGCGACACGAGCTGTGTTCGTCATGCCGACCATGCTGCTCGTCGGCCCGTATTCACGTCCAACGATGATTCCTGCACTCTCCATCGTGAACACTTATGACCGTGGATCCGCACCTCCTGCGTACGTACGTCACCGTCGCCCGCCTCGCCTCCTTCTCCGAGGCCGCCCGCGAACTGGGCTACACCCAGTCCGCCGTCTCCCAGCACATCGCCGCCCTGGAGAACGACCTCGGCCTGCCGCTCCTCGGCCGCCGCCCCGTCGTCCCCACCCCCGCGGGCGAGCGCCTCCTCGAACACGCCGGGTCCCTCCTCCTCCGCCTCGACGCCGCCCGCGCCGACCTCGCCCGGTTCGCCGCCGCGCCCCGCGAGACGCTGACCCTCGCCGCCGCCCCGCTCGCCCTGCACCCCCGGACGCTCGCCGCCCTGCCCGCCTCCGGAGTCACCCTGCGCACCCTGCCCCGCGACGAGGTGCCGGCCGCCGTCGCGACCGGAGCCGCCGACCTCGGTCTGGTCGACGGACTCGCCGCGCCCAGCGACCCGTTGCGGCTCCCCGACGTCGCGCCGCTCACGGCCGCGCGGGTCGCGGAGGAGCCGCTCGCCGTGGTCCTGCCCGCCGGCCATCCGCTCGCCGGCCGCACCGGTCTGCGCCTCGCGGACCTCGTCGACGCGCGCTGGCTCGACGCCCCCGACGCCGGGTTCCCGCTCGACCGGCTGCGCGCCGCGCACGGAGGACCCGCAGGCCACGGCTTCCGTACCGCCCTGCGCCACGAAGGCACCGACATCCGTACCCTCGGCGCCCTGGCCGCCGCCGGCCACGGCCTGACGCTGCTGCCCGTGTCCCTCGCCACCGCGATCGCGGGCGCCGTCGCCGTACCGCTGAGCGCGCCCCGTCTCGTGCATCGCACCGAACTCCTCCACACCGGCTCCCAACCAGGCGGTTCGGCTGCCGAGTTGGTCCGCCGACTGCACACGTGACGCCGCGCCCCTAGGCTGTGAGCAGTCGACGGAAGGCGGGCGGACGTGGGGTTGTTCCGACGAGGACCCAAACGAGACGGTGACGACGCACCCAGGGACCCCGAGTTCTCGTACTTCTCCGAGCGCGAGGCGGCAATCTTCCGCAGCCGGGTCCGGGAGGCCTTCGCCGAGCTCGGGCTCGAAGTCACCGTCTACGCCGACATGGTGAGCGACGCCGACGGCCGCAGGTTCGGTCTCGGCAACCTCGCCGCCGTCTGCCACAACGACCGGCGCGGACCGCGCGCCTGGCCCACGCTGATCCGCCGTCATGTCGGACTCGTCCTGCGCACCATGGACGGCCCGTCGGCGCTCGACACCCTCCCGCCCGAGCAGATCCGCGCCCAGCTCTACCCCCGGGTGGTCAGCGGTGACGGTATCGACCCGGGGACCTTCGGCTACGCCCGGAGCGTCGCGCCCGGACTGTACGAGATCCTCGCCCTCGACCTGCCGGAGAGCGTCATGATGCTCACCGACGAGGCCATCGAACCGCTGGGTGACGTGGAGCAGCTGCGGGACCGGGCGCACGCCAATCTGCGCGGGCTGCCCGTCGAGGGCCACGAGACGGTGAAGGACGCCGACGGCATGTGCTTCGAGGTGCTCCTCGGCGACTCCTTCTACACCGCGAGCCGCGTCCTCGACCTGGACACGGTCGTACGGCGCGTCACAGGGAAGCCGATCGGCGAGCACGGGGCCCTGGTGGCGATGCCCTTCCGCCACCAGCTCGCCTTCCACCCGATCCGCGACACCACGATCGTCCCCGCGCTCGGCGCGATGGCCTCCTTCGCCGCCTCCGGCTACGAGGACACACCCGGCGCCATCAGCCCGTACGTCTTCTGGTGGCGCGGCGGCGAGCTCACCCAGCTCAGCGACCGGGACGGGGACGGCGGGGAGTTGCGGATCGTCGTCGGCGAGGACTTCCACGAGCTGCTCGAACGCCTCATCGCCCAGGGCCCGGAACCGCGCTGACGGGTCGCGTCCCCTGCCCGTGGCAGGCAGGATGACCCCATGTCGAGACCGACCGCACCCGCTCCGTTCACCGCCGACGACTACCGGGCCCGGATGGCCCGCGCCGCCGAGTCCGCGGCGGACGCCGGACTCGCCGGTGTCCTCGTCGCCCCGGGCCCCGACCTCGTCTATCTGACCGGCTACCAGCCGACCGCGATCACCGAACGGCTCACCGTCCTCGTCATCGCCCCGGGCCGGAAGCCGGTCCTCGTCGTGCCCACGCTCGAGGCCCCGGACGCCGAGAAGGCCCCGGGGGCCGACGCGCTCACCCTGCGGGACTGGACCGACGGCCAGGACCCGTATGCGGTCACCGAGCCGCTCCTCGACGCCGCCGGGCGCTTCGGGGTGAGCGACAACGCCTGGGCGATGCACCTGCTCGGGCTGCAGAAGGAGCTGCCCTCCACCTCGTACGTCTCGCTCACCGAGGCGCTGCCGATGCTGCGGGCCGTCAAGGACGCGCACGAGCTGGAGCGGATCGCGGCCGCGGGCGTGGCCGCCGACGAGGCCTACCGGGAGATCCTCACGGTCCGCTTCGAGGGCCGCAGGGAGACCGAGGTCGCGGCCGACCTCGCCGCCGCGCTGCTGCGCTTCGGCCACTCCCAGGTCGACTTCACCGTCGTCGGCTCCGGACCCAACGGAGCCAACCCGCACCACGAGGCGGGGGACCGGGTCATCGAGCGCGGCGACATGGTCGTCCTCGACTTCGGCGGCCTCAAGCACGGATACGGCTCCGACACCACCCGTACCGTCCATGTCGGCGAGCCGACGGCCGAGGAACAGCGTGTCCACGACGTCGTCCGCGAGGCCCAGCAGGCCGGCTTCGAGGCCGTGCGCCCGGGCGTGGCCTGCCAGGAGGTGGACCGGGCCGCCCGCAAGGTGATCACGGACGCGGGCTACGGCGAGTACTTCATCCACCGCACCGGCCACGGCATCGGCGTCACCACCCACGAACCCCCGTACATGATCGAGGGCGAGGAGCGCCCGATCGTCCCGGGCATGTGCTTCTCCATCGAGCCGGGCGTCTACCTCCCGGGCCGCTTCGGCGTCCGCATCGAGGACATCGTGACGGCGACCGAGGACGGCTCGGGCCGCCGCTTCAACAACACCCCGCACGAGATGGCGATCGTGGAGTAGTCAGAGGGTGCGTGTGCCGCCGTCGTCGCAGGGGAGGGCGGCCCTGGGGTGGTCCGTGGCGAAGTCCTCGGAGATGTCCTGGGCCGTCTCCCGCATCGCGTCGCCCGTGATGCGGATCTGGCCGGTGAACGGTCTGTCGATGTCCTGGATCAGCAGCAGGGAGCCGGTGAACAGGATCGCGAGGGTGCACAGCAGGAGGAGGTGCGCCGGGCCGCGGCGGCGGGGGAGGCCGAAGGCGAAGGCGCCGACCGTGGCGGCGAGCGACACCACCATGAACCAGTAGACGACGGTGGGGATCGCGGGGGACGCCTCCCCGAGCCTGGTGTGGCGGGCCTGGGAGCGTTCGTCGTCGGCCGCCACCAGCGCGTCGAACGTGGCGTCGCCCTGGTGGGCGAGGTCCTTGAAGGACCTGCGGAACTCGGTGGACCACACGGAGGCGCGGGGCGAGGCCTCGCCGCCGTCCGCCATCGAGGGCCACGCGTGGTCATGTGCGAGTCCCCGAGCGGAGGTCGACGTACCGGGCGCCCCCCCACCGGCCACAGCCCACCACGGGACGGGCGCCTCGCGCCACAGACAGGCAGGACCATGATCCAATTGGCCCACAGGGCTCCGCCCGGGTCATCCGTCCGTCAGGATCACCGCGCACTCCGCCGGCAGCCGCAGCAGGCCGTCCGCTCCCGGCGGCTCGACCGGCTCCCAGGCGGCGAGGACCCGGTCGCGGCCGTTCGTGCCGAGCGGGATCTCCGCCGGTTCCTTGGCCAGATTGACCGCGACCCGCAGCACCCCGCGGCGGAACGCCAGCCAGCGGGCCTCCTCGTCGAACGCGACCCGGACCGCTGCCAGATCCGGGTCGGTGAGGTCCGGCAGGGTGCGGCGCAGCGCGATCAGCTCGCGGTGCCAGGCGAGGAGACGGTTGTGCGGGGCCCGTTCGCGCTCCGTACGGTCCAGGACGGAACGGTCCCGGGTGGCCGGCTCCTGCGGGTCGGGGATGTCCTCCTCCGCCCAGCCGTGCGCCGCGAACTCCCGCCGCCTGCCCCGCCGTACCGCCTCCGCCAGCTCCGGGTCCGTGTGATCGGTGAAGTACATCCAGGGCGTGGCCGCCCCCCACTCCTCGCCCATGAACAGCATCGGGACCGAGGGCCCGGTCAGGACGAGCGTCGCCGCGCAGGCGAGCAGCCCGGGGGAGAGGGTCGCGGAGAGCCGGTCGCCCAGCGCCCGGTTGCCGATCTGGTCGTGTGTCTGGGCATAGCCGAGGAAGCGGTGCGCGGGGGTGCGGACCCGGTCCACCGGACGGCCGTGGTGCCGCCCCCGGAAGCTCGAGAACGTACCGTCGTGGAAGAAGACATGCGTCAGCGTCTTGGCGAGCCCGGCCAGCGGGGCGCGCGCGAAGTCGGCGTAGTAGCCCTGGGACTCGCCGGTCAGCACCGTGTGCAGGGCGTGGTGGAAGTCGTCGTTCCACTGGGCGTGGAGGCCGAGGCCGCCCGAGACACGCGGTGTCGTCGTGCGCGGATCGGCGAGGTCCGACTCGGCGATCAGGAAATGCTGCCGGCCCTGCTCCCTGGCCAGCTCGTCCACCGCCTCCGACAGCTCCTCCAGGAACGTCAGGGCCCGGGTGTCCGCGAGGGCGTGCACCGCGTCGAGCCGGAGCCCGTCGATCCGGTAGTCCCGCAGCCAGGCCAGGGCGCTGCCGATCAGATACGCGCGGACCTCGTCCGAGCCCGGCGCGTCCAGGTTCACCGCGGCGCCCCACGGCGTGTGGTGCGTGTCCGTGAAGTACGGGCCGAAGGACGGCAGATGGTTCCCGTCCGGGCCGAGATGGTTGTGGACCACGTCCAGGACCACGCCCATCCCGAGCCCGTGCGCCGTGTCGACGAACCGCTTCAGCGCCGTCGGCCCGCCGTACGGCTCGTGGACCGCCCACGGCGCGACGCCGTCGTACCCCCAGCCGCGCGTCCCCGGGAAAGGACACAGCGGCATCAGCTCCACATGGGTGATGCCGAGCCCGGCCAGCTCCCCGAGCCGCTCGGCGGCCGCGTCCAGGGTGCCGTCGGGGGTGAAGGTCCCGATGTGCAGCTCGTACAGGACCGCGGCGCGCAGCCGCAGCCGCGGTGCCTCGTTGAACCAGACGTACGCGGAGTGGTCGACGACCGCGCTGAGCCCGTCCGGCCCGTCCGGCTGGCGGCGGGACCGGGGATCGGGCAGCACGGGCCCGCCGTCCAACGAGAAGCCGTAGCGATCGCCGTCCCGGGCCACCGCGACCCCGGTCCACCAGCCGGCCCGCTCGGCGTCCCGCTCAAGAGGGTGCCCGGTGCCGTTCAGCTCCAGCGTCACCCGGTCACGGGCCTGCGGGGCCCACACCTCGAACAGCACCGGCCGATCCCCTCGTCGATGGACCACACACAACGACAACGACTACGGCGTCCATCCTGGCAGTCAGGACCCGGCCGCGCCCGGCGCGTCACAGATGAAGTTGATCGCCCGCTCGAAGTTGACGTAACCCGCGCGGGCGAAAGCGTTCGCCATCGGGACGTTGGCGAGGTCGGTCGCCGCGCGGATCCGCGGCACGTCCTGCCCGGCCGGCACGCGGGTGCCCGCCGCCAGGATGTCGTCGATGTGGCCCTGACCGCGGTGTGCGGGGAGCACGCCGACGTACGCGATGGTGTGGTGGTAGCGGCCCGCCGGCCCGTCAGACTGTACGGCGGGTACGGGCCAGCCCCAGCCCGCCGACGGCCACACCGGCCAGCCCCACCACCAGGGCCACGACCCCGCCGCCCAGCCCGTTGCCGGTGCCGAGACCACCCTCGGCCGTGGCCACGACCAGCGCGCCGAGCGCCATGCCGAACAGCCCCGTCACCACGGCCATGACGGCGCCGCCGCGCCCGGGGCCTTTGCCGATACGACCGGTGGAGCGGGCGAACGCCAGCCCACCGACGACCACACCGGCCAGAGCCACCAGCGCGGCCGTGGTGGCTCCGAGTCGGCCGGCGCTCATGGTGGTGACGTCGGCCGCGGTCGCCGGTGCCGCAAGCAGGAATGCAACGGACACGGGTGCTCCTTCTGCCAAGAGGACGAGACGTCCGAGTGGACGTCCCCCGAGCATGTCCGCCGGACTCCCCGCAGGTCGTCCCGCGGCCGCAGTCACTTCGCGCTGCCACCGCCGACGCAGCCGGCTACCGCGGCCGCCGCAGGAGCCGCGAAAGTACCGCGTGCGCGGTAGTCGACCGGTCGTCCCCGGGCAGGAGTCGCCCGCGCGGACGTCCGGCTAGGGTGCGCGCATGAGCACAGGACGACCCGGTGTCCCGCCCCCCGCCGTGGACTGGGCGATCGCCGTCGGCGTGACGGCGGCGCTGCTGGTCACGGGGGTGTCGGGGCAGCACTCCACCACGCACCTCGACCTGCTCGGCATCGCGTTGCTGACGGCCGGCGGCCTGGCGCTGGCCGCGCGCCGCCGCGCTCCGGTTCCCGTCCTGGTCGTCACCGGGCTGTGCGCGGTGGGTTACCAGGCGGCCGGTTTCGACGTCCCGGCCATCGCGTACCTGTTCGCGGTGTACGCCGCCGTACGGGCGGGGCACCGCACCTTCACGGTGGTGGCGAGCGTGGCCGTCCTGGCCGCGCTCCCCCTCGCGGCCCTGGTCTCGGGCCTGCACGACACGGGCGAGGCGTTCGCGCGGGCCCGCGGCGCCCTTGAGCTGGCCTGGCTGATCGCCGCCGGCGCGGCGGGGGAGGCGCTGCGGCAGGCCGAACGGCGGGCGGACGAAGCCGAACGCACCCGGGAGGAGACCGCGCGGCGCCGCGCCGACGAGGAGCGGCTGCACATCGCCCGCGAGCTGCACGATTCGCTGACCCATCAGATCTCGGTCGTCAAGGTGCAGTCCGAAGCCGCCGTCCATGTGGCCCGCAAACGCGGCGAAGAGGTCCCGGAGGCCCTGCTGGCGATCCAGGAGGCCGCGCGTGAGGCGACCAGGGAACTGCGCGCGACGCTGGAGGCGCTGCGCGACGACGACACCACCCCGCCGCACGGGCTCGACCACATCCCGGAGCTGGTGGAACGAGCCCGTACGACCGGCCTGGAGGCGACGCTGACGATCGCGGGGCAACGCACCGACGTGCCGGCCGCGGTGGACCGGACCGCCTACCGGATCGTTCAGGAGTCGCTGACCAACGTCGCCCGGCACGCCGCCGCCACGACCGCCACGGTCAGCATCGACTACCGGCCGGACGTCCTCGCCGTGCAGGTCGACGACGACGGCAGGGCCAGACCGGACTCCGCGCCGACGCCCGGCGTCGGCCTGCTCGGGATGCGCGAACGCGTCACCGCCCTCGGCGGTCGCCTGCGGGCGGAGCCGCGCAGCGAGCGCGGCTTCACGGTCCGGGCCGAACTCCCCGTGGAGCGGACGTCGTGATCCGTGTCCTGCTGGTCGACGACCAGCCGCTCATCCGCAGCGGATTCCGCGCGCTGCTCGACCTCGAGGACGACATCGAGGTCGTGGCCGAGGCCGGTGACGGGAAGGAGGGCCTGGAGCTCGCCCGGAGGCATCTGCCCGACATCGCGCTCATCGATGTCCAGATGCCGGTCATGGACGGCATCGAGGCGACCCGGCGTATCGCCGCCGACCCGGCCCTGGCGGGGATGCACGTCGTCATCCTGACCAACTACGGCCTGGACGAGTACGTCTTCGACGCGCTGCGCGCCGGCGCCGCCGGATTCCTCGTCAAGGACATCGTGCCGGAGGACTTCCTGCACGCCGTACGTGTCGCCGCGCGCGGCGACGCCCTGCTCGCCCCCTCGATCACCCGCAAGCTGATCAACCGGTACGTCACCCAGCCGCCCGGCACCGGCAACGGCACGGGCAGGGGGCTGGAGGAGCTGACCGGTCGCGAGCGCGAGGCCGTCGTGCTGGTCGCGCACGGCCTGTCCAACGACGAGATCGCGGGCCGCATGGTGATCAGCCCGATGACCGCGAAGACCCACATCAACCGGGCCATGGCCAAGCTCCACGCCCGTGACCGCGCTCAGCTCGTGGTCCTCGCGTACGAATCCGGCCTGGTGGCCCCACGCGGCTCCTGACACCCCCTCCGTACCGCGCCGCGGGCTCCGTTCTGGACACTTCGGGCCCCTCGGCCCGACAATCACGGTGTGACGACGCCTTTCGAGTTCCCCACGCACTCCGCGCGGCTCACCGACGCCGAGCGGGACCGTGCGCTGGTGCTGCTCCGTGAGGGTGCCGCGCAGGGCCGGCTCTCGCACGACACCTTCCTGTTCCGGATGGAGCGCGCGCTCACCGCACGCCGGCCCGACGAACTGGCCCTCCTCACCGCCGATCTGCAGACCGAGTCCAGCTGGACGCGGCGCGTGGTGGGCGCGGTCGAGAAGATGTCCGCGTTCACGGCCAAGCTCGGGCGCGCCTGGCAGGCCGAGCGGTTGCCGAAGCTGCTGCTGCCCGAACCGGGCCCGCACCCGCTGCGGATCGGCCGCGACCCGGCGAACGGGCTGCGGCTGAGCCACGAGACGGTCTCCCGGCTGCACGCCGAACTCTCCCTCCAGGGCGGCATGTGGGTCCTGCGCGACCTCGGTTCGACCAACGGCACGAGTGTCAACGGACGCCGGGTGACGGGCGCCGTGGCCGTGCGGGCGGGCGACATGGTCGCGTTCGGGCAGATGTCCTTCCGGCTCTCGGTGCGCTGAACGGCCAGCACTCGTCGACCGCCGGTGAACAGCCACCGCTCGTCGACCGCCGCTGAACGGCCGTGCCAGGTAAGGGACTTCCCCTACGGGTGGGGGTAACCCCCCGGTCGGACACCGGAGTCCACCAGTGACCGCGTACCGCCTCCGACGGGAGGCTGGCCACCATGAGAACAACAGGTCAGCACTCCCAGGGCAGAGCTCCCGTCACGGTCCGTACGGCGCAGTGGTGTGCCACGCACCCGTGGAAGGCCATCTCGGGCTGGGTGCTCCTGCTCGCTCTGTGCGTCGGCGCGGGGGCGGCCGCGGGCATGAACAAGGGCTCGTTCGAGGACTTCTGGATCGGTGAGGCCGGACGGGCCGAGGCCATGGCCTCCGGCAGCGGGCTGACGCCGCCGCCCGTCGAGCAGGTGCTGATCGAACGCCGGGACCGGGCGGCCGGCGAGGGACCCGCGGCCGCGGCCGGTGGGGAACCCGTGGCCGCCGCGGGTGAGATCCGCCGGCGGATGGACGGCCTGCCGGCTGTCGAGTCGGTCGGCGAGCCGGTCGCCTCCCGCGAGGGCGACGCCCTGCGGATCGCCGTCACCCTGCGCGGGGACCGGGAGACCGCGAAGAAGGACGTCGACGCACTCCTCGCGCAGACCGCCGCCGTCCAGCAGGCCCACCCGGGTCTGCGGATCGAGCAGACGGGCAGCGCCTCGATCTCCGTCGCCGTCAACGACAAGCAGGGCCAGGAGCTCCAGCGGACCGAGATGATCAGTCTCCCGGTCACCTTCCTGATCCTCTTCGTCGTCTTCGGCGCGGTCTTCGCCGCCGGCGTCCCCGTCCTGCTCGCCCTGTTCTCCTTCGTCGGCGCGGTCGGCCTGTACGGGCTCGCCTCCTGGGTGTTCCCGGACGCGGGCGGCGCCGCGCTCAGCGTGATCTTCATGATGGGCATGGCCGTCGGCGTCGACTACTCGCTCTTCTACCTCAAGCGGGCCCGGGAGGAGCGGGAGCGTTCCGGCGGCACGATCTCCCACGCGCGGGCCGTCGAGCTGGCGGCCGCGACCTCGGGACGGGCCGTCGTCGACTCGGGTCTCGCCGTCGCCCTCTCCCTCGCCGGTCTGTATCTCGTCGGGGACGTGATCTTCTCGTCGATCGCCACCGGGGCGATCCTCGTCACGCTGGTGGCGGTCGGCGGTTCGCTGACCGTGCTGCCCGCCCTGCTGGCGAAGCTGGGCCACCGGATGGACGGTGGCAGGCGCGCCCGCCGGCGCCGTGCGGGCGGCGAGGGACGCATGTGGGCCCGGCTGCTGCGGCCCGTCGTCCGCCGCCCGCTGGTCGCCCTGATCGCCGGTCTCGTCGCCACCGTCGCGCTCGCCGCGCCCGCGCTCGGCATGAAGCTCGGCACCGAGGGCAAGGAGACCTTCCCGGACAGCATCCCGGCCGTCGCCGCGTACGACCGGCTCGTGGCGGCCTTCCCCTCCGAGGGCCCCGCGCACCTCGTCCTCGTACGGGGCGACGACCCGGCCGCGCCGCTCCGCGGACTGACCGAGGCCACGCGCGGCGACACGCTCTTCGCCCAGGACCGGGCGCCGGTGGTGCGGACGGCCGAGGACGGGCGTACGGCGCTGCTGGCCCTGCCCGTCCCGTACGCCGCGAACTCGCCCGAGGCGAGCCGCTCCCTGGAGAAGGTCCGCGGGCAACTGCTGCCCGCCGCCGTCGAGGGAGTGCCGGGGCTGCAGTGGGCCGTCTCCGGCGAGATCGCGGCCGGCGCCGATTACGCGGCGCATCAGCGGCAGCGGCTTCCCTGGGTGGTCGCCTTCGTGGCCCTCGCGACCCTGGCGATCATGTACGCGGCGTTCCGTTCGGTCGTGCTGGCGGCACTCGGCACGCTGCTCAACCTGGCGGCGGTCGTGGTGGCCTGGGGCGTGCTCACGCTGGTCTTCCAGGGGACCTGGGCGGAGGGGCCGCTCGGTTTCGAGTCGCTGGGCTTCGTCGGCTCCCGTACGCCGCTGTTGGTGCTCGCGATCCTCGTGGGGCTGTCCACGGACTACCAGATCTTCGTGGTCAGCCGGATCCGTGAGGCGGTGGGGCGCGGGGTGCCGACGCGACAGGCGGTGGTCGACGGGATCGCCGGCTCGGCGAGTGTGGTGACGAGCGCCGCGGTGATCATGGTGTCGGTCTTCGTCAGCTTCCTGTTCATCGACCGTATCGAGATGAAGCAGATCGCGGTGGGCCTGACGGTCGCCGTCCTCTTCGACGCGATCGTGCTGCGCGCGGTGATCCTCCCGTCGGCGATGGCCCTCCTGGGCGAGCGGGCCTGGTGGCCGCGCCGCCCGGCCGAGTCGTCGGTGCCGGAGGGGCGGTCCGCTGCGGCGGCCGGGGAGAGGGTCCTGGCCTGAGCCACCGCAAGGGGGCGGGACGGCACGAGCCGCCCCGCCCCTTTGTCGTTGAGGGGTGATTCCGGCCGACTTCACCCGTTCGGCGGTATGCGGGCTGCGGTGCTCCCGGCGCGGTGGTGGGGTGGGGAGACGCACTCACGGTGGACCGACAGGGGGCGCGATGAGCGACGAGTCGAACGCGGGGATACGGCAGGACGGCTGGGCGGCCGTGCCGCCCATGGAACCCGCGCCGCCCTCGCGCGTACGGGTGAACGCCGCCGCCGCCACGCGGGTCCGGGCGGACGGGCCCTCCGCCGCCGAGCGGTCGCCGAGCCGGACGATCGCGCCCAGCCCCCTCGATCCCGGCGCCGCCCGGAACCCGTACCCCGTCCACCGGGCCCTGCGCGAGGAGTTCCCGCTCACCTACGACCCGCTGCTGCGGGCCTGGGTGCTCAGCCGGTACGCCGATGTGGCCACCGCCCTCACCGACGCCCGGTTCACCCACGGCCACCGGCCCGGCGACCCGCCCTGTGCGGAGACGCACGTCGATGTCGACGAGGCCGAGCTCCGCAGCGTCACCGCCCGCACCGCCTACGTCCTCGCCCGCCGCATCGCCGACCGGCCCCAGGCCGACCTGGTCGCGGACTTCTGCCACTGGCTGCCCGCGGGCACGGTCGCCGCCGCCGTCGGCGTGCCCTACCGGGACATGATGCGCCTGGTCCGCGGCCGCGCCGCCTCCTCGCTCGCCGGCCAGTGCACCGGCCAGATCGCGGTACGGGAGAAGGCCCTCGCCTCCTTCCTCGCCAACGTCCTCTCCGACCCGGAGCACGCGACGGCCCTCCGCGACGCCCCCGCCGGACAGATCGCCCGCGCCTGGACCGAGTCGCTGCGCCGCGACCCGCCCGTCCAGATCGCCGTCCGGCGCACCGACGCCGAGGTGCGGGTCAGCGGCGGCACCATCCCGGCGGGGGAGCCCGTCGCCCTGCTGATCGGGGCCGCGGGCCGCGACCCGGAACGGTTCCGCGAACCCGACCGCTACGACCCCCTGCGCGACGACCCGGGCCAGCTGACCTACGGCACCGGCGCCTGCCCCGCCGTGCTCCTCGCGGCGCTCGAGGCCGAGTACGCCGTGCGGGCGCTGCTCCACGCCATGCCCCGGCTGCGGCTCGCCGACGGCTTCCTGCCCGAGCGGACCGGCCTGATCACCCGCGCCCCACGGAGCCTTCTCGTACGGCCCGGCGGCTGAGCAGCACCCCCGGGCCGTGCCCTCACGGCCTCACGCCTCAGGTCCTCACGG
The DNA here is from genome assembly GCF_040645695.1 of Streptomyces sp. NPDC046712. Taxonomy (NCBI): domain Bacteria; kingdom Bacillati; phylum Actinomycetota; class Actinomycetes; order Kitasatosporales; family Streptomycetaceae; genus Streptomyces; species Streptomyces sp. NPDC046712. The sequence goes on along the minus strand of NZ_JBEYYW010000029.1, from coordinate 61,744 downwards.
TCGACGTGGGCTCGGTGTCCTCTCGTACGGCCCGGCGGCTGAGCAGCGCCACCGGCCGCGCGTCGAAGAGCTCGGCAAGTTTCACGGCGCCGCCCGTGAACTCCCGTACACCGTCGAGTAGATCGAACCACGGACCGGGCGGCAGCGTCAGTTCCGTGTCCTGCCAGCCGCCCGCTTCCACGAGGCGCAGCGGCAGCCGGGTGACCGCCGTGACCACCTCCGCCGAGGCGCCCTCACCCCGGGCGAACGCCAGACAGTGCGGCGCCGCGGCCCCGGACGCGGTCAGCGGAAGGTAGGTCCCCGCACCGAAGAGTTCCGGGTATCGCCGCCGCAGCCCCAGCGCCGCCCGGACCACCGCCGTCTTGTCGTCGTCCGCCCCGATCGCGAACGGCTGCCGGTTGTCCGGGTCGACCAGCGCCCGGTACTCCCGCTCCGTCCCCTGGTAGAGCTCCGGCACCCCCGGCATCGTCAACTGGACGAGCGCCGCGCCCAGCATCTGCGCCCGGATGTGCGGCTCCAGGGCGAACGCCGCCTCCGACGCCGCCCGCAGCGGAATCCGGCCGGGCCCCGCCGCGACGAATTCGGTCACGGCCCGCTCGTACACCGGATCGGGCTCGGTCCAGCTGGTGTGCAGCCCCGCCTCCCGTACGGACTTCAGCACCGCGGGACCGAGCCGGTCCGGATCCGGCGTGCCGAAGCCGAACGCGGTCTGCCACGCCGTCCATGCCAGATGCGGATCGGGCGCCGGCACCCCGGCCACCTCCTCCAGCAACGCGGCCCAGATCGCCGGGCATTGGGAGAGGACCGCGATCCCCGCCCGGACGTCCGCGCTGCGTTTGGTGTCGTGCGTGGAGAGCACCGTCCCGGTGGCGGGCCAGTCGCGCGCCAGCCGCAGGCAGTACGCGTGGAACTCCTCGGGCGCGACGGCGGGACGGCCGGGCTCGCCGCCCACCTCGTTCGCCGACAGGAGCGGGGTGTAGCGGTAGAAGGCGGTGTCCTCCACGGACTTGGCCCGAAGTGCGGACGACGTCTGCGCGAACCTCGCCCGGAACGCCCGGTGTTCGGGCCCGTCGCCGAGCAGCCCCAGCGCCAGGTCCCGTACGGTGTCGACGGCCGCAGCCTCCTCCGGCACGGCGAAGGCAGCCTTCGCCCCACGGGCCGCCTCCGGGGTGAGGACCGTCTCCCCGCCGGTCCGGTAGGTGCGGTAGACGGGGACACGGACCAGCAGTTCACGGATCGCCGTGCGCAGCGCCCATGGCGCGTGATCACGGAGCTGCGGATCGGCGGCGCAGATCCGCCCGGCGATCCGGGTCAGCGCGGTCGTCTCCGCGACCAGCTCGTGCGTCACGACCTTGTACGCGGCGCGCCGGGCCGTCGCCTCCCAGATGCCGCCCCGGTCCCCGGCCCTCCCGGCGAACTCCCGGTACAGGTCGAGGAGTTCGTCGGCGCCGACGGCGTCCACGAAGACGCCGTCCACATACCGCAGGGCGTCGTAGCCGGTCGTCCCCGCCACGGGCCAGGTCGGCGGCAGCGGTTCCGTACCGGTGAGGATCTTCTCCACCACCGTCCAGCACCGTCCGCCCGTGGCCCCGTGCAGCCGCTCCAGATAGCCCTCCGGGTCGGCGAGCCCGTCCGGGTGGTCGATCCGCAGCCCCTCGATCACCCCGTCCCGTACCAGTTCCACGATCTTTCCGTGGGTCGCGTCGAACACCTCGGGGTCCTCGACCCGCACCCCGATCAAATCCGAAATGGTGAAGAACCGGCGGTAGTTGAGTTCCGTGCGGGCCAGTCGCCACCAGGCGAGCCGGTACCACTGGGCGTCGAGCAGCTCGGGCAGAGGAAGCCCCTCGGTGCCCGCGCGGAGCGGGAACGTCTGCCCGTCCAGGTGCAGCACGCCGTCGGCGACGCGCATCCGCTCCCGTACCTCCGGCAGTCGGGCCGGCAGCACGGGCAGCAGGACCCGGCCGTCGCCCGCCTCCCAGTCGATGTCGAACCAGCGGGCGTACGGCGAGTCCGGGCCCTCGCGGAGCACGGCGCGCAGCGCGTGGTTGTGTACGGGCGACGCCGCCATGTGGTTGGGCACCAGGTCCACGACCAGGCCGAGACCGTGCGCCCGGGCGGTCGCCGCGAGCGCCCGCAGCCCTGCTTCACCGCCCAGCTCCGCCCGGATCGTGCGGTGGTCGGTCACGTCGTAGCCGTGCGCGGAGCCGGGCACGGCCTCCAGGACCGGGGAGAGGTGGAGGTGCGACACCCCGAGACCGGCGAGATACGGGACCGCCCGCTCGGCGGCGGAGAACGGGAACTCCGGCTGGAGTTGGAGCCGATAGGTGGCGGTGGGGACCGTCGGTGCGGTGAGCGAGGACGTCATGCGAACGTACGTACCCGGCGCGGAGGCTTCTGTGTCATCGCCTCATGCGTCCGTTCGTGTGCATCGCGTTACGTTCTGGCGATGCTCCGCATGTATCGCGACACCCTGTCACTGCTCGGGCCGGTACTCCCGGTCGTCTCCTTCCTGGGGCGGTTGCCCACCGCCATGTGCCAGCTCGGCAGCCTCCTTCTGGTCGCCGAGACGAGCGGATCCCTGACGACGGCGGGCCTCGCCGGAGGTGCCCTCGCGGCGGGGCAGACCGTCGCGGGACCGGTCGTCGGCCGGCTCGCCGACCGGCGCGGACAGCGCGGCGTGGTCGCCGCCGCGTCCCTCGCCAACGCGGTGGCCGTCACCGCACTCGTCCTCGCGGCGCTCGCCCACGCGGCGACCGGCTGGCTGATGGTCCTCGGTGCGCTCGCCGGAGCGACAGTCCCGCAGATCGGGCCGCTCGCCCGGACCCGCTCCGTCGCCCTCGCGCGGCGTTCCGGCGCGGACGACCGGGTGGTGGGGACGGTGCTCTCCTTCGAGGGGACGCTCGACGAGGTCTCGTTCGTCCTCGGTCCGGCCCTCGTCGGCCTCGCCGCCGCGATCGCCCACCCGGCCGCGGCCCTGCTGCTTGCCGCCGTCCTCCTGGCCGTCTGCGGCACGGCCTTCGCACTGCACCCGTCGACCCGGGTGGCCGAGGGCGGCGCGACGGCCAGCACCACCCGAACGGACGCCGCCGAACGGGGACGGCTGCCGAGGTCCGCGTACGCCCTGCGGATCACGATGGTGCTCCAGGGCGCCATGTTCGGGGCCTCGCAGGCCGGGATCACCGCGCTCACCGAGAAGCTGGGCGCGCCCGCCCAGGCCGGGCTCGTCTACGCCGCGATGGGCGTGATGAGCGCCGCCGTCGGGCTCTCCATGGCGGGCGTGCCGGCGCGGATCGGGCTGCCGACGCGGTGGCGGGCCGCGACCGCCGCGCTCGTCGTCCTGTCCGTCCCGCTGGTGTTCGTCGACTCCCTCGTCGCCCTGTACGCGGTCGTCGTCGTTCTCGGCGCCGCGTACGCGCCCCATCTGATCACCGTCTTCGGCCTCACCGAGCGGATCGTCCCGGCGTCCCGGCTCGCCGAGTCCATGGCGTTTCTGACCAGCGGCATCGTCGGCGGGCAGGCGCTTGCGCTCGCGCTCTCGGGTCGGCTCGCGGAGAGTCATGGCGCGCCGGCGGCCTTCGCGGTGGCGGTTGTCGCGGCGCTTCTGTGCGCGACCCTCTCCTGGACCACCCGCCCCCACACCCCGTCCCCCGCGCCCCGGCAACCGGCCCCCACCCCCTGACACCCCGTCGTGGGAACGCCCGGAGAGGGCGGGGGCGCCCCGGCCGGGGCGCCCCCGCCCACGCGCTACGCCGGGCGTCTCAGGACCGTCAGGCTCAGCGGCGCCAGCGTCACCCGTTCACCCGCCGCCACCTTCGGCCCCTCCTGGGGTGGGATGCCCTCCGGGTGGGAGGTGTCCACCACCACCCGCCAGGTCTGGCCGTGGTTGACCGGGACCTCGAACTCCAGCTCCTGCGAGGACGCGTTGAACATCAGCAGGAACGAGTCGTCGGCGATCCGTTCCCCCTGCGGCCCCGGCTCGGAGATCGCGTTCCCGTTCAGGAACACCGACAGCGCCTGCGCGTGCGCCGCCTGCCAGTCCCGCGCGGTCATCTCCTCGCCCTCCGGCGTGAACCAGGCGATGTCCGTGAGCTCGTCGTGCGTGCCCTCCACCGGCCGCCCGTGGAAGAAGCGGCGGCGGCGGAGGACCGGATGGTCCCGGCGCAGCCGCACCATCGCCCGGGTGAACTCGAGCAGCGTGCCGTCCGCGTCGCTGCCCGGCTCCGGCCAGCGCACCCACGACACCTCGTTGTCCTGGCAGTACGCGTTGTTGTTGCCCCCCTGCGTCCGCCCGAACTCGTCGCCGTGGCTGAGCATCGGCACGCCCTGCGACAGCATCAGCGTGGCGAGGAAGTTCCGCATCTGCCGGTTGCGCAGCTCGTTGATGCCGATGTCGTCCGTCTCGCCCTCGGCGCCGCAGTTCCACGACCGGTTGTAGCCCTCGCCGTCCCGGTTGCCCTCCCCGTTCGCCTCGTTGTGCTTCTGGTTGTACGAGACGAGGTCGCGCAGCGTGAACCCGTCGTGGCAGGTGACGAAGTTGACCGAGGCGAGCGGCCGGCGTCCGTCGTCCTGGTAGAGGTCGGACGAGCCGGTCAGCCGGGAGGCGAACTCCGCGAGAGTCCTCGGCTCGCCCCGCCACAAGTCCCGTACGCAGTCCCGGTACATGCCGTTCCACTCGGTCCACAACGGCGGGAAGTTGCCCACCTGGTAGCCGCCCTCACCCACGTCCCACGGCTCGGCGATCAGCTTCACCTGGCTGACCACCGGGTCCTGCTGCACCAGGTCGAAGAACGAGGACAACCGGTCCACCTCGTGGAACTGGCGGGCGAGCGTCGCCGCCAGATCGAAGCGGAACCCGTCCACATGCATCTCGGTCACCCAGTACCGAAGACTGTCCATGATCAGCTGCAGCACGTGCGGGGACCGCATGAGCAGCGAGTTCCCGGTGCCGGTGGTGTCCGTGTAGTACCGGCGGTCGTTCGCGAGCCGGTAGTACGAGGGGTTGTCCAGGCCCCGGAAGGAGAGCGTCGGGCCGAGGTGGTTGCCCTCGGCCGTGTGGTTGTAGACCACGTCGAGGATGACCTCGATCCCCGCCTGGTGCAGGGCCCGTACCGCCGACTTGAACTCCAGGACCTGCTGGCCCCGGTCGCCCCAGGAGGCGTAGGCGTTGTGCGGGGCGAAGAAGCCGATGGTGTTGTAGCCCCAGTAGTTCGCGAGGCCCGCGTCCACCAGCCGATGGTCGTTGACGAACTGGTGCACCGGCATCAACTCCAATGCCGTGACGCCCAGTTCCTTCAGATGTCCGATGACGGACGGGTGTGCGAGACCCGCGTACGTCCCGCGCAGCTCCTCGGGAAGCTCCGGGTGGAGCATCGTCAGGCCCTTCACATGGGCCTCGTAGATCACCGTCCGGTGGTAGTCGGTGCGCGGGCGCCGGTCGTCGCCCCAGTCGAAGTACGGATTGACCACGACCGAGGTCATCGTGTGGGGCGCCGAGTCCAGGTCGTTGCGCGAGTCGGGCCGGCCGAAGTGGTAGCCGTACACCGACTCGCCCCAGTCGATCGTGCCCGAGACAGCTCGGGCGTAGGGGTCCAGGAGCAGCTTCGCCGAGTTGCAGCGCTGCCCCCGCTCGGGCGCGTACGGGCCATGGACCCGGAACCCGTACCGCTGACCCGGCATCACTCCGGGCAGATAGGCGTGCCGGACGAAGGCGTCCGTCTCACGCAGCTCCACCGCCGTCTCCGAGCCGTCGTCGTGGAGCAGACACAGCTCGATTCTGTGGGCGGCCTCCGAGAAGACCGCGAAATTGGTTCCTGCGCCGTCGTAGGTGGCGCCCAGGGGATACGCCTGTCCCGGCCAGACCTGCATAGGTACGACTCTTCCATCCTGATCCGGGTGTTGGGGTGCACTCCGGCCAGATCCTGCCCGAAAACGGTGCAACCTCCTAGGACTTCGGCCCGTCCTACCGGGTGACCAGTGCACAAGGGGGAACAGAGGGGGAAGTGTGTACGAAATAGTGCGCCGCCATCTGGGGAAGGTGGTGGCGGGCGCGGCCATGGCGGTGACGGGGACCGCCGTCATGGTCGGGATCACCCTGCCGGGGACCGCGGGGGCCGACGACACCTCCCGGAGTCGTACCGCCGCGTCCGTACCGCCGTCGTCGGCGGACGCCTCCGACGGTACCGCGCCGGAGCCCGCGACCCTGGCCACCGCACCGCCGGAGGGCACGAAAGGAGTGGGCACCGACCCGCTCACCGACGACGAGCTGAAGCGGGCCGAGGCCCTGGCGCTGACCCCGCCGGCCGCCTCCGCGCAGCGCGACGTCGAAGGGGGCCGTGGTCCCCAGCACCTGGCCACCGAGCTGGCCGATCCGCTCCCCGAGGAGATCGACCGGCCGGGCGCGCCGCGCCGCGCCGAGGTGCGCTTCTACGACTACGGGCGCGACGAGCTGATCACCCGGACCGTCAACCTGGAGACCGGGAAGGTCGAGCACGCCGGCGTGCAGCGCGGGGTGCAGCCCTCGGCGCACCCGGAGGAGCTGCGCGAGGCGCTGGAGCTCATCCTCGCGAGCCCGCTCGGCAAGGGGGTCCGCGAGGACTACAAGGACGCCACCGGCAAGGCGCTGACCTCGCCGGACCAGCTCTGGTTCAACGGTGACGTCTACCGCACCTACCGCGAGGCGAACGTCCCGGCCCAGCTCGCGAAGTGCGGCGAGCACCGGTGCGTCCGTCTCGTCACCAAGATCCTCAACGGCTCGTGGATCGACACCCGGAATCTGATCGTCGACCTCAGCGCCAGGACCGTCACGCGCGTCGGCTGACCACCGACACGCCTACGAGGGAGTTCGTTCGTCATGTCCCACCCGATCCTTGTCCGTGCCCGCAGACACGGCGCCGTTCTCGCCGCCGCCGCCCTGCTCGGCACCGCCGCCGCGGCCGCGGGCCCGATGGGCTCCGCCACCGCGGCCCCCGCACCGCCCCGGCCCGACTGCTCCGCCGCCTACCGCCTCGAGCAGACGCTCGACGGCGGCACCACCTGGCGCATGTGCTGGCGCTACGACACCGACTCCGGGCTCGTCCTGGACAAGGTCACCTACCAGCCCAAGGGCGCGAGCGCCCCGATACGCGTCCTCAACAGCGCCAAGCTCGCGCAGATCCACGTCCCCTACGACGACGGCAACGCCGAGTACGACGACCTGACCGGCGCCGGCTTCGGCTGGGGGCTGCAGAACCTGAAGCCGGCCGAATGCCCCGGCGGCACGATCACCACGGTGAAGGTGCCCGAGCTCGGCAACGTCAACGGCCTGTGCACCACCACCCGGGCGCGCGGCCACGCGTACCGGATGGCCAACGACGAGGGTACGAAGGTCTGGCAGGCCCAGGGCAAGGACCTCCTCGTCTACACCGTCAACAAGGTGGCCTGGTACGAGTACATCACCGAGTGGCGGTTCTCCTCGGACGGCACGATCGCCGCCAACGTCGGCGCCACCGGCAGTCTGTCCCCGGGGGACTACAACGCGACCGACGGCCGCGGCTGGCCCATCGGCCACGGCGCCCGCTCCTACGCCACCAGCCACGCACACAACGTCTTCTGGCGGCTCGACTTCGGTCTCGACGGCAGCGTCAAGGACCGGATCGAGCAGTACGACTCCAAGGTCACCGCCCCGGCGGCCGGTGGCGGCGGACCGTCCGTGAAGACCACCCGCACGCCGGTGACGAAGGAACTCGCGGGAGACGCGAAGAACATGCGCTGGTGGCGGGTGGTCAGCGCCAACGGCAAGAACAAGGACGGCCACGCCCGCTCGTACGAGATCGTGCCGGGTCCTTCCAACACCCACGCCGGGCGCGGCTTCACCAAGCACGACATCTACTTCACCCAGACCCGGGCCTGTGAGCAGTTCGCCAGCAATAACATTCTCAACTGTGGCCGGAACGCGCCGGACAGCGTGGACAAGTGGGTCAACGGCGAGACGCTGACCGACCCCGCCGTCTGGGTCAACATCGGGTTCCACCACATCGCCCGGGACGAGGACCAGCAGCCGATGCCGGTGCACTGGCAGGGCTTCCAGCTCGCACCCAGGGACGTTACCGCTATGAATCCGCTCACTCCGGACGATCTCGCCAACCAGAACGGCGCTCCGAATCAGGGGAGTTGAGCAAGCAGCCTGCCGATCCTGCTGCACCGCCTCCCGCTCCCGGAGTACCCTTCCTTGATCGTTGACAGACGGTCGGATCGGGCGTCCAGGAGCAGAAGGCGGTGCGCGGGTGAGCTCGGGAGGTCTGGAGCTGCCCCCAGGTGACGCGGGTCACGAGGGGGGCGCCGCCGACCCCGTGGAAGTCCCGCCCGGCGCGGTCTCCGTCGCCAGGCCGATGGAGATCGGGGCGGAGCTCGACTGGGGCGCCGAAGCCTGGAGCGAGGTGCGCACCCGGGCCCAGCGGGCCGGCCGGGCCTACATCTGGCTGAATCTCGTCGAGCAGCGGCTGCGCGCCGTGGTGGCCGCCGTGCTGCGGCCGGTGTACGAGCCGGTGCACGGCGAGGACTGGGTGGTGGCCGCGGCCGGCCCGGCCGGACAGGAGTGGGTGCAGCGCGCCGTCGCCGTCCGCGAGGTCTCGCGGCGCAAGGGCTACCTCCTCGACCCGGCCGACGACAACGTGCTCAGTTTCCTCACGCTGCCGCAGCTGCGGGAGCTGATGGTGCAGCACTGGCCGTGCTTCGAGCCGTACTTCGACGACCGGCGGGAGGTCGAGCTCGCGCTGGACGAGCTGGAGGTGACGCGTAACGTCGTCTCCCGCAACCGGGCTCTCTCGCTCACCGTGCTCGCCCAGTCCGAGCGGGCCTCCGCCCGGCTCCTGGAGATCCTCGGCAGCGGGGCGGGGGTGCCGTCCGCGGACCGGCTGCCGGTCGACGCGGTCGAGGACCTGGTCGGCGACCGGTACGCGGACGTGGTCTCCGTCCACCCCGACCGGGTGCGGCTGCAGCGGCAGCTGCCGGCCGAGGACCTCTTCGGTGGGGCGCGGCGCCTCGACGCCACCGGCATAGGCCTGAATCTGCTGGTGCAGAACTTCTCCGGGCGGCGGCTCGTACGTCTCGCAGAGTCCGGCTGCCGGATACGGCTGTTGTTCCTGAACCCGGCGAGCAGCGCCGTCAAGCGGCGCGAGCGCGAACTCGGCCTGAAGAAGGGCGAGCTGAGCCGCTCGGTGGAGATGAACATCCTCCACATGCGGCGGGTGCGCTCCCGGCTGCGCGACCCGGGCGCCTTCCAGATCCATGTCTTCGACGAGACGCCGCGCTTCACCGCGTACCTGGTGGACGGGGACGGGCCGGACGGGGTCGGCGTCGTCCAGTCGTATCTGCGGAAGGCGCGGGGGATGGAGGCACCGGTCCTGGTGCTGCGCGGGGGCGGCCGGAACCTGGTGCGTTCCGGACAACAGGCGCGCGATGGAGATTACGGACTTTTCGCCACCTATCGGGAGGAGTTCGAGTCGGTCTGGCTCGACTCCCGGCCGGTGTCCTGAGGGCCGGGCCCGTGGCCCGAGGGTCGTTGTCAGTGGCTCGTGCGAGAGTTTTCAGCACCACGGGGGAGATCACGTAAGGAGGACCCGATGGCTTGGCACGGGGAAGAGCTGGTCGGATTCGACCTGGAGACGACCGGCACCGAACCGCTGGAGGCGCGGATCGTGACGGCCTCCGTCGTCGGCGTCCACGACGGACGCGTCGCGCGGCAGCGGGACTGGCTCGCCGACCCGGGGATCCGGATCCCGGCGCAGGCGTCCGCGATCCACGGCATCAGCAGCGAGCGGGCGGCCGCCGAGGGGCGGCCGGTGCGCGAGGTCGCCGACGAGATCGCCGAGACCCTGACCGGGTACTGGGCCCGGGGCGTCCCGGTCGTGGCGTACAACGCCTCCTTCGACCTGACCCTGCTCTCCGCCGAGCTGCGGCGCCACGGACTCCCCTCGCTGAGCGAGCGACTGGGCGGCACACCCATAGGCCCGGTCGTCGACCCGTACACCATCGACCGGGCCGTCGACCGCTACCGCCGCGGGAAGCGGACCCTGGAGGCCGTCTGCGCGGAGTACGGAGTCGTCCTGGAGGCGGCCCACCAGGCGGCGGCCGATGCGTTGGCCGCCGTGCGGGTGGCGGTCGCGATAGCCGAACGGCACGCGTCGGTGGCCGCGCTGACCCCTGCGGAGCTGCATGAGCGTCAGATCGGCTGGTACCGCGCCTGGGCGGAGGACTTCCAGGACTTCCTGCGCCGCAAGGGCAGCCCGGAGGCGGTCGTCGACCCGTGCTGGCCCCTGCGGGAGCTCGCGCCGGTGGCGGGCTGACCGCCACCGGACCGTGCGGACCCGTCAGCCGATCGGGTTCTCCGCCAGGAAGTCCAGGAGCAGCGTGTTGATCCGCTCCGGCTGGTCCAGCTGGAGCCAGTGACCGGCGTTCTCGATCCGCTCGTAGCGCCAGGTGCCGTCCACGTGCTTACCGGTGCCGGTCATGGACTGCTCGGTCAGGAAGCGGTCGCCGGTGGACCAGACGCCCATGACGGGGCCCGGCAGCGGCGGGAGGGGCAGAGCCGGGCCGAACTGGACCTCGGCGGGGAGGCCCGCACGGTAGATGTTCAGGGCGGCCGTCAGCGCGCCCGGCGCCCGCAGCGGCTCGATGATCGCCTCCGCGTCGGGGTGCTCGCCCAGCATCTCCCGGAGGTTGGCGAAGTCGTCCCGCGCCAGCCACTCCTCGGCGAGCCCGGGGAACTGGAACAGGATCATGTACCAGGACCGCTGCTTCTGCTCGAAGCCCGCGTCACGGATGGACGCCAGGTGGCCGACCGACAGGATGCTCAGACTCGCGACCCGCTCGGCCGCGAACTGGGCGAAGCCCTGCACGATGCCCGAGCCCCAGTCGTGCCCGACGAGATGGACCCGGTCGACCTCCAGCCGCGCGAGGAGTTCGAGCAGGTCGCCGACATGCTTCGCCGGGTGGTACCCCTCCACGCCGTCCTCGGGCCGGCCCGAGGCGCCGAAGCCGCGCAGGGTCGGAGCGATGCACTTGTACCCGGCCGCGGTCAGGGCCGGCACCTGATGGCGCCACAGATGGTGGCTGTCGGGAAAGCCGTGCACCAGCAGCACGGCCGGACCCTCGCCGCTCACCTCGACGTCGAGCGTCACCTCGGACAGTTCCACACGCATCACAACACCCCGTTCGTGAGTGGGAATTCGAGATTCGAGCCCCGCATGCGGGCCTCGCACACGAGCCCCGCATGCGAACCCCCGTCAAGATGTCAGAAGGGGTACCAGCGGACCTCGGGGTCACCCTCCCGCAGCGAGGCCACGCGCCGCTCGAATTCGGCCAGCGCCTTGGGGTTCGTCGGCGCGTGCTGGGCGACCCACGCGCAGCTCGCGGTCTCCCGGGCCCCGCGCAGCACGGCGCACCCGTCCCACTCCCGTACGTCCCAGCCGTACGCGTCGGTGAAGGCGTCGTACGCGGCCGGATCGAGGCCGTACCGGTCCCGGGAGAGGGCGAGCACCACCAGATCGTGCTCGCGCAGATCGGAGGAGAAGGTCTCCAGGTCGACCAGAACCGGCCCCTCCGGGCCGACGTGGACGTTGCGCGGCAGCGCGTCACCGTGGATCGGGCCGGGGGCCAGATGCGGGGTGAGCGCGGCCGCCGCCGGGGCGAAGGAGTCGCGCCGCTCGCGCAGGAAGGCGGCGTCGGCCGGGTCGATCGCGTCGCCCGCCAGACGCAGCCATCGCTCGACCCCGCCGAGCAGGTCACGGCGCGGGAGCGTGAGACCTTCCGGCTCCGGCAGGGCGTGGATCCGCCGCAGCAGCGGTGCCAGGTCGCGCGGCTCGGCCGGCCGTACGGCCTCGGGCAGCCGGTGCCAGAGGGTGACCGGGTGGCCCTCCACCGCACGGGGCTTGGGCTCCGCCGCCCGTACCGCCGGGATGCCCGCCTCCGCCAGCCAGCCCGCGAGCGCCAGCTCCCGTTCCGCGCGCGGCAGCAGCTCCGCGTCCCGGCCGACCTTCACCACCAGCTCGCCGAGCGCGAAGACCGCGTTCTCGCCCAGCGCGAGAAGCGTCGCGTCCGCCGCCGGCAGCCCCGCGGCGGTCAGGATCTCCCGCGCCCGCGCCTCGTCCATCCGAATCTCCGTGTCTCCCCGATGCGTGTGCGAACCAGCCAAAGTCTCGCATCGATGCAGGTTGCCTTGACGAACCGACGGCCTGTCAGGACCATGACGGAGGCCGATGCAGCGTGGCAAAAGGCGCATAAGGGGTCGAATCTGTGAGTGTGGCGACCGCAACGAAGCGGTCCGGCGGACCGAGGACCGCCGGCGGGAAACCAGGTCACGGGCGGGACCACAGCGCCTGGTTCCTGGTGCTGCCCGCGCTGATCCCCATCCTGATCCTCAGCGTCGGCCCGCTGCTGTACGGCATCGCGCTCGCCTTCACCGACGCCCAGTCCGGCCGCACCCAGCCCACCCAGTGGGTCGGCACGCTCAACTTCCAGGACCTGCTGCACGACTCGCTGTTCTGGGAGTCCTTCCGGATCGGCCTGCTCTGGGCCGTCGGCGTCACCGCCCCGCAGTTCCTGCTCGCCCTCGGCCTCGCGCTCCTGCTCAACCAGAACCTGCGCTTCCGCTGGCTGGCCCGGGCGCTCGCGATCATCCCCTGGGCCATGCCCGAGGTCGTCGTCGGCATCATGTGGCGGCTCGTCTACAACCCCGACGCGGGCATCCTCAACGAGACGATCCGCGATCTCGGCCTCGGCGACGGACGCGACTGGCTCACCGGGCTCGCCACCGCCCTGCCCGCCGTGATCCTCGTCGGCATCTGGGCCGGGATGCCGCAGACCACGGTCGCCCTGCTCGCCGGACTGCAGAACACCCCGCACGAACTCCACGAGGCCGCCGCCCTCGACGGCGCGGGCGCCTGGCGCCGCTTCCGCACCGTCACCTGGCCCGCCCTCAAACCGGTCGCCCTCGCCATCACCGCGCTCAACTTCATCTGGAACTTCAACTCCTTCGCCCTGGTCTACGTCCTGACCAACGGCGGACCCGGCGGCCGCACCCGGCTCCCTATGCTCTTCGCCTACGAAGAGGCCTTCCGCTACGGGCAGTTCGGCTACGCCGCCGCGATGGGCTGTGTGATGGTCGCCGTCATCTCCGTACTCCTCGCCCTCTATCTCGTCGGACGGCTGAAGGGGGACCAGGACCGGTGAGCACGCTCCGTACCAGCAGGCCCGCACGCGTCGGCCAGTACCTCGCCCTCCTCGCGTATCTGGTCTTCCTCGCCTTCCCGTTCCTCTGGCTGATCTCCACCGCCTTCAAACCGGCCACCGAACTGGGCTCGCTCCACCCGACCTGGATCCCGAAGGACCCGACCCTCGCCAACTTCCGTCAGGCCTTCGACGAACAGCCGCTGCTCCAGGCCGCGGCCAACAGCCTGATCGCCGCCCTCGCGGCGGCCCTGATCGCCGTCGTCATCGCCACGCCCATGGCCTATGTGATGGCCCGCCACCGCAGCCGGCTCTCCACGGCCGCCACCGGCTGGGTCGTGATCAGCCAGGCGTTCCCGTTCGTGCTGGTGATCATCCCGCTCTTCCTCGTCCTGAAGAACCTGCATCTGATCAACAGCCTCTTCGGCCTGGTCATGCTGTACGTCGTCTGGTCGCTGCCGTTCGCGCTGTGGATGCTGGTCGGGTACGTACGGGCCGTCCCGGCCGAGCTGGAGGAGGCCGCGGCCGTCGACGGCGCCGGGAAGCTCCGTACGCTCGTCTCGGTCACCGCCCCGCTGCTCGCCCCCGGCATCGTCGCCACCGCGCTCTTCGCCTTCATCACCGCATGGAACGAGTTCTTCTTCGCGCTCGTCCTGCTCAAGACCCCGGAGAAGCAGACCTTGCCGGTCGTCCTCACCCACTTCCTCGGCGCGGAGGGCGTCGCCGACCTCGGACCGCTCGCCGCGGCCGCGTTCCTCGCCACGATCCCCTCGCTCGTCATCTTCGCGATCATCCAGAAGCGGATCACGGGCGGAATGCTGGCAGGGGCGGTGAAGTCCTGATGCGCGTACGGATGTTCACGTCGGCCGCCGCCGCACTGGCGCTGCTCCTCACCGGATGCGCCGCCGGGGACGACGCCGACGGCGGCACGATCCGGCTCCGCTTCCAGTCCCTGGCCTGGCAGCAGGAGTCCGTCGACGCCAACAAGGAGTTGGTGAAGGAGTGGAACGCCGCCCACCCCGACATCCAGGTCGACTACGTCCAGGGCAGCTGGGACTCCGTCCACGACCAGCTCCTCACCTCCTTCGAGGGCGGTGAGGCGCCCGACATCATCCACGACGCCTCCGACGACCTGGCCGACTTCGCGTACGGCGGCTACCTCGCCGACCTGACGGGGCTCCTGCCCGCACGTCTGAAGTCCGACATCCCGGCGCGAAGTTGGGAGACGACGACCTTCGGCGACGGGATCTACGGCGTTCCCTTCCTCCAGGAACCCCGCATGATCATGGCCAACAAGAAGATCCTGGAGTCCTCCGGCGTCCGGATCCCGACCCCGGAGAAGCCCTGGAGCTGGGAGGAGTTCCGGCAGATCACCAAGGACCTGACGACCACCATGGGCAAGGGGCGGTACGCGGTCGCCTGGCCGCTGAAGGAGCCGGTCTCGGTCAGCCTCAACCTGGGGCTCTCGGCGGGCGGGCAGCTCTTCCACCGGGCACCCGACGGCAAGGTCACCATCCGGTTCACCGAGGAGGACGGCGTCGTTCCCGGGACCATCCACGACCAGGTGAACGGCGACCTCAGCGCCTCACGCTCCACCCTGGGCACCGGCGGCTCCGACGCCCTGCCGGGCTTCTTCGGCGGCAAGTACGCGATGGTTCCGCTCGGCTTCTCCTACCGTCAGCAGATCACCCAGCAGGCACCCAAGGGCTTCGAGTGGATCGTGCTGCCCGCGCCCGCGGGGAAGAACGGGCTCGCGCAGGGCGTCAGCCCGCAGACGCTCTCGATCGCCGAGGACAGCCCGTACAAGAAGGAGGCGGCCCAGTTCCTCGACTTCTTCCTCCAGCCGGCCAACATGGTCCGTCTGGCCCGCGGCGACTGGATGCTGCCGACCGGCACGGCCGCCCTCGCGGACCCGTCCCTGCACACCGCGAAGGACGGCTGGGCGACCGGAGCCGCCGTGGCCGAGCAGCTGCGCTCCGCGCCGGCCCAGTCGGTGCGCGGCTACCCGGAGTGGAAGGACAAGGTGGCCACCCCGGCGTACCAGGAGTACTACAGCGGGGCGATCGACACCGAGGAGCTGCGCAAACGCCTGGTGGAGGACGGCAACCTGGTCCTCGCCCGCTACCAGCGGAACTGAGCCGCACCGGGCCCCGCCGAGCCGAGCCGTACCGGGCCCTGCCGCGCCGAGCCGTACCGGGCCCTGGCGAGCCGCGCCGAGCCGCACGGGGAACTGCTGGGCCGAGCCGCATCGGCAGCCGCCGGGCCGCCCCGGGCCGGATGGAGCCCGCGCGAGGTCCGGCCCGGAGGACTAGATTTGCAGGTATGAGCGGGCCGTATGCGCTGCGCATCCACCTGCTCGGCGACTTCCGGGCCGAGGCGGGCGGCCGCGAGATCGCCGACGAGCGGTGGCGGCTGCGCAAGGCGAAGGCCCTCCTCGCTCTGCTCGCCCTCGCACCCGGCCACCGGCTCCACCGCGAACAGCTCCTCGACGCCCTGTGGCCCGAGCTGTCCCCCGCCGCCGGAGCCAACCAGCTGCGCAAGGCCCTCCACGAGGCACGCCGGGTGCTCGACCCCGACCCCGCCGCCACCTACACGTACATCGTCTCCGCCGACGAGCGGCTGCTCCTCGCCCCGGCGCTCACCGAGATCGACGTGGACGCCTTCGAAACGGCCGCCCTCGCCGCACGCGGGAAGAAGGACCCCGGCGCCTACGAAGCCGCGCTCGAGCGGTACGGCGGCGAGCTGCTGCCCGAGTTCCGCTACGAGGAGTGGACGGCGGACCGGCGCGAGGCCCTGCGCGCCGAACACCTGGGACTTCTCGTCGGCCACGCCCGACTGCTCGAGGCCCGGGCGGACCTGGACGGGGCCGCCGCCGCGCTGCACACCGTCCTGGCCGAGGACTCGACCGACGAGGACGCGGCCTTCGCGCTGATGCGTGTCCACGCGCTGGCCGGGCGCCGGCATGACGCCCTGGCCGTCTACGGACGGCTGCGCGAGGCCCTCGCCGACGAGGTGGACGCCGTGCCCGACGTCCGCACGCAGCAGCTCTTCGAGCGGATCAGGGCCGGGCGCGCCGAGGAGCCCGCCGGGCTGACCGGCGAGCTGTGGGAACAGGTCGGGGACCTGCGGATGCTCTCCGGGGACGCGGCGGGCGCCGCGGCGGCCTTCGCCACGGCGGCCCGGCTGCCGGGCGACGACGAGGTGGTGCCCGCCCGACGGCACCGCAAGGCCGCCGCCGCCCATCTCGCGGGACACCACCCGGCCGACGCGGAACCCCATCTGCGGGCCGCCGAGACCGTCGCCGGGCACATCGGGGACGAGGCCGAGACAGGCAGGATCGCCGGGACGCGCGCCACCTGGCTGTACGAGACGGGGGACATGGAGGCGGCGCAGGACCGTGCCGAGGCGAGCCTCAAGGCCGCCGAACGGTTCGGCACCGGCGCGGACGTGGCCGCCGCGAGCGAGACCCTCGCCATCGTCTGCCACCTCCGGGGCGCCTGGCGGGAAGGGCTCCAGCTGGAGATCGAGCGGTTCGGAGCGACGGCCGACACCGACGCCCAGCTGGCCCGGATCTTCGACATCCACTGCTGCATCGGCGAGTACCACCTGTACGGCGACGGGCTGTTCGAGAGCGTGGAGGGCTACGCGCGCGACACGCTCGACCTGGCCGTCGCCAGGGGAGCCCGTCGCGCGGAGGCGTTCGCGTGGTGTCTCCTCGGCGAGGCGCTTCTGCTCCAGGGCCGCTGGGACGAGGCCCCCGGTTGTCTGGAACGCAGCGTGGACCTGCACGCTTCGCTCGACAGCAGATCCGGGGTGCTGCCCTGGCAGCGGCTCGGTGAACTCGCCGCCGGGCGCGGGGACAGCGCCGCGGTCGCCGACTGTCTGAAGCGGGGGATGGCGCTCGCCGCGGCCGGGACGATGGCCCCGCACGCCTGGGGGCGGCTGTACGCGACGGCCGCGTTCGACGCCCTGGAGCGCGGGGCTCCTGACGAGGCGCTGCGGTCGGTGCACGCGGCGGCCGTGGCGTGCGAACGGGACGGGAACTGCCCGAGCTGTTCGGCGCTGCTCAACCCGCTGGCCGCCGAGGCGTTCGCGGCGCTCGGCGACCGCGAGGGCGCCGCCGGGCGGGCCGAGGCGGCGGCCGGGGTCGCCGAGATGTTCCGCAGCTCGGCCTGGAGCGCGATGGCCGAGACCGCGCGGGGCGCCCACGCGGCGGCGCGGGAGGAACCGGACGTCGCCCGGACGCACTTCCTGGCGGCCGCCCGGCTCTACGAGCGGGCCAGGCAGCCGTTCTGGTCGGCCCGCTCGAAGGTTCAGGCGGCCTCGGCCGCCCCGGACACCCGAACGGGCACGGGTACGGGTACGGACGCGGACCTGCTCGCCGAGGCGGCCCTCACCTTCGAGCGCCTTGGCGCTGCTCGGCCATTGGCGGCGGTGCGGGCGTTGTCGTCGCCGTTGGCGTCGTAGCGGCAGCGAGCACGGCGTCGACCGAGAGGGTGTCGGCGTAGTGGGCCCCGTAGTGCGCCATGCGGACCACCCCGTCGGGCCCGATGAGGAAGTCCGCCGGATGCCCCCGGATGCCGCCCTCGTGGCCGAACGGCATCATGCCGAGGTAGCCGGCGCCCATCGCACGCATGTTGTCGCTCATGACCTTGCCGTGGAACATGCCGCCCAGGGACTCCTCCACACCGTAGGCGCGGAACAGCCGCTTCTCCGGGTCGGCGAGCACGTCGAACGGGATCTCGGCGCCCTTGAGGAGCTGTGAGCGCAGGGCCTCGACGGGGGAGTGGAAGACGGCGAGCGTGGTCAGGCCCGCGGCCCGCACCTCGTCCGCCCGGCGCACCCATTCCCGTACGTGCAGATTGCACAGAGGGCAGTTGGCGAAGCGGTAGAACTTCAGGATCACGGTCCGCCCCGGCCGCCCGACCGGGGACAGGGTCTCCCCGCCCAGCGTGGCGCAGCCCAGGTCGGGGGCCCGGTCGCCCACCGTGAGTCGCGTGGTGCTCATCGCGACCTCCTCGGTCCCGCGCCTCGCCGGCCGGCGGTCCGGCCGGGTCCACGGCGCTCATGTCCCGAAGTCTGGTCGGCCGCCGTTCCCTGGGCGTTCCCGGAGCAGGGATCCCGAGCCGCCGTAAAGACTGGACGAGACGTCTCGTCTCGTTTACTGTGGCGGCATGACCACCACCCCGCGCCCCGCCCACATCGCCATGTTCTCCATCGCCGCCCACGGCCATGTGAACCCGAGCCTCGAAGTGATCCGCGAGCTCGTCGCCCGCGGGCACCGTGTCAGTTACGCCATCCCCGCCTCCTTCGCCGATAAGGTCGCCGCGACCGGCGCCACCCCCGTCGTATACGAGTCGACCCTCCCCACCGACGACGATCCGGACGCCTGGGGCACCGAACTGATCGACAACCTCGAACCGTTCCTCCGCGACGCCATGCACGTCCTCCCGCAGCTGGCCGAGGCGTTCGACGCCGACCGGCCGGACCTCGTCCTCCACGACATCACCGCCTACCCGGCTCCGGTCCTCGCACACCGGTGGGGTGTGCCCGCCGTGGGACTCTGGCCGAATCTCGTCCCGTGGGAGGGTTACGAGGAGGAGGTGGCCGAGCCGATGTTCGCCGAGCTCAAGGCCTCCGAGCGGGGCAAGGCGTACTACGCCCGCTTCGAGGACTGGCTCGCCGAGCACGGCGTCGACACCCATCCCGACCGGCTGATCGCACGCCCCCGCCGGGCGATCGTGCTCATCCCCAAGGCGCTTCAGCCGCACGCCGATCGGGTCGACGAGTCCGTCTTCACCTTCGTCGGCGCCTGCCAGGGCGACCGGGCGGACCAGGGGGAGTGGCAGCGGCCGGCGGGCGCGGAGAAGGTGCTCCTGGTCTCCCTGGGCTCGGCCTTCACCAAGCAGCCGGAGTTCTACAAATCCTGCGCTGCAGCCTTCGGGGACCTGCCGGGCTGGCATGTCGTGCTCCAGATCGGCGCGTTCGTCGACCCGTCGGAGCTGGGCGAGATTCCGGCCAATGTCGAAGTGCACCCCTGGGTACCCCAGTTGGCGATCCTGAAGCAGGCGGACGCCTTCATCACCCATGCCGGCGCGGGCGGCAGCCAGGAGGGCCTGGCCACCGCCACGCCGATGGTCGCGGTCCCGCAGGCCGTCGACCAGTTCGGCAACGCGGACATGCTCCAGTCCCTGGGTGTGGCCCGGCACCTGCCGATGGAGGAGGCCACCGCCGAGAGCCTGCGCGAAGCCGTCCTCGCCCTTGTCGACGACCCCGAAGTGGCCCTCCGCGCCAAGGAGATCCAGGAACGGATCGCGAACGAGGGCGGGGCGCTCCGGGCCGCTGATCTGATCGAGGCCGAACTGCCGTAGGGCGTCGTACTCCAGGCCCCCGGTCACCCCGGGGGCCTTACACGTGCGTCGAGTTGGCCCAAGTTGACCGCTTTTATTATTACGAAACCTTGTTGAGTAAATCACAGGTGCATGTAGGTCTTGATTTGCACTCGTCAATGAGCAAGGGTTTCGAGGCAGCCACCGGAGACTTTCCTTCCAGTGGCGCATCCCCCCACAAATCCTGACGAGGAGACCCCTCTTCATGGCAATACACAAGCGTGTCCGCCGGACGAAGCTCATCGCCGTCTCGACCGCGATCGCGGCCGCGGCCGGAGTCACCGTCCTCACAAGCCCGTTCGCCGGCGCGGCCCCCACGCCCGCCCTCGGGACGGTCTACGGACTCGGCGCCGAAGGCGCCGTCGCAGGCAGCTACGTCGTCCTGCTGGACGAGAAGGCCGACAAGGGCGAGCTGGCGAAGGAGTACGGCGGCACCCTGCGCCGTAGCTACGACTCCGCCGTCAACGGCTTCTCGGTGAACGACCTTTCGGAGACCGAGGCCAAGCGCCTGGCCGCCGACCCGGCCGTCGCCAAGGTCGTCCAGAACAAGAAGTTCTCCATCAACGCCACCCAGACCGACCCGCCGTCCTGGGGTCTGGACCGGGTCGACCAGGCCGACACGGCCGGGGACAAGAAGTACACCTACCCCGACAAGGCCGGCGAGGGCGTCACCGCGTACGTCATCGACACCGGAGTCCGCGTCAGCCACGAGGACTTCGGCGGCCGAGCCGCCGACGGCTTCGACGCCATCGACAACGACAACACGGCCCAGGACGGCAACGGCCACGGCACCCATGTCGCCGGCACCATCGCCGGCACCGCCCACGGTGTCGCCAAGAAGGCCAAGATCGTCGCCGTCCGCGTCCTGGACGACAACGGCTCCGGCACCACCGAGCAGGTCGTAGCCGGCATCGACTGGGTCACCAAGAACCACCAGGGCCCGTCCGTCGCGAACATGAGCCTCGGCGGAGGCGCCGACCCGGCCCTCGACGAGGCCGTCAAGAAGGCCATCGCCTCCGGCGTGACCTTCGGTGTCGCCGCCGGCAACGAGTCCTCCGACGCGGGCCAGGGCTCCCCCTCCCGTGTCCAGGAGGCGATCACCGTCGCCTCCTCGACCGAGGACGACCAGCAGTCCAGCTTCTCCAACTTCGGTTCCGTGGTGGACCTCTACGCCCCCGGCTCGGAGATCACCTCGGCCTGGAACGACAGCGACACCGGCACCAAGACGATCTCGGGTACGTCCATGGCGACCCCGCACGTCGTCGGCGCCGCCGCCGTGTACCTCGCGGCACACCCCGACGCCACCCCGGACCAGGTCGCCCAGGCGCTGGTGTCCGGAGCGACGGCGGACAAGATCAGCAACCCCTCCGCGGGCACCGCCAACAAGCTGCTCAAGATCGTCGAGTAGCGGCTCCGCCCTGTTGACCGGCGGCCGCCGTGCCCTCCCCCACGGGGCACGGCGGCCGCCCTATGGTGTGACCATGACGACGACGTACGCCGCACTGCTGCGCGGAATCAACGTGGGCGGACACCGCAAGGTGCCGATGGCGGAGCTCCGTTCAGTGCTCGAAGAGCTCGGCCACCGTGACGTCCGGACCTATCTGCAGAGCGGGAACGCGGTCTTCACCACCGACGCCGACGAGCAGCGCGACGAGGACGTCACCGCCGCCGTCGAGAACGCCATCGAGAAGCGGTTCGGCTTCCGTGTCGACTGCCTCGTCCGCGACGCGGAGTACCTCGCCGCCGTCGCCGACGCCTGCCCCTTCCCCGCCGCCGAGCTGGAGGGCAAGCAGCTCCACGTCACGTTCTTCTCCGAGCCGGTCGGCCCGGAGCGGTTCGCCGCCCTCGACCAGGCCGCCTTCCTGCCCGAGGAGTTCCGGCTCGGCGACCGCGCGCTCTACCTCTACGCCCCCGAGGGTCTGGGCAGGTCCAAGCTCGGCGAGGCGCTTTCCCGGCCCGCCGTCGTCAAGGGCGTCGTGGCCACCACGCGCAACTGGAACACCGTGGTCAAGCTCGTGGAGATGACCCGGGACTGAAGTCCCGCCCCCGGAGAACGACAAAGGCAGGGAGTACGTACTCCCTGCCACTCTTAACTTATAGCGCACTGGGGGGCTTGCGGCAAGGCCCCGGTCATGCCGCAGAATCGCAGGCCTCAGCCGGAACCTGCGATAAATGGAGACTCACCACTTGCAGCCCCTGACCACCAGCGCGTTCGAACTCTCCGACTCGATCTCCCTCAAGGCCGACCCGACCCTGATCGCCGGCGACGAGCAGCACTTCGCGGCCATCGCGGAGAGCCTCGAGCAGTCGATCACCGAGCTGTCCGACCGTCTCGACGCCGTGCGCAGGGCGCCCGGCGGCATCGGCCGGGAGGCGATGGAGCGCGACACGGAGATCCACCGGCTGACCGGCCGGCTGCGTGCCCTGCGTCGCTTCGGACTGGACCTGTGCCTCGGACGCGTCGTCGGCGCGGACGACGCCGAGCCCGTGTACATCGGACGGCTCGGCCTCACCGACAGCGACGGCCGTCGGCTGCTGCTCGACTGGCGCTCTCCCGCTGCGGAGCCGTTCTTCGCGGCGACCCACGCCAACCCGATGGGCCTGGCGAGCCGCCGCAGGTACCGCTGGACCCGCGGCCGGATCAGCGACTACTGGGACGAGGTGTTCACCGCCGACGGTCTCGAAGGGCATGCCGCGCTCGACGACCAGTCCGCGTTCATCGCCAGCCTGGGCAGCAACCGGTCCTCCCGGATGCGGGACGTGCTCGCCACCATCCAGGCCGACCAGGACGCCATCATCCGGGCGGAGTCCCGTGGTGCGCTCGTCGTCGACGGCGGTCCGGGTACGGGCAAGACGGTCGTCGCCCTGCACCGCACCGCCCACCTCCTCTACTCCGACCCGCGGCTCGGTCACCGTAAGGGCGGCGTGCTGTTCGTCGGTCCGCACCGGCCCTACCTGGCGTACGTCGAAGACGTCCTGCCCAGCCTCGGCGAGGAGGGCGTCCAGACCTGCACCCTGCGGGACCTCGTCGACGAGGGCGCCACGGCCGCCGTCGAGACCGACCCGGACGTGGCCCGCCTCAAGTCGTCCGCGGACATGGTGAAGGCGGTGGAGAAGGCCGTCAGATTCTACGAGGAGCCGCCCACCGAGGGGATGACGGTCACGACCGACTGGGCCGACATCCGGCTGAGCGCCGACGACTGGGCCGAGGCGTTCGAGGCGGCGGGCCGAGGAACTCCGCACAACGAAGCGCGTGAGCAGATCTGGGAGGAACTGGTCACGATCCTGATGGACAAGTTCGACGGCGACGTCTCGCCCGAACAGTTCCGCACCTCGCTCATGCGGGACAAGGAGCTGGTCACGACCCTCAACGGCGCGTGGCCGCTGCTCGAAGCGGCCGACCTCGTCGGCGACCTGTGGTCGGTCCCCGCCTACCTGCGGATGTGCGCGCCCTGGCTCGACCGCGACGAGGTGCGCAAGCTCCAGCGCAAGGAGGCCCCCCAGGCCTGGACGGTGTCCGACCTGCCGCTCCTCGACGCGGCTCGGCAGCGGCTCGGCGACCCGGAGGCGTCCCGGCGGAAGCGTCGGTACGAGGCCACCCTCGCCGCCCAGCGCGAGCGCATGGCGCAGGTCGTCGACAACCTGATCGACGCCGCGTCCGACTCCGGCGCCGACGGTGACGACGGCGAAGGCCTGGTGACGATGTTGCGGGGCAAGGACGCCCAGATCAGCCTGGTCGACGAGTCCGAACTGGCCACCACCGAACGGGACCTGCTCGCCGGCCCCTTCGCGCACATCGTCGTGGACGAAGCTCAGGAACTGACCGACGCGGAATGGCAGATGCTGCTGCTCCGCTGCCCGTCCCGGAGCTTCACCATCGTCGGGGACCGCGCCCAGGCCAGGCACGGGTTCACGGAGTCGTGGGAGGAACGGCTCGAACGCGTCGGGCTCAACCGGATCACCATGACCTCCCTGACCGTCAACTACCGCACCCCGGAAGAGGTCATGACGGAGGCCGAGCCGGTCATCCGGGCCGCGCTCCCCGACGCCAACGTGCCGACCTCCATCCGCAGCAACGGCATCCCCGTCGTCCACGGACCCGTCTCGGATCTGGACGCGATCCTCGACACCTGGCTCGACGCGCACGCCGAGGGCATCGCCTGCGTCATCGGCACCGGTGACATCGGCGAGGGCTCGTTCCGGGAGACGTCCCGAGTCCGGTCGCTGACCCCGGCGCTGTCGAAGGGGCTCGAGTTCGACCTGGTCGTCCTCATCGATCCGGACACGTTCGGCGAGGGCGTCGAAGGAGCGGTCGACCGCTATGTGGCGATGACCCGAGCGACCCAGCAGCTCGTCATCCTCACGAGCGCCTGACGCCGGTCACGAGGGGACGGGGAGTCCGGCGAGCGCGTCCAGGAGGGAGAGCTCGGACGCGTCGAGCCGGAGCGCGGCGGCGTCCAGGTTCTCCTCCAGGTGCGTGAGCGAACCGGTGCCGGGGGTCGGCAGCAGCACGCGGGAGTGGTGCAGCAACCACGCCAGCGCGACCTGCCCCCGGCTCGCCCCCAGCCGCCCCGCCACCGCGTCCAGCGCCGCCGCGGCCTCACCGGTCAGTGCGCCGTTGGCCAGGGGGAACCACGGCAGGAACGCCAGGCCGTGCGCCTCGCAGACCTCCAGCACCGCCGCCGACCCTCGGTCCAGGAGGTTGAAGCGGTTCTGCACCGAGACGATCGAGGACGTCAGCGCCAGCGCCTGCGCCACCTGCTCCGCCGTCACCGAGTCCAGGCCGATGTGCCGGATCTTGCCCTCCGCGCGCAGCTCGTCGAGAGCGCCGAGCTGCTCGGCCATCGGCACCTCGGGGTCGAGCCGGTGCAGCTGGTACAGGTCGATCCGGTCCGTCCGCAGCCGCCGCAGACTCGCCTCGCACATCGCGCGCAGCCGCTCCGGCCGGCCCTCCACGTGCCAGGCGCTGTCGCTCGTCCGCACGACCCCGCCCTTGGTCGCGATCACCAGCCCGTCCCGGTAGGGGTGCAGCGCCTCCGCGACCAGCTCCTCGGCGATGCCGGGGCCGTAGTTGTCGGCCGTGTCGATCAGCGTGACGCCCCGCTCCACCGCCCGCCGCAGGACGGCGACCGCGTCCGTCCGCTCGCCGCGCGGCCCCCAGTAGCCGGGGCCGGTGAGCTGGGCCGTTCCGTAGCCGAGCCGCCGTACGGGAAGGTCACCGCCGAGCGCGTACGTCTCCGAGATCATGGATGGACGCTACAACAATCACCGGGGTTCCCGCCGGAAGTGGCCCAGTTGACGGAGTCGTGAATGGACCGAAGACGGCGGCCGGTCGCTGGCTAGGCTCCTGCCATGACCACCGAGACGCAGCCCAGGACCGTCGTCGACTTCTACTTCGACCCCGCCTGCCCCTTCGCCTGGATCACCTCCCGCTGGATGCTGGAGGTCGAGCAGCACCGCGACATCGAGCTGCGCTTCCGGGTGATGAGCCTGTACTTCCACAACGTCGGCAACGAACTGCCCGACTGGTACCGGGAGCTCGTCGACAAGTCGATCGGCCCGGTGCGGGTGGCGGCCGCGGCTGCCGAGAAGCACGGCGACGAGGTCCTGCGCCCGCTCTACACCGCGTACGGCACCCGCATCCACCAGGAGAAGCAGAAGGACTTCGACGCGGTGATCGCCGAGTCCCTCGCGGAGCTCGGCCTGCCGGCCGAACTGGCCGAGGCCGCGCACGACGACACCTACGACGAGGCGGTCCGGCGCAGCCACGACGCCGGCAAGGACCCGGAGGCCGACGGGTACGTCGGCACGCCGACCATCCACGTCGACGGCACGGTCTGGTTCGGGCCGGTCCTGCGGGCCATCCCGCGCGGCCGGGAGGCGGCCGACCTCTTCGACAGCTTCCGGGTGCTCGCCGGCCACTCCGACCTGTTCGAACTCAAGCGGACCCGGACGGGCGGGCTCGACTTCGGCTGAGCGCGACCCTGTCGCGATTCTTCAAGACCGGGCAATCGCACGCTTCGTAGCCTCGGCGGCATGAACGACATCCACACCCATCTCACTGTCTGCGCCGCCGAGGCCGCCCGCGTCGCCCGCGGCGTCACCGCCGACCAGCTCGGCCGGCCGTCCGTCTGCGCCGACTGGACCGTCCGCGAACTCGTCAACCACCTCGTCCTCTACTCCTCCCACGGCCTGGAGCACCGCGCCCTGCGCCGGCAGCTCCCCGAGGAGACCGTCCAGCGCGACTTCACGGCCGACGCCGACTGGGCGGACCGGTACGCGGCCCAGCTCGACCGGGCGCTCGCGGCCTGGGAGAAGCCGGACGTCTGGGAGGGCGACGTGGGCACCGGTTACATGACCATGCCGGCACCGGTGATCGCCTCGCTCATCGTCAAGGAACTCACCCTGCACGGCTGGGACCTGGCCCGCTCCACCGGCCAGGACTTCACCGTCCCCGACGCGACGGGGACGTTCGTGCGCGCGGTCGTCGAGGAGCACGCCGAGGTCTACCGCCAGTACGACGGCTTCGCCGACCCCGTCGAGCTGCCGGAGAACGCCTCCGACCTCGAGCGCGCCCTCGCCACCAGCGGCCGCGACCCCAGGACCCAGGTCCCCAGGGTCCGTCCCTAAGCTGACGGGATGGTCACCCCGTCGCCCCCGCCCTTGACCCTCGAAGCCGCCAGGGCCTTGCAGAACCTGCTCCGCGCCGAGATCGGGCCGGGCCTCACCGACCGTGAACTCGGCGGGATCGAGGCCCGGTTCGGCTTCACCTTCTCGGCGGACCACAGGGTCTTTCTCGCCGCCGGACTCCCGCACGGTTCACCGCACTGGCCCGACTGGCGGCACGGCGACCCCGAGGACCTGGCCGAGCGGCTGGCGTGGCCGGTGGAGGGCGTGCTCTTCGACGTGGAGCACAACGGGTTCTGGCATCCTGCCTGGCCGTCGAGACCCGCGGAGACATCCGACGCGCTGCGCGTCGCGAGGTCGGAGCTGGCGACCGTGCCGCAGCTGGTCCCGGTCTACGGACACCGTTACCTGCCCGGCACGGCGGGCGAGTCCGGGCACCCCGTGCTGTCCGTCTGGCAGACCGACATCATCATGTACGGGAACGACCTCAGCGACTACATCCAGTGCGAATTCGCCGGCCGATCGACCAGCCGCCTGGCCCACACGACCGTCGACTTCTGGTCGTACTTCGTCGCGGGCGGTCCGGGCATCGACGTCACCGCGCCCACGCCGTACACCCCGTACGCCGTCACCGCGCAGGAGGCGGTCGAGCATCTGCGGATCCTGGCGCTGGAGCGCCTGATCGGCCGTCAACTCTCCCCGCACCAGCTGGTGGAGGCAGGGCTCACCGCGCTGATGCTCGACGTCGAGGCGGAGTCGCTTCCCCTGCTCGCCGGCCTGCTGCGCACCGAGCACGAGAACGCCGACGCGCTTTTCGACCAGGTCCTGGCCGAGCTGGGCCTGACCGAGGACCTGCCCGCCGACGACACCGGTATCCCCTGGGAAGCGGCCCGCTGGGAACTCGTGCGCTGGTGGCTCCGGCTGATCGTGAACGGCAGTCTGGCGCCGGGGGCCGGCGGCGACATCATCACGTACGAGGGCTGGGGCGCGCTGGCTCGGCCGCAGGCGCTCCGGCCGCTGGTCGACACGGTCGAGGCGTACAACGACTGGGAGGCGGTCCGGCGCGGCACCCGCGAGCACCTCGCCGAAGCGATCGTCGCGGAGGCCGAGCGGCTGCTCGCCGGTCCCTGGCCGCCGTCGGACTGAAGGTCCCGGCGCGCCACCGGTGTTCATCGCCGGTGTTCATCGCAGGGTGAGCGGGTTCTCGGATGTGATGCGGGTCAGCTTCTCCGGGTTGCGGACGTAGTAGAGGCCGGTGATGCGGGCGTCCTCGACATGGATGGCCATGATGCCGTCGAACTCGCCGTCCACGTGGACGAGGAGTGCCGGGTTGCCGTTGACCACGGTGGGTTCGACGACGACCGACTGCTTGGTCTTGGCGAGACCGGTCATGAAGCGGGCCACCTTCTCGGCGCCGACAACCGGCCGCAGCGCGGCCCGCTTGACGCCGCCGCCGTCGCTCATCAGGACGACCTGCGGGGCGAGCACGTCGAGCAGGTCCTGCGGGTTCCCGGTTTCGAGCACGCGCCGGAACGACTCCACAGCCGCCCGGGTCTCGCTCGCGGAGACGACCTGGCGAGGGCGGCGGGCGTCGACGTGCCGGCGGGCGCGGTGTGCGATCTGACGCACGGCCGCCGGGCTCTTGTCGACGGCGACCGCGATCTCGTCGTAGCCGACGTCGAAGGCCTCGCGCAGCACGAAGACGGCGCGTTCGGTCGGCGACAGCGTCTCGAGGACGAGCATCATCGCCATCGACACACTCTCGGCGAGTTCGACGTCCTCGGCCACGTCCGGAGCGGTGAGCAGCGGTTCGGGCAGCCACGGGCCGACGTACGCCTCCTTGCGGCGGCTCATGGTGCGCAGCCTGTTGAGCGCCTGCCGGGTCGTGATCCGGACGAGGTAGGCACGGTGGTCCCGCACCTGCTCCCGGTCGACGTCGACCCAGCGCAGCCAGGTCTCCTGGAGGACGTCCTCGGCGTCGGCCGCCGATCCGAGCATCTCGTACGCGACGGTGAAGAGCAGGTTGCGGTGGGCGATGAACGCCTCGGTCGCCGGGTCGGTGGCGTGCTCGCTCATGTCTCGAATCCTTTTCCTCGATACCTGGTCACGCCGCCGGTTCGGCGGTGGCCGTCGCCTCGCCGTGCTTGGCCTGGAGCAGCTCCTGGCGCTTGGTACCTCCCGACACGCGGTGCAGGCCGTACCCGCCGGGCTTGTGCGCCTCATCGGCCAGGTGCTTGACGGTGCCCTTGCACACGAACTCCTTGAGCTTCGCGCCAGGTCGGCCGGCGATGTGGAACCACAGCGCGACATCGTGCTTGTGGGCGAACTGGAAGATACCGGCACGTCGGCCCAGGCTGATGCACTGGCCGGCGAACACCTGGTTGAGGGGCGAGGGCTGCTCACCGGCGATCCGGCTGAGGATCGTGTCGGCGGCCCGTGCGCCCAGCGGCATCGCGGCCTGGCAGCTCATCCGCAGCGGCAGGCCCGAGGGCGCCGCCGAATCCCCGGCCGCGACAATGCGCTCGTCGTCCACGCTGGTCAGCGTCTCGTCCGTGAGCAGCCGGCCCAGCGCGTCGGTGCTCAGCCCGCTGCGCACCGCCAGGTCCGGCACACCGAATCCGGCGGTCCAGATGGTCACCTCGCTCGGCAGCTCGCGGCCGTCGGCGAGCCGCACGGCCTCGCGGGTCACCGCCGTCACCTTCGTGTCGGGCCCGTCGACCACGCTCACCCCGAGCCTGGCCAGCCGCCCGGCGACCGAGCGCCGGCCCCGGGCGTGCAGGTAGGGGCCGAGGACCCCGCCGCACACCAGGGTCACCGCGCGGCCCGCCTCCGCCAGCTCGGCGGCCGTCTCGATGCCGGTCGGACCTGCACCGACCACCGTCACCGGAGCCGCAGCGGACGCGGCGTCCAGGACCGGCCGCAGCCGCTCCGCCTCCTCCAGATCGGCGATCGGATAGGCGAACTCAGCCGCCCCGGGCACCCGGGGGTCGGCGCTGCCACTGCCCACCGCGTAGACCAGGTAGTCGTAACCGACCCTGCCACCCGACGCCAGCTCCAGACCGCGCCCCGCCGCGTCGATCCGGGTCACGCTGTCGACCACCAGCCGGACGCCCTCGCCCAGGACCTCGCGGTAGTCGACGACCGCGTCGTTCGTCCCGCCCACCAGCTGGTGCAGGCGGATCCGCTCGACGAAGGTCGCACGCGGGTTGATCAACGTCACCGTCACGTCGCCGCGCTGCGTCAGGCGATTGGCCGCCATGACGCCGGCGTACCCGCCACCGATCACGACCACGTCGGTGTTCTCAGTCATGGTGTCTCCTTCGTTCGCCGGGGTTCGGCCTTAAGACACCGCATGAGCGTTCGTTGTGACACCGTGTGGCGCAGGTCACTCCGAGAACGTGGAGCGGTCATGATCGCCGGGCGGGGCCTGCCCGGCGCCGCCTAGCCCGCGGCCTGTGCCGCGATGCCCTCGGTGCGCAGCGCGTAGCGCTCCTCGTACCGCTCGATCAGCAGCTGGGCCAGCTCAGGCGAGGGGCCGAGGACGTCCGCCAGGACGTCGGCCTCCGCCGCGCCCGCCGCGATGCGGTCCGGCAGACGGCCGGGGGCGATGACGTAGGGGGCCACCGCCACCCGGCGGACGCCGTCGGCGCGCATCGCCCGGACCGCGTCCTCGGTACGGGGGAGAGATGCGGAGGCGAACGCGGGCCGCACGGAGCACCAACCGGTGCGCCGCAGCTCCCGCGCCGTTTCTGCGATCACCGCGATCGCCTCCGGGTCCGTGGAGCCCGCCGAGGCCAGGACGACCCCGGTCGAGCGCTTCATCTCGGCGACCGCCCGGCGCCACGCGGGGGTTGCTGCCGGGGGTCCGGGGGTTGTCCCCCGGGAAGACACAGCTGCGATCACCGCGATCGCGTCCGGGTCCGTGGAGCCCGCCGAGGCCAGGACGACCCCGGTCGAGCGCTTGGCGCCGGGCGTCAGCCCGGCCTCGTACAGCCGGCGCTCCACCGCCGCGACCAGCAGCGGCGACGGGCCGAGCACCTCCGCCTGGCGGATCCGCAGGCCGGGCGGCGCCTGGCGCAGCACGGCCGGGATGTCGGACTTCGCGTGGAAGGCCCGGGTCAGCAGCAGCGGCAGCGCCACCACGTCCCGTACGCCGTCGGCCGCGAGCCGGTCGAGCACCCCGGGCACCGACGGCAGGTTGAAGTCCAGGAACGCCGTCTCCACGCGCACCCCCGGCCGCAGCGCCCGGGCACGGCGCACCAGCGCGTGCACGGTCGCCGCGTGCCGCGGGTCACGGCTGCCGTGGGCGATGACGAGGAGAACGGGGGCGCTCATGGTCAGGCCTTCACCAGCAGGCCGCGGCGGCGCAGCACCGCGCGCTCCAGCGGGCTGAAGATCAGCAGGTCGATGGCGACACCGACGAGCAGGATCAGGATGATGGCCAGGAAGATCCCCGGCATGTCGAAGTTGTTGCGGCCGTTCTCGAGCAGCTGACCGAGCCCCAGACCCAGATCGGGCGAGGAGGCGATGATCTCGGCGGCCATCAGCGAGCGCCAGGAGAACGCCCAGCCCTGCTTCAGACCCGCGAGATAGCCCGGCAGCGCGGCCGGCATCACGATGTGCCAGGCGCCCCTGAGCCCGGTCGCGCCCAGCGTCCGCCCGGCCCGCAGGAAGAGCGG
Organism: Streptomyces sp. NPDC046712; assembly: GCF_040645695.1. Lineage (NCBI taxonomy): Bacteria > Bacillati > Actinomycetota > Actinomycetes > Kitasatosporales > Streptomycetaceae > Streptomyces > Streptomyces sp. NPDC046712. Next base: position 30,843 of record NZ_JBEYYW010000029.1, on the reverse strand, counting down.
CGGGACCTGGTCGACACCGGCCACCAGACCGTTGGCGATCGACGGCACGGCGCCCAGCAGGATGACCGCGTACATCATCGAGTCGTTGAGGCCGATCCACAGCACGGCCGGGGCGACCCAGGCCACGGACGGCAGGGACTGCAGACCCGCGAGGACCGGTCCGATGGCGGCCCGGACGAACTTCACCCGGGCGACGAGCAGACCCAGCGGGGTGCCGATCGCGAGCGCCATCAGGAAGCCGAGCAGGGCGCGCGACACACTGGTCCAGAGGACCTCGAGGAGCGTGCCCTCCAGCCACATGGTGGTCACGCTGTCCCACACCGCGGACGGTGCCGGCAGCTTGGACTCGTCGGTGACCTCGGCCAGCACCAGGAGCTGCCAGACCACCAGCACCAGCACCACGGCCGTGACCGGCGGCAGCACCTTCTTCAGCACGACCTCGCGCAGAGGCGTGCGGTTCACCTGCACGGCGTCGAGCGCGTCGAGGCCCGCCTCCAGACCGGCCAGGTCGTCGGCCTTGGCGGCCGTCGACGTCGTCGTATCAGTGCTGGCCATGACGGCGGATCTCCTCACGCAGTTCTTCGGTGATCTCGACGGACAGCTCCGCCACGGCGGCGTCCTCGATGCGGCGCGGCTGCGGGATGTCGATGGTCCACTCCCGGGCGATCCGCCCCGGCCGGGACGACAGCAGCACCACGCGCTCGGCCAGCCGCACGGCCTCGCGCACGTTGTGGGTGACGAACAGCACCGACAGCTTCGTCTCCCGCCAGATCCGGGTGAGCTCGTCGTGCAGCACGTCGCGGGTGATCGCGTCGAGCGCCGCGAACGGCTCGTCCATCAGCAGCAGATCGCTGTCCTGGGCGAGCGCCCGGGCGAGCGCCACACGCTGGCGCATACCGCCGGACAGCTCGTGCACCCGCTTGCCGTACGAGCCCGTGAGCCGCACCAGCTCGAGCAGGCGCTCCGCCTCCGGGCGGCGCTCGGCCTTCGGGACCCCGCGCAGCCGCAGGGCCAGTTCGATGTTCTTGCCCGCGGTGAGCCACGGGAACAGGGCGTGCTCCTGGAACATCAGGGCCGGCCGGCCGCCGGGGGTCTCGATGGACCCCGCGGACGGCCGGTCGAGCCCGGCGACCAGGTTGAGCAGGGTGGACTTTCCGCAGCCCGAGGCACCCAGGAGGGTGACGAACTCGCCCGGGGCGACATCGAGAGAGATGTCGTCGAGAACGAGCTGCCCGCCGTTGGGTCCGCCGAAGGACTTCGAGACGTGCTCGATACGGGCGGCGTGCGTCACCGCCGCACGGTCCTCGGCCTTGGCGAGCGTCGCGGTCGTGGCCATGGTCGTCACCTCCTGGGTATGAGCTGCGGACTTGTTACTTGACGCCGAGACCGGCGTCGGAGACCTCGGGCTGCCCGGCGGCCTTCAGGACCTTGTTGAGCGGCTTCAGGTCGTAGATGCCGGCCAGGTCGGGCTGCTTGAGCAGACCGGCCTTCACCGCGTGGTCCGCCTGGGCCTGGAGCGTGGCGGCCAGCGGGTCGTTGGTGAACTGGATCGAGGGCCAGGCACCGTCGATGACCTTCGCGCCCAGCGGCTTGCCGGTGAGCTCCTTCAGCTTGGCGTTCGCCGACTCCTTGGCCTTCGCCTGGTTGGCGTTGATCCACTCGTTGGTCTTCACCGAGCCGCGCAGCACCGCCTCGACGACGTCCGGGTGCTCGGTGAGGAACTTCTGCGACACGATGATGTTCGTGATCACGAACTTCTTGTCGGGCCACAGCGTGGACTCGTCGAGCAGCACCTTCGCGCCCTCGCTGACCAGCTTGGACGCGGTAGGCTCCGGCACCCAGGCGCCGTCGATCGAGCCGGCCTTGTAGGCGTCCGGGGTCACCTTGTTGTCCGTACGGAGCACGGAGACGTCGCCCTTGCCGCTCTGGGCGTCGACCTTCCAGCCCTTCTCCGAGATCCAGTTGAGGAAGGCCACGTCCTGGGTGTTGCCGAGCTGCGGGGTCGCGATCCGCTTGCCCTTGATGTCGTCCAGGGTCTTGATCTTGGCCGGGTTCACGACCAGCTTCACGCCGCCGGAGGCCGAACCGGCGATGATGCGCAGGTTCTTGCCCTTGGACTTGGTGTAGCCGTTGATCGAGGGGGAGGGGCCGATGAAGCCGATGTCGATCGAGTCGGCGTTGAGCGCCTCGATCTCGGAGGGGCCGGCGTTGAAGGTCGAGACCTTCAGCTGCGTGCCGCCCAGCTCCTTCTGGATGATGCCCTCCTGGTCGCCGACCAGGGCGGTGGCGTGCGTCAGGTTCGGGAAGTACCCGAGCCGGACCGTGTCGGCCGAGAGCTTCTCGCCCTCGGCGGCCACCTTCTTCTCGTCGTTCTTGGCCTCGGAGCCGTAGCCGCAGGAGGCGAGTGCGCCGATCAGCAGCGGCAGAGCCGCGGCGGCGGCGAAGGAGCGGCGCAGGGTGGTACGGGAGGCAGGCACGAAAGGTTCCCCTCAGGGTCTTCGAAGTCTTCTTCGTCTATGTCGTTCGAGGTGGAGCAGGTGGAGCGGGATCGCGCCGCGTACGCGGCGCATCGGCGTCAGCACGCACATCGCGCGACACCTCCGCGGCCCGCACCGAGGGCGCCGGAACCCACCCGGCCCCCCTCCTTGGCGAAGGTGCTGTAGACGTCGATGCTCATCTCAGAAGTCCCACCCTTCGTCTTCCGTGGTCTCCGCGACGGCCGCGGCCTTGGCGCCGGCGAAGGACTCGCCCGCCATGCCGGCCGCGAGCGTGGTGCCGTCCGCGGGGTCGATCAGCAGGAACGAGCCGGTACGGCGGGAGTCGGCGTACGCGTCGAGCGCGAGCGGCTCCGCGGTACGGACCTTGACCCGGCCGATGTCGTTGGCGACCAGCTGCCCCGGCTCGGGGTGCTGGGAGAGGTCGTCCAGGGTCAGCCGGGACGGGATCTCCTTGACGATCGCCTTGACCGTGCGGGTGGTGTGCTTCAGCAGCACCCGCTGCCCGACGGTCAGCGGCTGGTCCGCCACGTGGCAGACCGTCGCCTCGACGTCCTGGCTGGTGGCCGGGGCGTCACCGCTCGGGGCGAGGAGGTCGCCGCGCGAGATGTCGATGTCGTCGGCAAGCCGGATCGTCACCGACTGCGGGGCCCAGGCGATGTCGACCGACTCGCCCAGCGCGTCGATCGCCGTGATCGTGGAGGTCCGGCCCGACGGCAGGACGGTGATCTGCTCGCCGACCCGGAACGCACCGGCCGCGATCTGACCGGCGTAACCCCGGTAGTCGGGGTGCTCGGCGGTCTGCGGACGGATCACGTACTGCACCGGGAAGCGCGCGTGGCAGGCCGTCAGGTCATGGCTGACCGGGACCGTCTCCAGGTGCTCAAGCACGGTCGGGCCGCCGTACCAGTCCATGTTGGCGGAGGGCTCCACCACGTTGTCGCCGGCCAGCGCCGAGATCGGGATCGCGGTGATCTCCGGGACGCCGAGCTCGGACGCGTACTGCGTGAACTCCTCGGCGATCGCCGCGAAGACGGGCTCCGCGTAGTCGACGAGGTCCATCTTGTTCACGGCCAGGACCACGTGCGGCACGCGCAGCAGGGCGGCGACGGCCGCGTGGCGGCGGGTCTGCTCGACCACACCGTTGCGCGCGTCGACCAGGACCACGGCCAGCTCGGCGGTCGAGGCACCCGTGACCATGTTGCGGGTGTACTGCACGTGGCCCGGGGTGTCGGCCAGGATGAACCGGCGCCGCGGGGTCGCGAAGTAGCGGTAGGCCACGTCGATGGTGATGCCCTGCTCGCGCTCGGCCCGCAGACCGTCGGTCAGCAGCGCCAGGTCGGGTGCCTCCTGACCACGCTTGAGGGACGCGGCCTCGACGGCCTCCAGCTGGTCGGTGAGGACCGACTTGGAGTCGTGCAGGAGACGGCCCACCAGGGTGGACTTGCCGTCGTCGACGGACCCGGCGGTGGCGAAGCGCAGCAGGGTGGTGGCCGCCACGTCGGCGAACTGCTCGGTGGTGCTCGTCATGGCTAGAAGTACCCTTCGCGCTTGCGGTCTTCCATCGCGGCCTCGGACATCTTGTCGTCGGCGCGGGTCGCGCCCCGCTCGGTGAGCCGGGAGGCGGCGATCTCGGCGATCACGGCGTCCAGCGTGCGGGCGTCGGAGTCGACGGCGCCCGTGCAGGACATGTCACCGACGGTGCGGTAGCGGATGAGCCGCGTCTCGACCGTCTCGGACTCCTTCGGGCCGCCCCACTCGCCGGCCGTCAGCCACATGCCGTTGCGGGCGAACACCTCGCGCTCGTGGGCGAAGTAGATCTCGGGGAGCTCGATCTTCTCCCGCTGGATGTACTGCCACACGTCGAGCTCGGTCCAGTTCGACAGCGGGAAGACACGGACGTGCTCACCGGGTGCGTGGCGGCCGTTGTAGAGCTGCCACAGCTCCGGGCGCTGCCGGCGCGGGTCCCACTGCGAGAACTCGTCGCGCAGCGAGAACACCCGCTCCTTGGCGCGGGCCTTCTCCTCGTCGCGCCGGCCGCCGCCGAAGACGGCGTCGAAACGGTGCTGCTGGATCGCCTCGGTCAGCGGCACCGTCTGGAGCGGGTTGCGCGTCCCGTCGGGACGCTCGCGCAGCTTCCCGGCGTCGATGTACTCCTGCACGGAGGCGACGTGCAGCCGCAGCCCGTGCTGGGCCACGACGCGGTCGCGGTACTCGATGACCTCGGGGAAGTTGTGCCCGGTGTCGACGTGCAGCAGCGTGAACGGCACCGGCGCGGGCGCGAACGCCTTGAGCGCCAGGTGCAGCATGACGATCGAGTCCTTGCCGCCGGAGAAGAGGATCACCGGCCGCTCGAACTCGCCCGCCACCTCACGGAAGATGTGGACGGCCTCGGACTCGAGCGAGTCCAGGTGCGACAGCGCGAACGGGCTGTCGGTCGCCTCGTTCACGGTAACGGCGGTCGTCATGCGAGACCCCTCTCGGTGAGCAGCGCGTGGAGCTGTGCTGCCGACTCCTGCACGGTCTGGTTCTGGGACTCGATCCGCAGATCGGGGTTCCGCGGCTCGTCGTACGGGTCGTCGACCCCGGTGAGCCCCTGGAGCTCGCCCGCGGCCTGCTTGGCGTACAGCCCCTTCACATCGCGTACGGAGCACACGTCCACCGGAGTGGCCACGTGCACCTCGACATAGGGGGTGCCCTCGGACTGGTGACGCTTGCGGACGGCCTCGCGGCTGTCCTCGTACGGAGCGATGACCGGGACCAGGACCTTCACACCGTTCGACGCGAGCAGCTCGGACACGAAGCCGATCCGCTGCACATTGGTGTGCCGGTCCTCGCGGCTGAAGCCGAGGCCCGCGGAGAGGAACTCGCGGATCTCGTCGCCGTCGAGCACCTCGACGCGGTGGCCCTCGCCGCGCAGCCGGCCGGCGAGTTCGTACGCGATCGTGGTCTTGCCGGCGCTCGGCAGGCCCGTGAGCCAGATGGTGGCACCGGTCACGTGATTCTCCTGGGAAGTCTCTGTGGTGGTCGTCATCAGCCGTGCAGCCCGCATTCGGTCTTGGTCCGGCCTGCCCAGCGGCCGGCCCGGGCGTCCTCGCCCTCCGCGACGCGGCGGGTGCAGGGCGCGCAGCCGACGGAGGCGTAACCGTCCATGAGGAGCGGGTTGGTGAGGACGCCGTGCTCGGCGACGTACGCGTCGACGTCGTCCTGCGTCCAGCGGGCGATGGGGGAGATCTTGACCTTCTGCCGCTTCTCGTCCCAGCCGACGACCGGGGTGTTCGCCCGGGTCGGGGACTCGTCGCGGCGCAGGCCGGTCGCCCACGCGCTGTACGCGGCCAGGCCGTCCTCGAGCGGCTTGACCTTGCGCAGCGCGCAGCACAGGTCCGGGTCGCGGTCGTGCAGCTTCGGACCGTACTCGGCGTCCTGCTCGGCGACCGTCTGACGCGGGGTCAGGGTGATGACGTTGACGTCCATCACCGCGTCGACCGCGTCCCGGGTGCCGATGGTCTCGGGGAAGTGGTAGCCGGTGTCGAGGAAGACGACATCCACTCCGGGCATGGCGCGCGAGGCGAGGTGGGCGACCACGGCGTCCTCCATGGAGGAGGTGACGCAGAAGCGGTTGCCGAAGGTGTCGGCCGCCCACTGGAGGATCTCCAGCGCGGAGGCGTCCTCCAGGTCGCGGCCGGCCTGCTCGGCGAGCGCCTTCAGGTCGGTGGCCTCGGTGGCCTGAGTCGTCGTCATATATCTTCCCCTCCAGTGGAGTTGCTCGAAGTGCCCGGGGCGAGGAGCCCCAGGAACTTCAACTGGAAGGCTCGACTGCACGCCCGGCATTCCCAGGCGCCGTGACCCTGCTCGTGCGGGAACAGGTCCTCGTCGCCGCAGTACGGGCAGTAGAACGGGGCAGCGCGCTCGCTCATGACAGGGCCTCTTCCGAGGCCCGGGCCGCCCAGGTGGCGAAGCGCTCGCCGTCCTCGCGCTCCTCCTGGAAGCGCTTGAGGACCCGCTCGACGTAGTCCGGCAACTCGGCCGAGGTGACCTTCAGGCCACGGACCTTGCGGCCGAAGCCCGCCTCCAGACCGAGGGCGCCGCCCAGGTGCACCTGGTAGCCCTCGACGCGGTTGCCCTCGTCGTCCAGGACCAGCTGACCCTTGAGACCGATGTCCGCCACCTGGATACGGGCGCAGGCGTTGGGGCAGCCGTTGATGTTGATGGTGATCGGCTCGTCGAACTCGGGGATGCGGCGCTCGAGTTCGTCGATGAGCGAGGCACCGCGCGCCTTCGTCTCGACGATCGCCAGCTTGCAGAACTCGATACCGGTGCAGGCCATCGTGCCGCGCCGGAACGGCGAGGGGTTGACCCGCAGGTCCAGCGACTCGAGGGCGGAGACGATCGACTCGACCTGCGCCTCCTCGATGTCCAGGACGATCATCTTCTGCTCGGCGGTGGTACGGACGCGGCCCGAACCGTGCGCCTCGGCGATCTCCGCGATCTTGGTGAGCGTGGTGCCGTCGACGCGGCCGACGCGCGGCGCGAAGCCGACGTAGAAGCGGCCGTCCTGCTGCTTGTGGACGCCGACGTGGTCCCGCCACTGCCCGGCAGGCTGCTCCGGGGCCGGTCCGTCCGTCAGCTTGCGCTTCAGGTACTCGTCCTCCAGGACCTGGCGGAACTTCTCCGGGCCCCAGTCGGCGACGAGGAACTTCAGCCGGGCGCGGGTGCGCAGCCGGCGGTAGCCGTAGTCGCGGAAGATCGAGATGACGCCCTCGTAGACGTCCGGGACCTCGTCGAGCGAGACCCAGGTGCCCAGGCGCACACCCAGTTTGGGGTTGGTGGAGAGGCCGCCGCCGACCCAGACGTCGAAACCGGGCCCGTGCTCCGGGTGGTTCACGCCGACGAAGGCGATGTCGTTGATCTCGTGCGCCACGTCGAGCAGCGGCGAGCCGGAGACCGCCGACTTGAACTTGCGGGGCAGGTTGGAGAAGTCCTTGTTGCCCACGATCCGGCGGTAGATCTCGTCGATGGCGGGGGTGCCGTCGATGATCTCGTCCTCGGCGATGCCGGCGACCGGCGAGCCGAGGATGACGCGCGGGGTGTCACCGCAGGCCTCGGTCGTCGACAGGCCGACCGCCTCCAGGCGGTTCCAGATCTCCGGGACGTCCTCGATACGGATCCAGTGGTACTGGACGTTCTGCCGGTCGGTGATGTCGGCGGTGCCGCGCGCGAACTCCTGCGAGATCTCGCCGATGACCCGCAGCTGCTCGGTCGTCAGCCGGCCGCCGTCGATGCGGACCCGGAGCATGAAGTACTCCGCGTCCAGCTCCTCCGGCTCCAGGACACCGGTCTTGGTGCCGTCGAGGCCTTCCTTGCGCTGGGTGTAGAGGCCCCACCACCGCATACGGCCGCGCAGGTCGTTGGGGTCGATGGAGTCGAATCCACGCTTGGAGTAGATCGTCTCAATACGTGTCCGCACATTGAGACCGTCGTCGTCCTTCTTGAACTGCTCATTGCCGTTCAGCGGGGTGAAGTGCCCCACGGCCCACTGACCCTCGCCACGGTGACGGCTCACCTTGCGGCGGGGCGTAGCGGGTGCGGGGATTTCAGGGGTGGCGGCCATGGCGTTTTGTCCTTCGGGACTGCGGGAGGGCGGCTCTGACCAGCACACTCGTACTCGGGTCAGGTGACGGCGCGACGGTGCGCAGCGGGTGGGTCAGAAAAGGAGATCGCGGCGGTGCTGGTTCTCTCAGCGCGCCGGACAGATGGCGCTGGACATGCGGCCGAGGTCGACGTGCCGCCGACTCACCAAGGCAATTCCAGTTCCAGACATGACGGAAGCCTGTCACGGGACTTTGGACCCAGTCCAGCTTCGTCCGAAATGTGGACACGACCGTCCCGCATCGCGAGACGGTGTGCCGTGGGTCACGTCTGGGGGTGGGGCAGTTGAGGCGGGTGGGGTGAAAAGGGGGTCAGGCGTGGGCGCCGGGCCAGGGGCCGGGGGCCTCGGACTCCTCGACCTCCTCCACCTTGGTGTCGAAGAGCTTGAACCCGCGCCTCAGATAGTTGTCCATCGCGTGCGGCCCGTCCAGTGAGCAGGTGTGGAGCCACACCCGGCGCGTCTCCTCGCGGTCCGGCCAGCGCTCGGCCAGGTCCCAGGCGCGCTGAACGCCGTAGGAGAGCAGATGGCCGCCGATCCGGCGCCCACGGAAGGCCGGGATCAGCCCGAAGTAGACGATCTCGACGACGCCGTCGTCCTGCGGGTCGAGCTCGACGTACCCGGCCGGCGTGCCCCGGTCGTAGGCCACCCAGATCTCGGACCCCGGCTTCTCGACGATCTCCTGCCACTGCTTGTACGTGAGCGACAGCCGGTCGTTCCAGCGGATGTCGCCACCGACCGCCGTATAGAGGAAGCGGCTGTACTCCGGCGAGGGCACCTCGGCGCGCCTGATCGTGACGTCGTCCCCCTCGGGCGCGGGGGAGGGGCGGAGGTCGGACGGCGAGGTCTGTTCGAGGGACCAGGTGGTCAGAGTGATGCGCATGCCTTCATCGCATCACGCCTATGTGTCGGATGCCGACGCGGCCCCAGCTCGGCGAGCAGGGCGGCGCTGCGCTCGTCCGCGGGGAGGAAGGCCTCCAGCTTCAGCTCGGCGAGCAGTTCCGTGAGCCGGTTGTCCGGATTCTGGACACCCTCCGCCGTCAGGCGGTTGAGGATGTGCCGGGCCTACTCGTCGATGTTCACGATCCGGGGCGCCAGGCCCCGGGGGTGCAGCAGCAGCCGGGCCACGCTCACCGGCGGGGTGAGCAGCTCGGGCGCGACGGTGGCGGTCAGGGCGAGGAAGGCGTCGTTGCGGCGAGCGGCCATGCCGAACTGGAGGACCGGGTGCGCCGCGCCTACGAGGACTTCGTCGCCCGGGCACGATGACCTTCCGTGCCGACCAGCACGCCGAGCGTCTCGGGAACGTGATCAAGTTCCACCGGGACGCGGTCCTCACCGAGACCGGGGAGCCGGGCGAGGGGCGACATGGGGGAGTTCAACCGGTCCGCGGCGGCAGTTCGCCCGAGCCGCGCTCGATCAGACGCACCGGGACCGTGTGCGTCGTCGCGCGGGAGCGGTCGCCGCCGAGGCGGGCCAGGATCTGCTCCGCCGCCGCGCGGCCGACCGCCGCCGGGTCCTGGGCCACGACCGTCAGGCCGGGCTCCAGGACCGCCGCCAACGGCAGGTCGTCGAAGCCGACCAGGGCCACGTCACGGCGGCCCGCCTCCGCCAGCGCGGGTACGACCCCGAGCGAGGCGAAGTTGTTCGCAGCGAACACGGCCGTCGGCGGGTCGGCCAGCGCAAGGAGACGCCGTACGGCGACCCCCGCGGCGTACGGGTCGTGGGCCGTGACGACCAGCGCCGGGTCGTGGCCGATCCCCGCCGCATCCAGCGCCGACCGGTAGCCGCGCTGCCGTGTCTTGCGGGTGTAGAGCGTGGCCGGCCGGTCGCCGATGAAGGCGATCCGGCGGTGCCCGTGCGCGATCAGGTGCGCCACACCCGCCCGCGCACCCTCCTCGTTCGCGCTGACCACCGCGTCCGCCGCGAGCCCCGAGCCCGGCCGGTCCACGAAGACCACCGGCAGACCGCTCTCCCGCTCCCGGCGCAGGAAGCGGTGGTCGCTGCCGGCCGCCGGGACGACGAGCAGGCCGCTGATCCGCCGCGCGAGGAACGTGGTGATCAGCGCGTGCTCCATCGGCTCACGCTCGCCCGACGACCCCATCAGGAGCGTGAGCCCACGGTCCCGTACGACGTCCTCGACGCCGCCCGCGACCGTGCCGAAGAAGGGGTTGCCCATGTCCGGCACGACCAGGCCGACCGTGGAGTCCCGCGCCCCCACCCGCATGTTGCGGGCCATGAGATTGGGGCGGAAGCCCAGCTCCTCGACGACCGCGAGCACCTTCGCCCGGGTCGCCTCGGAGACCGGCCCGTCCTCGTTGAGCACCCGGGACACGGTCTTCGGGGTCACACCGACCCGCGCCGCCACATCGGCCAGGGTCGGCCGCCGGGTGCTCCCCATGGTCACCGCATCTCCGTCGTCGTTTCAGGCTCGGTCGCCCTCGACCGTACCGCCGTCCGCCCCTTCCACGGTCAGGGCCCCGGTCATGATCGCCACCACCTCCGCCATCGAATGGTCCGACGGCCGGATCTGCGCCACCCGCCGGCCGAGCCGCTGGACATGGATCCGGTCCGCGATCTCGAAGACGTGCGGCATGTTGTGGCTGATGAGGACGACGGGCAGACCCCGGTCCCGGACCCGGCGGATCATGTCGAGCACCTGGCCCGACTCCTTCACCCCGAGCGCCGCCGTCGGCTCGTCCATCACCACCACATGCCGCGCCCAGGCGACCGCGCGGGCCACCGCCACGCCCTGCCGCTGGCCGCCGGAGAGCGTCTCCACGGCCTGGGTGAGGGACCGCAGGCCGATCTTCAGATCCGCCATGTGCGCGGCGGACTCCTCGCGCATCCGCTTGTTGTCGAGCATCCGCAGTACGGAGCCGAGCGGGCCGCGCCGACGGACCTCGCGGCCCAGGAACATGTTGCTGGCGATGTCGAGCGAGGCCGCGACCGCCAGGTCCTGGTAGACGGTCTCGATGCCGTGCCGGCGCGCGTCCACCGGATCGCGGAACCGGACGGGCGCCCCGTCGAGCTCGAGGGTTCCCTCGTCGGGCTGGAGCGCCCCGGTGAGCGCCTTGATCAGACTGGACTTGCCGGCGCCGTTGTCCCCGATGACCGCGAGCACCTCACCGGGCATCAGATCGAAGTCGGCGCCGTCGAGCGCGGTGACCTGGCCGTAGCGCTTGACGAGTCCGCGGGCCTTGAGCACCGGGGTCGCCGCGGGAGCGGTGGTCGTCGGCCGGCTTTCCTGCGGCGTCATCGGCGGACCTTCCTGCGGGAGAACTGGTCGACGGTCACGGCGAGGATGACGAGGCCGCCGGTGATCAGGGTCTGGTAGATCGAACCGACCCCCATCAGCTGGAGGCCGTTGCGGAACACGCCGACGATCAGCGCCCCGACGAGCGTGCCGAGGACCGCCCCGCGGCCGCCGAAGAGACTCGTGCCGCCGAGCACCACCGCCGTGATCGCGTCCAGGTTGTCGGTCTGGCCCGCTTTGGGGTCGCCGACACCGGTCCGGGAGATCAGCAGCAGGGCGGCGATGCCGTAGATCACCCCGGCCAGCGTGTAGATGCCGAGCTGGAGACGGGTGGTGCGGATACCGGTGAGCCGGGCGACCTCGGGGCTGTTGCCGAGCGCGTACGTGTGCTTGCCCCAGGCCGTCTGGCCGAGGAGGTACGCGAAGCAGAGGAAGAGCCCGATGGTGAGCACCGAGCCGTACGTGATGTCGGTACGTCCCAGCGGGAAGGTCTCGCCCAACCCGGTGAGCAGGCCCGGGAGTTCGGTGACCGTCTGCTCTTCGGAGTAGATGTGGGTGAGGGCGAAGGCGATGTTGAGCATCCCGAGCGTCACGATGAACGGCGGCAGCTTGACGAAGGTGACGAGCGCGCCGTTCGCGAGCCCGAACAGGGCGCAGACGCCGATGCCCGCGGCGATCGCGACGAGGGGCGGGAGGGCGCCCTCGGCGGCGAGCTTGGCCATCACGATGGAGCCGAAGGCCATCACGGCGCCGCAGGACAGGTCGATGCCGGCGGTGAGGATGATCAGGGTCTGGCCGAGGGCGAGGGTGCCGACGACCATCACCTGCTGGACGACGAGGGAGAGATTGCCGCCGGAGAGGAACTGCTCGCTCTGGAAGGAGAAGAACACGCAGGCGACGAGCAGGGCGACGAGCGGGCCCGCGGTGGGATGGGTGAGCAGCCGGCCCGCCGTGCGACGCGTCCGGGTCCCGGGCGCGGCCGGCGGTGCGGTGGTGGGTGGTGCGGTGGTGGTGGTCAACTGGGGCTCCTTGTAAGGGGAATGGGGGGTGGAGGCTCAGCCCCAGCAGTTCTCCAGGCCGTACATCGTGTCCTTGGCCGGGACCGCCGAGGTCGGCGTGTCCGTGATGAGGGTGACGCCGGTGTCGACGTAACCGGAGGCCTTCGTGCCGTCCTTGGCGTACGCGACGACCGCGTCGACGCCCTTGGCGGCCATGAGCAGCGGGTACTGCTGCGACGTGGCGGCGATCCTGCCCTTCTTGACCGCGTCCGTGCCGGTGCATCCGCCGTCCACCGAGACGATCAGGACGTCCTTCTCGCGGCCCTTCGCCTTGAGCGCCGTGTACGCGCCCAGCGCGGCGGGCTCGTTGATCGTGTAGACGACGTTGATGTCCGGGGCCTTCTGCAGGCAGTTCTCCATGGCCGTCTGGCCCTTGGCCTGGTCGCCGCCGGTGTCCTGGGAGCAGACGACGGCCGGGTCGCCCTCCTTGATCCCGTACCCCTTGAGGAAGCCGTCGTGCCGCAGTTGTCCGACGGCGACGCCGGGTGCGAGGTCGAGCGTGGCGATCTTCGCGGTCTTCCCCGCCATGGCGGCCTTCGCGTACCGGCCGATCAGCTCGCCGGCCTTGAGGTTGTCGGTGGCGAACAGCGCGTCGGCGGCGGCCTGCGGATCGGTGGGGCTGTCGAGCGCGATGACGAGTACGCCCTTCTTCCGGGCCTGCTCGATCGCGGGGACGATCGCCTTGGAGTCGTTGGGGGTGATCAGGATGCCCTTGACCCCGGACGCGACCATGTTCTCGATCGCGGTGACCTGGCCCTCGTTGTCGCCGTCGAACTTCCCCGCCGCCGTGGTGAGTTCCGCTCCGGCCTTCTTCGCGGCGCCCTCCGCGCCCTCCTTCATCTTCACGAAGAACGGGTTGGTGTCGGTCTTGGTGATCAGGCCGACCTTGACGGGCCCGCCGCTGCCCCCGGCCCCGGCGGAGCCCTTGGCTCCTTCGCCGCAGGCGGTGAGCAGCAGAGCTCCGGACACCAGGGTGGCCGTGAGGGGGAGTGCGGTGCGGAAGGTGCGCTTCATGGCGCGGCTCCTCAGGGGACGCAGGGGTGTCATCGTTGACTTATGTCAACGTTGACATCGACTGGCCAGGATGATGGACTCCGCCGCGAGCAACGTCAATGCCCCTCACTCGTTACGAGTTGGCAACGGAGGCTTCCGGATGAGCCGCTGGAACGCACCGCAACTGACCGCCATCGCGGCCCTGCTCGTCGCCGCGTCCACCCCCATCAGCGCAAACGCCGCACCGCCCGCACCGCAGGCAACCCCGCGACCACTCGCCACCGGCCCGGTCAACCCCGGTTTCGACACCGGAGATCTCACCGGCTGGACGGTCACCGAGGGCACCGCCTTCGGCCCCGCCGCCGTCACCACCACCGACACCTACTGGGGAGGCCCCTTCCAGCACAGGGGCAGCCACCATCTCTGGGGCTACGCCGCCGCCGGCGACGACGCCACCGGCACCCTCACCTCCACCTCCTTCGCCGCCCCCGCCCGGATCAGCTTTCTGATCGGCGGCGGCTGGGACCCCGAACGCCTCTACGTCGCCCTGATCAGGGACAGCGACGGCCAGGTGCTCCACAAGCAGACCGGCCCCGAGGACGAGGCGTACGTCCGGATCGTCTGGGACACCTCCGCCTGGCGCGGCCAGGGCGTCCACCTCGAAGTCGTCGACCGCAAGACCGGCGGCTGGGGCCACCTCAACCTCGACGACGTACGCACCGGAGAGGCCGCCACCCGGGACGACAACGGCCTCACCTTCCGCACCCTCGGCCAGGCCAACCAGCCGACCGCCACCCGGGACTTCACCGCCGACCCGCTGCGTCCGCAGTTCCACTACACGCCCTACCAGGGCTGGATCAACGACCCCAACGGCGTGATCCAGTGGCGCGGCCGCCACCACCTCTTCAGCCAGTACTTCCCCGACGCCCCCAAGTGGGGGCCCATGCACTGGGCCCACGCCGAGGGTCCCGACGCCGTCCACTGGCGCGACCTCCCCGTCGCCCTCACCCCGCCGCCGCGCGCGACCCCCACCGACAACAGCGGGATCTTCAGCGGCAGCGCCGTCGACGACGACGGCACCCTGACCGTCGCGTACACGAAGTTCACCGACACCGGCGCCCACCCCGGCGCCACCCCGGAGACCGTCGCCGTGGCGACCAGCACGGACGGGGTCACCTTCACCCCCGGGAACGAGGTCATCACCCAGGCTCCGCCCGGCTCGTCCGCCGGGTTCCGCGACCCCAAGCTCTTCCGCGACCCCGTCGACGGCCGCTGGAAGATGGTCGTCGGATCGGGCGACGGCGGACGCGGGAAGGTACAGCTGTACGCCTCCGACGACCTGCGCACCTGGACGTACACCGGCGTCCTCGCCGAGGGCGACGGCACGACCGGCGCGATGTGGGAGTGCCCCGACCTGTTCCCGCTCGACGGCAAATGGGTCCTGCTCTACTCCACCAACGAGGGCGGGCAGTCGCTCCAGCGGTACGCCGTCGGCCACTACGACGGCAGCGGCTTCCGCGCGGAGCGGCACGGGATCCTCGACGGCGGCGGCGACATCTACGCGGCGCAGAGCTACCGCGACGACACCGGACGCCGGCTGATGACCGCCTGGATGAGCGACTGGAACGCCAAGGAGCCCACGAGGGTGGGTGGCTGGGCCGGCGCCCAGTCCCTCCACCGCGAACTGTTCCTCACCGCCGACGGGCGCCTCGGCCAACGCCCCGTCGCGGCGGCCGACTCGCTGGCCACGGGCGCGCCCGTCACCGTCACCGACAAGACCGTGAACGGCACCTGGCGACTCGGCCGCGGTGACACGGCACGCGTCAAGGCCGTCCTCGACCTGGGGCGCACCACCGCCGACACGGTCACCGTGCGCCTCAAGGCCTCCGCCGCGGAGGCGACCGTCCTGCGCTACGAGAAGGCCGACGGCACGCTCTCGCTCGACACGACCGGCGCCGGTCACGGCACGCGCGCGACGTACCGCACCCATGTCGAACCGGGCCCGGACGCCACGCTGGCCCTCGACATCTTCGTCGACCGCTCGTCGGTGGAGGTGTTCACCGGGGACGGCGCGGCCCTCACCGCCCGGGTGTACCCGCGCTACCGCGAGTCCCAGGCGGTCGAGTTCACGGCGGAGGGCGGCCAACTGCGCCTGAGGAGCGCGTCCTCGACCCCGCTGGGTTCCGCGGTCCTCCCCGACTGACCGGCTCTCTCCACCCGGCCGCAAGGCCCCTCATCGAAAGGTCTCCCGCATGACCGCGACCCGCCGCCCCGTGGCCGTCCTCGGCGAATGCGTCGCCGACGCCTTCGCCGCCCCCGGTGCCCCCGGCGCCGACGAGGGACCGGGCCTCCGGCTCGACGTGCTGCCCGGCGGCGGGCCCGCGAACACCGCCGTCGCGCTCGCCCGCCTCGGCACCCCCACCCACTTCCTGGCCCGGCTCTCCGGTGACGTCTTCGGCGGCCTCTTCCGCCGCCGGCTCGCCGAGTCAGGCGTCCGCATCGACCTCTGCCCCGACGCCGCCGAGCCCAGCACCCTCGCGATCGCCGGCCTCGGCCCCGACGGCGCGGCCGAGTACACCTTCCACGCCGAGGCCACCGCCGACTGGCAGTGGACCCGGCAAGAACTCGCGCCCGTACGCGGCCTCGACCCCGACTGTCTGCACACCGGTTCACTGGCCCTGGTGCGCGCACCGGGCGCCGCCGCCGTCGAAGAGCTCCTGGCCGAACTGCGCCCCACCAGCACGATCTCCCTCGACCCCAACGTGCGCCCGCTGCTCGTCGCCCCCGAGCACTACCGCGCCCGGCTGCCGCACTGGTGCGCCCTCGCGGACATCCTCCGGCTCAGCGAGGACGACCTGGCCCACCTCCACCCCGGCACCACCCCCGAGGCGGCCTGCGACACCTGGCACCGCGCGGGCGTCCCCCTCGTGGTCGTCACCCTCGGCGGGGCCGGCGCCCTCGTCTCGTACGACGGCGTCCGCAGCCTCCTCCCCGCCCCGCACGTCGACGTCGTCGACACCGTCGGCGCGGGCGACGCCTTCACGGCAGGCCTTCTCCACCGCCTGCACACGGCCGGCGTACTGGGCGGCCGACTCGACACCCTCGACCGGCGGACCCTGGAGGAGGCCGTCACCTTCGGCACCAGGGTCGCAGCGGCCACCTGCGCGGTCCGCGGCGCGAACCCACCGCGGGCCGAGGAACTGAGTGCGCCGGTCTGACACCCGCCACGCCGGGCCGCCGCCGCATGCGCCCCGGCCCGAGCCACGCGGCGCGATGCCGCGGCCCGGCCTACGCCGTCGCCCCCGTCTCCCCCCGGCCCAGGCGGGCGGAGCGGACCGCAGGGGCCGTCGAGTGGGGCAGGAGGTCGGCCGGGTGGGCCGGGGTGACGACCTCGACCTCGACCTCCTCGCTGAAGCGGTACGGACGGTGGGCGAGCACGCTCGCCAGGTTGCGGCGGACCCGGGACATCTCCGCCCGTACCGTCACCGTCCTCGTCCGGTCGCCGAACACGTCCTCGGCCAGCTCCGCCGCCGTCCGTCCGTCGCGGTGCAGGGCCAGGACGTACAGCAGCTCGGCGTGGCGCGGGCTCAGCTCCTGCGTCCAGCTGCCGGCCGCCCCCGACACCGCCACCGACCAGCGGCGCGGCCTGCTCAGGTCGAGGACCACGCGGCTCGGCGCGCCGGTGGCGGCGTCCACCGCTCCTTGTTCCTCCTCGACCCGCAGCAGCCAGCCGCCCGGCAGGGGCTCCACCGCGCACATCCCCAGCGACGGCAGCCACACCCGCCCGGCGCGGAAGGACTTGGGCAGCGTGAGCCGGTCCACCGGGGCCATCCCGGTCACCGCCGCCGTCCAGCCGTGCGTGTCCACCGCGATCGCCCGGCCGCCCACCCGGCACAGGATCGGTGCGGCCACCGAGCGCAGCCGCTCGATGGACCGCAGATGGCGGTCGCGCATCTCCGCCTCGGCGAGTTGGGCCACCGAGCCGACCAGCGCCAGCGTCGCCGGATGGAAGCTGGAGGCCGGCCCGCTCACGTCCACGATCCCCAACAGCCGCTGGTCGCGCGGATCGTGGACGGGTGCCGCGGCGCAGGTCCAGTTGTGGAGCGTGTGGACGTAGTGCTCGGCCGAGTGGACCTGGACGGCCCGCCGCATCGCGAGCGCGGTGCCCACCGCGTTCGTGCCGGTGGTGTGTTCGGTCCAGGCCGCACCCTCCTCCAGACAGATCCCGTTGGCCTGCCGCATCACCGCCATGTTGCCCTGGCGCCACAGCACCCGGCCCTGTTCGTCGGTGACGACCATGATCTGCATGGAGGCGTCCGCGATCCCGGCGAGCCCGGTGCTCAGCGTCCGCATCACCTCACCGAGCACCGTCGTACGGCGGCGCTCCTCCAACTCGTCCCGCTGGAGCAGCACGCTGCTGGTGCCCTGGTCCGGGTCCAGCCCGAGCCGGAACATCCGCTGCCAGGACGCGTCGATGACCGGGCGGGGCGCGATCGGCGGTGTGCGGCCGGCGAGCGTCTCCTCCCGTACCCGGTGGAGCAGGCGGGTCGCCTGGGCGGCGTCCATGGCGGCGAGCCGCTTCATGTCGAGCCGGGTGTTGTTCAGCTGAGTGTTCTTCATCGGTCTCTCCCAGCCACCCGCGGCGCTGTATCGGTTCTGCACTGTTCTGGATCGATGTGCCGGAGTGTCGCTGCCCATCGTGCCGTTCAGAGCACCCCGTCAGCGCCCGATTCTGGTAATCCTGCAACCCTTTGCAACTCTGGTAGCAACGGGGCTCGTGCATGAGGCTGGTGCGAGCGGCGGGTGGTGCCGTGTCGGCGCAGCACCACCCTCCGCTTCAATCCCGCGTGGCCCGGCTCAGACCTCCACCCGCGCCCGCTCCACCACCGCCCGCAGATCCAGCGTGGTCGGCAGCGTCCCGAACGCCGAGCCCCGGTCGCCGCCCAGCCGCGAGGCGCAGAAGGCGTCCGCCACCTCCGCCGGCGCCCACCGCACCAGCAGCGACCCCTGCAACACCAGCGCCATCCGCTCCACGAGCCGCCTGGCCCGCCCCTCGATCCCCTCCAGATCGGCCAGTTCCGTCAGCATCCCCTTGATCGCCCCGTCGAGCCTGTGATCCGCGCCCCGGGCCTTCCCGACCTCCGACAGGAACGCGTTGAGCGCCATCGGCTCCCTCTGCAGCGCCCGCAGCACATCCAGCGCCTGGACATTGCCGGAGCCCTCCCAGATCGAGTTGAGCGGCGACTCGCGCAGCAGCCGCGGCATCCCGGACTCCTCCACATAGCCGTTGCCGCCCAGGCACTCCAGCGCCTCCGCCACCATCGGCGTGCACCGCTTCGTCACCCAGTACTTCGCCGCCGGCACCGCGATCCGCGCGAAAGCCCGTTCCGCCTCCGTGTCGGAGTCGTACGCCGCGGCCAGCCGCATCCCGAGCACCGTCGCCGCCTCCGACTCCAGCGCCAGATCGGCCAGCACATTGCGCATCAGCGGCTTGTCGATCAGCGGACCGCCGAACGCACCGCGGTACGCGGTGTGGTGCACGGCCTGCGTCAGCGCCTGCCGCATCAGCGCCGCCGAACCCAGCACACAGTCCAGCCGGGTCGCCGCCACCATCTCGATGATCGTGCGCACCCCGCGGCCCTCCTCCCCGACCCGGCGCGCCCAGGTCGTCCCGTCGAACTCGACCTCGGCGGAGGCATTCGACCGGTTCCCAAGCTTGTCCTTGAGCCGCTGGATCGCGAACGCGTTGCGCGTACCGTCCTCGAGCACCCGTGGCACCAGGAAGCAGGTCAGGCCCCCCTTTCCCTGAGAGGGGGATGCCTGGGCGAGGACCAGGAAGCCGTCCGACATCGGCGCCGAGCAGAACCACTTGTGCCCGGTCAGGACGTACTCGTCCGAGCCGCCGGACACCGGCCGCGCCTCGGTCGCGTTCGCCCGTACGTCGCTGCCGCCCTGCTTCTCCGTCATCCCCATCCCGAGGAGCACCCCGGCCTTCTCGCCGGGCGGCCGCAGCCCCTCCTCGTACACGTGCGAGGTCAGCAGCGGCTCCCAGACGGCGGCGAGCGCGGGCTCCGCCCGCAGCGCCGGCACCGCGGCATGGGTCATCGACAGCGGACAGCCGTGCCCCGCCTCGCTCTGCGTCGCCAGGACGAACCCGGCCGCGCGCCGCACATGACCACCCGGACGGCCCCAGGCATCGGTCAGACCGGCACCGACCGCGCGCCCCAGGAGCCGGTGCCAGGCGGGATGGAACTCGACCTCGTCGATCCGGTGCCCGTACCGGTCGTGCGTCCGCAGCCGCGGCGGGTACTCGTTGGCGAGCGTCCCCCACTCCTGCGCCTGCACCGATCCGACGGACTGCCCCTGGGCCACGAAATGATCGCGCGCTTCCGCGAAGACCTCGGGCGGCAGATGACGCTCGACGGCCTCCGCCAGCGGCCGGTCGGACGTGAACGCGTCGTATCCCACCAGGGGCGGAGCCTGGTTGGTCACTGTGTGGGTGCTGGCTGCCATGCCGATACGGTAAGGAGGTGCAGGCAGCAAACGAAACACCCGAGCGGCGGTCCGGTGGCAGACTCCACCGGGCGCGAGTCCTCTACCGCAACGTCTCCAAGCGGAAGCTGGTCTGGCTGCTCCTGAAGGACACCGTCAACTCGTGCATCGAGTACCGCATCCTCGGCCTCGCCGCCGAAGCGGCGTTCTTCACCCTCCTGTCCCTGCCCCCGCTGATGCTCGGCCTGATCGCCCTCCTCGGCTACGCCGACGACTGGACCAACACCGACACCGTCGCGAGCATCCAGGAGAACATCCTCCGCGCCGCCGGAACGGTCCTCTCCGACCGCGGCGTCCGCGACATCGCCAAGCCCCTCCTGGAAGACGTCACCCAGGGCAAACGCCCCGAACTGATCTCCCTCGGCTTCGCCATCGCCCTCTGGTCGGGCTCGCGGGCCGTGAACGTCTTCATCGACACCATCACGGTGATGTACGGGCTCGACGGGCACCGCGGCATCGTCAAGACCCGGCTCCTCGCCTTCCTGCTCTACCTCGTGGCGCTGCTCATCGGCGCGGTCGTCCTGCCGCTCGCCGTGGTCGGCCCGGACCGGGTGGTGGAGCTGATCCCGTGGGGCACGGAAGTCGTCGCCGTCCTCTACTGGCCGGTCGTCATCCTGCTCTCCATCGCCTTCCTGACCACGCTCTACCACGTGTCCGTCCCGGTCCGCTCCCCATGGATCGAGGACATCCCGGGCGCCCTGGTGGCCCTCGGAATGTGGGTGCTCGGCAGCTTCCTGCTGCGGATCTACCTCACCAGCCAGGTCGAGGGCCCCACGATCTACGGATCCCTCGCCGCCCCCATCGCCGTCCTGCTCTGGATCGGCATCTCGGCCTTCGCCGTGCTCGTCGGCGCGGCCGTGAACGCGGCGATCGACCGTGTCTGGCCCTCCGTCGCCACCGCCGCCGCCCGCGAGGCCAGCGACCGCGCCCGCGCCGCGCAGGCCCGCGACCTCGTCGCCCGGCTGCGCGCGGAGGAGGACGACGTGGACGAGGACGACCCGGACATGCCGTCCGAGTTCCCCGAACGCTGGTCGCGGTTCCTGCCCCCGGACGACGTGAAGTCGCGCCTGCACTCCGGCTGGGAGAAGGACTAGAGCCAGGCCCCAGAACCGGATCTACGCTCGAAGGGTGTATGAGGAACACCCCGCACGTCTGGACGGCGCCGTCGTCTGGACCCTCACGCCCCGCGCAGGCGCCGAACCGGTGCCCGTGCTGCCCGACGGCTGCATGGACGTGCTGTGGAGCGACGGCCGGCTGCTCGTCGCGGGTCCCGACACCGTCGCCTACGTCCCCGAGGGCGGTGCGCGCCGCTACGCGGGGATCCGCTTCGCCCCCGGTGACGCGCCCGCGCTGCTCGGCGTACCGGCGAGCGAACTGCGCGACCGGCGGGTCGAGCTCGGGGCGCTGTGGGGCGAGGCCCGGGCGCGGCGGCTCGGCGAACGCGTCGCCGACGCCCCCGACCCCGCCGCCGCCCTCGAAGCTCTCGCGCTGCGCCGGGCCGCGGACGCCCCGGCACCCGACCCGCTCCTCCAGGCCGTCGTCCGGCGGCTCCGGGCCGGCCGGCCGGTGGCCGAGACCGCCGAGGCCGTCGGGCTCGGCGCCCGGCAGCTGCACCGGCGGTCACTGGACGCGTTCGGCTACGGGCCCAAGACCCTGGCCCGCATCCTGCGCCTCCAGCGGGCGCTCGCCCTGGTCAGGGCGGGGGTCCCGTACCCCGAGGCGGCGCTCGGCGCCGGTTGCGTCGACCAGGCCCACCTGGCCCGCGAGACCCGGGCCCTTGCCGGTACGACGCTGTCCGCCTACGCCTCGGCCTGGGCGAAGAGGGAGACCCCGCACCCGTCCGGGTCGAGCACGACGGCATAGCGCTGCCCCCACACGGCGTCCCAGGGCTTGAGGTGCCCGCGGTACCCGGCCGCGACCAGGGATTCGTAGGTGGCGTCCACCTCCTGGGGCGAGGCACAGCGGAACGCGAGCCCGATCCGGTCGCCGCCCTCGGGACGGGACCAGCCGGCGTCGAAGGACCGGATCACCTCCTCCGTGTCCCACGCGATCCGCATCCCGCCGGGCAGGGCGGCTTCCACGTGCGGAGCGGTGTCGGACTCGACGGGAATCTCCAGGCCGAGCCGGCGGTAGAAGGCGAGCGAGGCGGCCATGTCGGAGACGACGAGGCCGATGACATCGAGTCGTGGTGTGTTCATGCGGGCACGGTATGCGGGTGGGGGAGCGCGGGTCTTGTACGAATCGGACGCCCCCGGACCGGGCCCGAGGGGCCACCCCGGTCTCGTGGGGTGGCCCGGCCCGGGCGGACGTACGCTGGAACGGGATCGTGCCTGACGGAGGTGCCCGTCATGACCGCATCGGCCGTTCCTCGTGGGCCCGGTGCCACCGCCTGGGCACCCGAGACGGTGACCACCGACCCGTACAACGCCCAGACCCCCAGGGCCGCCCTGACCGAGCGGCTCACGCCCGCGGACGCGCTGTTCGTGCGGGACCACTTCGGGGTGCCGCGGACGCCCGCGGCCCGCTGGCGGCTGCGGATCGGCGGGGCGGTGACCACGCCGGTCACCCTCGGCTACGAGGAGCTGCTCGCCCTGGGACGCGAAGGACGCCGGGAGTTCGACGTCGTCCTGGAGTGCGCGGGCAACGGCCGCGCCCAGATGGTCCCCCGCCCGCCGGGACTGCCCTGGGACCAACGGGCGGTCGGCTGCGCACGGTTCGCGGGCGTCCCCTTCCATCTCGTCGCCGAGCGCGCCGGTGTCGCACCGGAGACGGTCGAGTTCGTCTTCGCCGGAGCCGACACCGGCAGCGTGCACGGCCATCCGGCCGCCTTCGAGCGCAGCCTCCCGCTCGCCGAGGCCCTCCACCCGGACACCCTCCTCGCCACACACATGAACGGCGAGCCCCTCCCGCCCGAGCACGGCGCCCCGGTCCGCCTCGTGGTCCCCGGCCGCTACGCCGTCGCCGACGTGAAATGGCTGGTCGAGGCCACGGCCGTCACGGAACCCTTCACGGGCGTCTTCCAGGCCGAGGAGTACGTGTACGTCGCCTCGGAGGGCATCCCCGACGGGCCCGTCTCGGCGATCCGGGTCAAGTCGCTCATCACCGCCCCCGAGCCGGACGACGACCTCCGGCGCGGCACGCAGACCGTCGTACGCGGCCGGGCGTGGTCGGGAGCCGGTCTCGCCGTGGGACGGGTCGAGGTGCGGGCCGAGCACGAGGACGAGGACGGCCCGGGGGAGGAGCGCGCCGGCGGCACGGAGTGGCACGACGCCGACCTCGAGCCGCCGACCGGGCCGTACGCCTGGACGAGCTGGTCGTACCGGTGGACACCCCGGAAGCCGGGCCGGTACCGGCTGCTGGCCCGGGCGACCGACGCGCACGGCGACACCCAGCCCCCACGGGCGCCGTGGAACGCCCAGGGCTACGGCTGCAATCCGGTGGCGGCGGTCGACGTGGTCGTCGTCTGAGACACCGGCGCACCCGCGACCCGGCGCTCCCGGCGGCTCCGGGGCCTCACAGGGAACGCGCAGGGAACGACACGGGAGCAGGGTGACGGCATGAACGCCCACGCGATGGAGATCGAGCCCCTGACCACGGCCTCGCTCGGCGACACCAGCTACCTCCTCGTCAGCGGCGACGAGGCCGCGCTGGTCGACCCCCAGCGCGACAGCTGGGGCCTGATCGAGTCCTGTACGGCCAAGGGGGTGCGCATCCGGTACGTCCTGGAGACCCATGTGCACAACGACTACGTCTCCGGCGCCCTGGAGGTCCGCGCCGCCACCGGTGCCACCGTGGCCGGCCCTGCCCGCGCGCCGTACGCCTTCGACCACCTGCCGCTCGCCGACGAGGACGAGATCACCGTCGGTGACGTGCTCGTACGGGCGATGGAGACACCCGGGCACACCGCCGAGCACACCTCCTACCTGGTCTGCGAGAACGGCCGGGAATCCCCGACCGCCGTCTTCACCGGCGGCAGTCTGCTCGTCGGCAGCGCGGGCCGTACCGACCTCTCCGGCGCCGACCGCACGAAGGAGCTCACCCGGGCGCAGTTCCGCTCGCTGCGGCGGCTCTCGCTGCTCCCGGACGCCACCCGGGTGCTGCCGACCCATGGCGCGGGCAGCTCGTGCGTCTCGGGCCCGGTGTCCGGGAAGCGCACCACCACGATGGGCGACGAACGGCGCACCAACCCCACGCTCGGCACCCGGAACGAGGAGGAGTTCGTCCGGGACCGTCTCTCGGGCCTGCCGCCATACCCCGCGTACTACCGCTACATGGCGCCGATCAACCGGTCCGGTCCAGAGGTGCTCGGCGGTCGCCCGGCCGTCCGCCCGCTCTCGGTGAACGAGGTCGAGGGGCTGATCGGCGGCGGTGCGCAACTCGTCGACGGGCGGGACCGCCGGACCTTCGCCGCGGCCCATCTGCCGGGTTCCCTCTGCGACGAGCTGGACGAGCGCTTCGCGAGCCTGGTCGGTGAGGTCGTGCCGTTCGGCACCCGGCTCGTCCTCGTCCTGCCGGAGCCCGCCGAGGCCGCCGTCGAGGAGGCGATGCTCCAGCTGCTGCGGATCGGCTACGAGAACGTCGCGGGCCATGTGGCCGGCGGCGTCGACGCCTGGCGCGAGGCCGGCCGGCCGGTGCGCTCCTTCCGTACCGCGGACGCGGCCGACCTGGCCGCCTCTCTCGCCGACCGATGGGTGCTCGACGTCCGGCCGCAGCGCCCCGAGGGCGGAATTCCCGGCACGCACGCCGTCCCGCTCGCCGAACTGCCCAGGCGGCTGGGCGAGATACCCCGGGACCGCGAGGTCTGGACGATCTGCGGCAGCGGACGCAGGGCGACCATCGCGGCCAGCCTGCTCGACCGGGCGGGCATCCCCGTCACGGCGGTGGTGCGAGGAGGTGTCGGCGACCTGATGACGCACGGATGAGGCACATGAGGCGCTTGAAGCGCACAGGAGAACGGAGAAGACGATGGGCACCAACGGCTACGCACATCCGGAGACCCTGGTGGACACCGAGTGGCTGGCCGCCCACCTCGACGACCCGACCGTTCGCGTCATCGACGTGGACGAGGACACGACCGCCTTCGAACACGCCCACATACCCGGGGCGGTCGGCTGGAACTGGACCACCGACCTGCACACCGCCGTGGGCCGTGACTACCTGGACCGGGACGCGCTCGGCGGTCTCCTCGCCGCGGCGGGCGTCGCGGACGACACCACCGTGATCCTGTACGGGGGCAACAACAACTGGTTCGCGGCGTACGCCTATTGGATCCTCCGGCTGCGCGGCTTCAACAAGGTGAAGCTGCTCGACGGCGGACGGAAGAAGTGGGAGCTGGAAGGCCGGGGCATGACCCGGATGGTCACGGAGCACCGGCGCACCGACTTCACGGTGACGGGCCAGGAGAACCCCCAGTTCCGCGCCCTGCGCACCGAGGTCCTCGACAGCGTCGGGTCCGCCGCCCGCATGGTCGACGTACGTTCCCCCGAGGAGTACCGCGGCGAGAAACTGGCGCCGCCCCACCTGCCCCAGGAACAGGCACAGGTCCCCGGCCACATCCCCGGCGCGGCCAACGTCCCCTGGGCACAGGCGGCCAACGAGGACGGGACCTTCAAGTCGGCCGACGAACTGAAGGAGCTGTACACGGGCAAGGGCATCACCCCCGACCGGGAGATCATCGCCTACTGCCGCATCGGCGAACGCTCCTCGCACACATGGTTCGCGCTCCACGAACTCCTCGGCTACCCGGACGTCAAGAACTACGACGGCTCCTGGACCGAGTACGGCTCCCTGGTGCGGGCCCCTGTCGAACTGGGGTGATGGCCTCGACGAGGGGGAAGGGAGCCACCTGTCGCCGGGGGTCTGCAGCCCCCCGGCGGTATGCGTGATCGGTCAGCTCAGCCGGGCGTCGGCGTAGGCGACCATCGCATCGCGCTGGTAGAGGGCCAGACCGTCGGCGATCTTGTCGTAGTTCGCGCGGAACCGCGGGTCGTCGACGTAGGTCCGGCCCAGACCCTTGTACGCCTCGGCGTTCGGCGTCCAGTACCGGCAGACGCCCCGGTAGTGTTCGTCCACCTCGGCCTGCACCGCCGGGTCGTCGACCGGCGTGCCGGCCACCATGAACTCCGCGAAGCGGATCATCTGCGCCGTGACCTCACGCTGCCACCGCTCCTGGTCCTCCTCGGTCATGCCCTCGACGGCCGGCCGGGACTCCGCCCACGCCTCCGGCCACCGCTCACGCACCTCGGGCTCGTCGGCCGGGGCCTCGAAGCCCTCGAACAGGTTCTCCGGCCTGTTGATCCTCGTCATGCTGTCGTCGTCCTTCTCTTCCTCCAGTTCGGCGATGGTGCGCCCGACCGTGCGGGCCAGCGTCTCCAGCCGGTCCCGCTCCATGAGCAGCCGCCGGTGGTGCTCGCGCAGCACGGCCACCTGATCGACCTGGCTGTCCAGCACCGCCTGGATCTCGCGCAGCCCCAGGCCCAGCTCCCGCATCAGCAGGATCTGCTGCAGCCGCAGCAGATCCGCCTCCTCGTAGTGGCGATGCCCGTTGCTTCCGATCCACGCGGGCGGCAGCAGACCGATCTCGTCGTAGTGCCGCAGCGTCCGGGACGTTACCCCGGACATCCGGGCCACGTCCGCGATCGACCAGGCCATGGCCGTGCCTCCCCTCGCCGGGCCGGTCTCTCCGGCCACAGAGACGACCGTAGGAGTTGACGCAAACGGAAACCGCAAGTCGGGACGGGCGCCGTGGGGGCGCCCGACCGGCGTCACTTTCCGCAGGGCGGGTCGTAGGGCAGGGCCGGCGACACGAACTCCTTCCATACCTCGGGGGTCATCGCCGTGCGCGTCGACGCGCACAGGATCGCCCGGGCGCGAGCCGGATCGGTCTGCCAGAGCCGTACGGTGCCGTCGTCGCCGCCGGTCACGAGCACGTCACCGCGCGGGCTGTACCGCAGCGCCTTGACAAGGGAGTTGTGTCCCGTGACGGGAAGCCCGTACGCGGTGATGCGAGCGGGATCCGAGACGCTCCACAGCCGGACCTGGCCGATGGAGTTGCCGCTCGCGAGCATGGTGGCGTCCGGGGCGAAGCCGACGCTCCACACCGCGCCTCCGCTGAGCGGCGGCTTGCCGACAGCTTTGGGGGAGGACGGCCGGGACACGTCCCAGAGCCTGATCCGGCTGTCCGCACCACCGGTCGCGACCAGTGGGGCGCGCGGATGGGCGTCGAGGGAGATGACCGCCTCGGAGCCGAGCGCGCGGCCGTCCGCGACGGGAGCGGTTCCCTCGCCCGTTCGCCAGGACCGGACGTCGCCCCACGCCTGCGCCGAGTAGACATGGCCCGACCGGCCTCCGACGGCCAGGGCGTTGGTCGCCAACTCCTCGCTGTCCAGCTCGCCGCCGAGCGGGGCGGGGCGCGCCGGATCGGACACGTTCCAGGCGCGCAGGCCGCCGGCGTAACCGCCGTCGAGGTCCATCGACGCCGCGACCAGCGTGCTCCCGTCGGCGCCGAAGGCCAGCGCGGAGACCGGTTGCGTCTGCCCCGCCAACGAGTTGCCGATCGCCACCGGCCGGGCGGGGGCGGACACGTCCCACAGCCGGACGTCGCCGCGCCAGCCGCCGGTGGCGAGCACGTTCCTCTGCGACGTACCCGACGAGCCGCGCTTGCGCGGCATGAAGGCAAGGGAGGACAGAGTGCCGTAGGACCCCGTCAGTCCTCCGATGTGAACCAGGCGCGCCGGGTCGGAGAGGTCGAACAAGGTCACGTAGGCGCCCGAGGCCACCGCGAGCAGCCGCCCGTCGTCGGTCATCGCCAGGGCTTCGGCCGCCTGGCCGCCGCCCAGGACGGAAAGGCTCGTGGGCCGTCGCCACAGACGCACCTTGCCGTCCCCGCCGCTGCTGACGAGCGTGCGCCCCGTGGAGTCGAAGGCGAGATTGGTCACGAGCGTGCTGTGCGCGCGCAGGGTGGGGACGAGCGCTCTGGTCTGTGCGGGGGCTCCCACGTTCCAGATGTTGATGTTCCCGGCGTTGTCCCCGGTGGCGAGCATGTGGCCACCACGGCTGAACGCGATGGAGTCGGCCGGCGTCCCGAGGAACAAGGTGATGCTCAACTTCGGCCGACGCGGGTCCGACACGTCCCAGATCCGCACCCTTCCGTCGCCGCCCGCGGTGGCCAGAACCGGCGCGGCGGGGCTGAAGACAGCCTTGTTGACGATGCCCGAATGCTCGCCCAGCTCGCCGCCGAGCGCAGTCGGGCGGGCCGGATCCGACACGTTCCACAGCCGCGCGAGCAGTCTGCGGTCGCTGCCGGGGCGTCCCGTGCCCCCGGTGACGGCGAGGGTGCGGCCGTCATGGCTGAATGCCACGGACGAGATGTGCTGCCATTCGACCGACACCACCGTGCTCGCCTTCCGAGGGCGCCTCGGATCGCTTATGTCGAACAGCTGTACGGTAGCGCTCGTTTTGCTGCCGACGGGATCCATGTCGACAACGGCCAGCGTCCGGCCGTCCGGGCTGAACTGCAGGTTCCCCACCATGCCCCGCCCGT
The DNA here is from genome assembly GCF_040645695.1 of Streptomyces sp. NPDC046712. Lineage (NCBI taxonomy): Bacteria > Bacillati > Actinomycetota > Actinomycetes > Kitasatosporales > Streptomycetaceae > Streptomyces > Streptomyces sp. NPDC046712. The sequence goes on along the minus strand of NZ_JBEYYW010000029.1, from coordinate 2,303 downwards.
CCACCGCCCAAGGCGCCGTGAGCGCCACAGGGCGCTTGGGGTCGGAGACGTCCAGGAGCTGTACCTTGCTGTCCCCTCCGCCACGGGCGAGCAGGTCGCCCCTCGCGTTGTACGCGATCGCGGACGCGGTAACGCCCTTTCCCGCCCCGGGTTCGCCGGCCAGAGGCACCGGACGGGCCGGGTCCTTGGTGTCCCAGAACCGCAGGGAGCTCCCGCCGGTGGCCATGTGTCCCGCCGGGCCGAACGCAATCGGTGGGGCCGTGCCGAAATGGCCCGGCAGGGTGGTGGGCAGCACCGAATTCGCCGCCGTCATCAGCCGCGTGTGCAGCCGGTCGGTCGGGCGCATCCGATGGGCGACGAGGTCGAGCTGCGCGGCCAGCGCTCCGTCGGTCTCCCGCTGGCGGTCCGCCTCGGCGCTGACCCGGTCGAAGATGGCGTTGTCGCGCTGCTCGACGGCGTTGCGGCTCTGGTCGAACGCGAACGCCGCGAGACCCGAGGCCAGGACCGCCAGTGCGGTGACGGCGGCCACCGCTCCGCGCCGGAGCCGGCGGCTTCGGCGCTGCTGCCGCTCGGAGGCGGCGAGGAACTCCGCGATCAGCGGCGTCAGATCCTCCGGGCTCGCCCCCGAGGCCCAGGAGCGGGCCAGTTCCAGCCTGGCTCCCCGGAACAGTGCCGTCGTGTCCTTGCGGCCCCCGCGCTCCCAGGCCACGGCCGCCTCCTCCACCTCCTGCCGCACCGCTTCGCCGCTCTTGCCCGCCCCGATCCACTCATGGCGCAGCCGGGGCCACGCCCGCAGCAGTGCTTCGTGGGTGACCTCGACGACGACCGTGCCCTCCCGCCCTTCCACACCCTGGGTGAGCAGGCGGGCGCGCGTGAAGCGCTCCGCGAGATCGGGTACCTCCTTCGGGTCGGCGGCGGCGAGCAGCAGGTCGGCGCGGGTCCGCCGGCGCCGGGTCACCTCGCCGTTCTCGCCGATCCTGACCAGACCGAGGAACATCAGCCGTGCGGCCCGTTGAGCGGACGGGGTCAGCTTCCCGAACTCCTCCTCGGCGGTGGCCGCCACCGCGCCGTCGATGCCGCCGGTGTCGCGGTAGCTGTCCACGGTCAGCGTGTCGCCTCGGCGCTCCAGCCAGGTGGCCCGCAGCGCGTGCGCGAGGAGGGGTAATCGGCCGGCCTCGTACGCGCCGTCGTCCCGCGGTGCCGTGCCACGCAGATCGCGCAGCACGACGTCCACGAGACCGGGCGCGAGCGTCAGACGACTGCGCTCGGCCGGCCTGGTGACCGCTTGGCGGACCTCGTCGTCGTTCATCGGTCCGACGATGACCTGACGGTCCACCAGGGCGTCGCGCAGATGGGGGAAGGCGCTGCAGGAGCCGTAGAAGTCCGCGCGCAGTCCGTAGACGGCCAGGGCCACGGGGCCCTCGCTGCCGGGTGCCTCGCCCTGGGGCGGTGCCGCGCCGGTCAGCTCGGCGAGTACGTCGACGAAGCGGCGGCGGACGGACTCGTCCTGGCAGACGGTGAAGAGCTCCTCCAGCTGGTCGACGACGAGCACGACCCGGCGGTCCGGCGGCAGATCGAGCCGTTCGCGTACCAGAGCGGTGAGCCGACCGGCCTCCATCGCCTCGGTGACCAGCGCCGGTTCGGCTCCCGTGAGCCTGGCGAGACCCGAGGCGAGTGCCGCGAGCGGTTCGGCCGTGGGGGTCAGGAGCAGCTGCGGCCAGTGCCGGGATCCCGGTAGGCGGCCCTGGGCGAGGCCCGGCAGTACACCCGCGCGGAGCAGGGACGACTTGCCCGCGCCGGACGGTGCCACGACGGCCAGCGGGCTGTGATCGGCCACGCACAGCTCGAGCCGGTTCATGACCCTGCCGACGAGGGCCTCCCGGCCGAAGAACCACTCGGCCTCGTCGGTGTCGAACGCGCGCAGTCCCGGGTAGGGGGAGTCCTCGCCCGCCGAGGGCGTGGAGGTTCTCGTGGAGTACTCGCCACCGGAGTGGTAGTGCTCGTGATGGTGCTCGGTCACGCCGCCGTGGACGACGACCATGTCCCGCGCCGATCGGTACACGGCGCCCGGCTCGTTGGCCCACGCGTGCAGCTCGTCCATGTACATCCCCCGACTCCGAAAGGCATGTTGCATGTGTGACGCGATGCTACGGACAGTGGGCGGACATGACCATGCCACGGCCAGAGGCCCGGTGGCCCCCGGCCCCCGTCACGGAAAAGGCCGGCTCGGCGCCGATGGCGCCCCGGCCGGCCGGACCCGCCGGGCGGGGGGGGGGCGTGCGGAACCAACACCCACGCACCGC
>NZ_JBEYYW010000028.1:0-110625 GCF_040645695.1 Streptomyces sp. NPDC046712 | reverse complement strand
CAGCCCGGCTCGACCGCCGATGTGCTCGGCAAGGACAAGGGGCGTGAGGTCATCAGCCCGCCACCCCGAACGGGGTGGCGGGCCGGGGCCGTGCCGTGGGGTGCCGTCAGACGGCCGTGTTCGTGTGGACGTACTCGACCAGGCGCGTCAGCGCGTCCGGGTCGGTCGTCGGCAGCACGCCGTGGCCGAGGTTGAAGACATGTCCCTCGAGCCCCTGCGCGGCGGCCAGGACCTCGTCCGTCTTGGCCTCGACGGCCTCCTGCGTGGAGAAGAGCACCGCGGGGTCCAGGTTGCCCTGGAGCGCCTTGCCGGGGCCGACGCGTCGGGCGGCCTCGTCCAGCGGGACGCGCCAGTCGACGCCGACGACGTCCGCGCCCGCCTCGCCCATGAGGCCCAGCAGCTCGCCCGTACCGACACCGAAGTGGATCCGGGGGACGCCGTACGAGGCGACCGCGTCGAAGACCTTCGTGGAGGCGGGCATCACCGAGCGGCGGTAGTCGGCGGGGGCCAGGGCGCCGACCCAGGAGTCGAAGAGCTGCACGGCGGACGCGCCGGCCTCGATCTGGACCTTGAGGAAGGCGGAGGTGATCTCGGCGAGGCGGTCGAGCAGATCGGCCCACAGCTGCGGGTCGCCGTACATGAGCGCCTTGGTGTGCTCGTGGTTGCGGGACGGACCACCCTCCACGAGGTAGCTCGCGAGAGTGAAAGGCGCGCCGGCGAATCCGATGAGGGGGGTGGAGCCCAGCTCGCCGGTGAGCATCCCGATGGCCTCGGTGACGTAGTGGACGTCCTCGGGGGTCAGGTCGCGCAGCCGGTCCAGGTCGGCGCGGGTGCGGATCGGGTCGGCGACGACCGGTCCGACGCCCGGCTTGATGTCGAGGTCGATGCCGATGGCCTTGAGCGGGACGACGATGTCGCTGAAGTAGATCGCCGCGTCCACCTTGTGGCGGCGCACGGGCTGCAGCGTGATCTCTGTGACCAGCTCGGGCCGCATGCAGGACTCGAGCATCGGGATGCCCTCGCGGACCTTCAGGTACTCCGGCAGGGAGCGCCCGGCCTGCCGCATGAACCAGACGGGGGTGTGCGGCACGGGCTCGCGCCGGCATGCCTTGAGGAACGCGGAGTCGTGCGTCCGCGACTGCTGCTTCGTCTGCTGGCCCACGGGGCTGTCATTGGCACTCACGACCAGAATCTTCGCATGTGGCGGGAAGCCGCTCGCCCGGGCCGGGTGTCCCTCCCTGCGCGAGGCCCCCATTCCGCCTACTCTTCCCCGCATGGCTGCGGCTCAGGGACATTTTTCCGATCATTCCGACGGCGACGAAGGAGCGGGCGACACGGCGGGCACCAGGGAGTCGAACCCGGTGCCGCCCGCTTTCCGGCGGGCGGTCGAGGCACTGCGTTCGGCCCGGCTGCGGCCGGAGATCGAGATCGACCCGACCCGGCCACCGCAGCGGCTCGCCCCGTACGCGTACGCACTGGAGGCGGCCGTCGTCGACGGCGAGGAGGATCTGGCCGACGGGCGGCTCGTCCTGTTGCACGACCCGGCGGGGCACGACGCCTGGAAGGGCACGTTCCGGCTGGTGACGCTGGTCCGGGCGGAGCTGGAGCCGGAGATGGCGGCGGACCCGCTGCTGCCGGAGGTCTGCTGGTCCTGGCTCACCGGCGCGCTGGAGGCGCGCGGCCTCGCGTACGGGGAGGCGAGCGGAACGGTCACCCAGGCGGGCTCGCACTACTTCGGCGGGCTCGCGGAGCGCCGCCCCGCGACGCAGATCGAGATCCGGGCCTCGTGGACGCCGCAGGAGGGCGTGGGGGGCGTGCCGGACACCGGGGCACACCTGGCGGCCTGGTGCGATCTGCTCTGCCAGATCGCGGGTCTGCCGCCGTCCAACCCCGAGCCGGGGGCGGGCACGAACTCGGGCGCGGGGGTCGTCTCGCTGCCCCAGCGCAGGGGTCCGCAGCAGCCGTAGCGGCGCGTTCCGGAGTCCTCCGGACGGAGGCTCACTCGTAGGATGATCGATCACGCGTCCGAATTGCCCGAATTATTACTCACCAAATCGTGATCTTTCCCTAAAGGCGGGCGCCCGAGCTGCCGAAGGAGTCAATGACCCCTTCACCGCACGGGTTCGCCCCCGGCTTCTTCCCCGAGCCGGCTCCGTCCCGCATCTCCCCAGGAGGCCGTGTGTCCGTTCTCCTCGAGCAGCCCGCAAGCCTGGTCGCCTACCGCCCCAACAAGCCGACCGCCATGGTCGTCGTGGCCGACCCGCGCGTCCGCTCCACCGTCACCCGCCACCTGTGGGCCCTTGGAGTACGAGACGTCATCGAGGCGTCGTCCATCGCAGAGGCCCGTCCCCGCGTCGGCAACCCGCGCGACATCTGCGTGGCCGACGTCCACCTCCCCGACGGCAGCGGCCTCACGCTGCTGTCCGAAACCCGCGCCGCGGGCTGGCCCAACGGCCTCGCCCTCTCCGCGGCCGACGACATCGGCGCCGTGCGCAACGCACTGGCCGGTGGCGTCAAGGGCTATGTCGTCACCGGTACGCGTACGAACATCGGGCACCCCACCCGCCCCGGCGCCGCCCCCATCGGCGCCGCAGCCTCCCGTCTCGGCCACCGCCGCCCCCCGGGTGCCCCGAGCCACCCGGGCGGCTACCGCGAGCTCTCCGGCCGCGAGGTCGAGGTGCTCCGGCTGGTTGCCGAGGGCCAGTCGAACAAGGCCATCGGCGTCTCGATGGGCCTGTCCGCGCTGACCGTGAAGAGCCACCTCGCCCGGATCGCGCGCAAGCTCGGCACCGGGGACCGGGCCGGCATGGTCGCGGTGGCCCTGCGCACCGGGATCATCCACTGACCGACCCGGACGGCACCCCACCCGAGGCCCCGGACGAGCCGCTCCACCGGGCCCAATCCGACCCCTGAACGGTTGACGAAAGATCGGCGCCTGTCGACGGAACGTTCCGTCGACAGGCGCTTGCCGTTCACAGATACCCTTGACACGTGACCGACGCCCAAGAGACCGCAGCAGACACAGCACTGCGAACCACCGGGGGCGCTCCCCCGGACGACGACGTCCCTGCGAACGGGCTGCCGATCCCCTTGCTGGAGCCCCGTGAGGGCATTCCGCCCGTCGTCGCGACCGACGAGGCCCTCGCCGACGTGATCGCCGCCTTCGCCGCCGGCCGCGGCCCCGTCGCCGTGGACGCCGAGCGCGCCTCCGGCTACCGCTACGGCCAGCGCGCCTACCTCGTCCAGCTGCGCCGCGAGGGCGCGGGCACCGCGCTCGTCGACCCCGTGGGCTGCCCCGACCTCTCCGGACTCGGCGAGGCGCTCGCCGGGACCGAGTGGATCCTGCACGCGGCGACCCAGGACCTGCCGTGCCTGCGGGACATAGGCATGGTGCCGACCCGGCTGTTCGACACCGAGCTGGCCGGCCGGCTCGCGGGCTTCCCGCGGGTCGGGCTCGGGGCGATGGTCGAGTCCGTCCTCGGTTACGCCCTGGAGAAGGGACACTCCGCGGTGGACTGGTCCACCCGCCCGCTGCCCGAGCCCTGGCTCCGGTACGCCGCGCTGGACGTCGAGCTGCTCGTCGACCTGCGTGACGCACTGGAGAAGGAGCTCGACCGGCAGGGCAAGCTGGAGTGGGCCCAGCAGGAGTTCGACGCGATCGCCTCGGCCCCGCCCGCGCCGCCGCGCAAGGACCCGTGGCGCCGGACCTCCGGAATGCACAAGGTGCGGCGCCGTCGCCAGCTGGCGGTCGTACGGGAGCTGTGGACGGCCCGTGACCGGATCGCCCAGCGGCGCGACGTCTCGCCGGGCAAGGTGCTCGGCGACGCGGCGATCGTCGAGGCGGCGCTCTCGGTGCCCGCGAACGTCGCCGCGCTGACCGCGCTGCCGGGCTTCGGGCACCGCATGGGCCGGCGCCAGCTGGAGCAGTGGCAGGCGGCGGTGGACCGTGCGAAGGCCCTCCCGGACAACGAGCTCCCCCAGCCCGGCCAGCCGGTCGCGGGTCCCCCGCCGCCGCGCGCCTGGGCGGACAAGGACCCGGCGGCGGCCGCCCGCCTGTCGGCGGCCCGCGCGGCGGTCTCGGCCCTCGCGGAGGAGCTGAACCTGCCCCAGGAGAACCTGATCACCCCGGACACGGTGCGCCGGGTCTGCTGGGAGCCGCCGGCCCCGGCCGACGCTTCGGGCGTGGCCGCCGCCCTGGCGGGGTACGGCGCCCGGCAGTGGCAGGTCGAGCTGGTGACCCCGCTGCTCGTCACGGCGCTGGCCGCCGAGGCCTGAGCCGACGGCCGGCGCCGTACGACCGGTCGTCCTACGGGGTCCTCACTGCTCAAGCAGGGTGAGGGCCCCGTCCTCGTCCCTGTCGTAGCTCCCGCTGGTCTCGCCCTCGACCTTGCTCTGCTTCAGCCAGTGCTCGGACATGGTGTGCACCAGCTTGGCCGCATGGTTTTCCCAGAGCAGCTGGTGGCCCGCGCAGGAGAGCCGGAACATCAGCTTCTGCTGCCCGGGGATCTTCCGGTAGAGCTCGGGCGTCGAGAAGTACGTCAGGCCGAGGTCCGGCGAGGTGTTGACGATCGAGTCGTGCGCCCCGTACACGATGCACACGGGCACCTTGTCGCCGAGGACGTCGTGCAGCTTCACCGTGGTCGAGTTCCAGCCCCACCAGTAGGAGTTCCGGACCCGGTTCAGCCCCTCCGGGGAGCCCGCCACCGGACCGCCCCAGGCGGCGCCGTACGTGTCGACGGACATCATCGCCTTCCACACCTCGTCGACGATCCCGTCCTCGCGCTGTCCGGGACAGCGCAGGTCCCTCTGCCAGACGACGTCGAGACCGCCCTTGGTGGCCACCGTCATCGGAAAACCGAAGGCGCCTGCCGGAGCGGACACCGGCAGCGGCACCGGGGCGCCGAACTCGGTCCCGGGCTTGCTCTGCCTGCCGTTCGGCGGGAAGATCGGCGCCGCCAGGAAGAGGCTGCGCACCTTGCCGTGGTTCATGATGGTGTAGGGCCCGAGCTGCTGGACCGCGGCGGAATAGCCGATGAGGTCGAGCTTCGTGGCGGCGGCTCGAGCGAGAACGAAGTCGACGACCTTGCCGACCTCGTCCCAGTCGCTCTGTGAGTTGTTCAGCTGGCTGCCGTACTCCACCGGGCCGGTGTAGATCGTGGCGGTCGGGTTCGGGACGAGGAGTCTCCGCTGGCTCTCGGCCGGGCTGACGTTTCGGTAGTCGTCCATCGTCGGCCGGGTGGACAGGCCCGAGCCCTGCAGTTCCATCACGTAGACGTCGTAGCCGGCCTTCGCCAGCTCCGCGGCCCAGCTGTACTTCTTGTACGGCAGGTCGAAGACCGCCACGCCCGCGACGCTGCGGCCATGCAGCATCAGGACGGGCAGGCGCGGGCCGTCATGGGCCGCCTTGTACTCCCGGACGAAGAGCTTGACCTTGTCGCCGGCGTTCGCCGGAATGGTCGAGTAGTGCTCCACGTAGAGATCGGTGACGGTGGGTGCCGCCTGGGTGATCGTGGTCGCCATGGGTGCTCCGTTTCCCTCGGATCGGGCCCGGGACAGTCGCCCGGGCGTGGCCAGGCTCCGCCCGGGCGGCCGCCGGACGCGGTCGACGTGACCGTGCCGGCCGGGCGTCCGACCCGATCGGGTAGCTGTGGCGCTCCGATCGGACGGGCGTACGCGGGGGGCGTGCGGCCGCCCTGGCGAGATCCGCGCCGTGTGACCTTCACCGCTTGCGCCTCAGGGACTGGGCAGCATGGTTACCCGCAAGTAGCATGGGGGGAGCAAGCGCGCGCTTAGCCGCGTGCCGCAGCAGTGCCATCCCGCACCCTGGAGGAGAGCCATCGTGCCTCGTACCGTCAGGGACGTCGTCTTCGTCGACGGCGTCCGCACCCCGTTCGGCAAGGCGGGCCCGAAGGGCATCTACCACGAGACCCGCGCCGACGATCTCGTCGTGAAGGCCATCCGGGAGCTGCTGCGCCGCAACCCCGGCCTCGACCCCGCGAAGATCGACGAGGTCGCCATCGCCGCGACCACGCAGATCGGTGACCAGGGTCTGACCCTCGGCCGCACCGCCGGCATCCTCGCCGGTCTGCCGCAGTCCGTCCCGGGCTACTCCATCGACCGCATGTGCGCCGGCGCGCTGACCGCCGTCACCTCGGTCGCCGGCTCCATCGCCTTCGGCGCGTACGACGCCGTCATCGCCGGTGGCGTCGAGCACATGGGCCGCCACCCCATGGGCGAGGGCGTCGACCCGAACCCCCGCTTCGTGAGCGAGAAGCTGGTCGACGAGTCCGCCCTGTTCATGGGCATGACCGCCGAGAACCTGCACGACCGCTACCCGAGCATCACCAAGCAGCGCGCCGACGAGTACGCCGTGCGCTCGCAGGAGAAGGCCGCCAAGGCCTACGCGGACAACAAGATCCAGCCCGACCTGGTGCCGATCTCCGTCCGCCGCACCAACGCCGAGGCCGGCGAGACCGGCTGGGGCCTGGTCACCGCCGACGAGCCGATGCGCCCGGGCACCACCCTGGAGTCGCTGGCGAACCTGAAGACGCCGTTCCGCGTCCACGGCAACGTCACCGCCGGTAACGCGGCCGGTCTCAACGACGGCGCCACCGCCTCGATCATCGCCTCCGAGGACTTCGCCCGCGAGAACAACCTCCCGGTGAAGATGCGCCTCGTCTCGTACGCCTTCGCCGGCGTCGAGCCCGAGGTCATGGGCTACGGCCCGATCCCGGCGACCGAGAAGGCGCTGGCCCAGGCCGGTCTCTCGATCGAGGACATCGGCCTCTTCGAGATCAACGAGGCCTTCGCGGTCCAGGTCCTGGCGTTCCTGGAGCACTACGGCATCGCCGACGACGACGCCCGCGTCAACCAGTACGGCGGCGCGATCGCCTACGGCCACCCGCTGGCCTCCTCCGGCGTGCGTCTGATGACGCAGCTGGCCCGCCAGTTCGAGGAGAACCCGCAGGTCCGCTACGGCCTCAACACCATGTGCGTCGGCTTCGGCATGGGCGCCACTGTCATCTGGGAAAACCCCCACTGGGAGGGCAAGTGAGCACCACCGCCGAGCTTCTGAAGGGTGCGGCCGAGCTGTTCCCGGACGAGGTCGTCACCAGCGCCCACGTACGTCACTTCGAACTGCCCGCGGGTGCGGGCCGGTTCGCGCTGATCACGCTGGACAACGGCTTCGACCACACCAAGCCGACCACCTTCGGTCCGCAGTCCCTGGCGAACCTCAACACGGCGATCGACCAGGTCGAGGCCGAGGCCGCCAACGGCGAGATCGTCGGCGTCGGTATCACCGGCAAGCCGTTCATCTTCGCGGTGGGCGCCGACCTCAAGGGCGTCGAGCTGCTGAAGCAGCACTCCGACGCGCTGGCCATCGGCAAGGGCGGCCACGACGTCTTCAAGCGTCTGTCCGCGCTGGCCGTCCCGACGTTCGCGTACTACAACGGCGCGGCGATGGGCGGCGGTGTCGAGGTCGGTCTGCACTGCACCTACCGCACCGTGTCGAAGGCCCTGCCGGCCTTCTCGCTGCCCGAGGTCTTCCTCGGTCTGGTCCCCGGCTGGGGCGGCTGCACGATCCTGCCGAACCTGATCGGTGCCGACAAGGCCGTCTCGGTCATCATCGAGAACTCGCTGAACCAGAACCGTCAGCTCAAGGGCAAGCAGGTCTTCGAGCTCGGCATCGCCGACGCGATCTTCGAGGGCGCGGACTTCCTGGAGCAGTCGCTGATCTGGACGGCCTCCGTCCTGAACGGCACCGTGACGGTCGAGCGTCCGGAGATCGACCGCGGTGAGGGCTGGGACCAGGCCGTCGCCAAGGGCCGGTTCATCGCCGACTCCAAGGTGCACGGCGCGGCCCCGGCCGCGTACCGCGCCCTGGACATCATCGAGGCGTCCAAGGACGGCGACCTGCAGAAGGGCTTCGACGCCGAGGACCAGGCCCTCGCGGACCTGATCATGGGCGGCGAGCTGCGCTCCGGCATCTACGCCTTCAACCTGGTGCAGAAGCGCGCCAAGCGCCCGGCCGGTGCCCCGGACAAGTCGCTGGCCCGCCCGGTCACCAAGGTCGGTGTCGTCGGCGCCGGTCTGATGGCCTCTCAGCTCGCGCTGCTCTTCCTGCGTCGCCTCGAGGTGCCGGTCGTCCTGACCGACATCGACCAGGAGCGCGTCGACAAGGGTGTGGGCTACGTCCACGCCGAGATCGAGAAGCTGCTCGGCAAGGGCCGCATCAACCAGGACAAGGCCAACCGTCTCAAGGGCCTGGTCTCCGGTGTCCTGGACAAGGCCGCCGGCTTCGCGGACGCGGACTTCATCATCGAGGCCGTGTTCGAGGAGATGTCGGTCAAGCAGAAGGTGTTCGCGGAGGTCGAGGCGGTCGCCCCGGCGCACGCGATCCTCGCCACCAACACCTCCTCGCTGTCGGTGTCGGAGATGGCCTCCAAGCTCCAGCACCCGGAGCGCGTGGTCGGCTTCCACTTCTTCAACCCGGTCGCGATCCTCCCGCTCCTGGAGATCGTGCGCGGCGAGAAGACGGACGACGCCTCCCTCGCCACCGCGTTCGGTGTCGCGAAGAAGCTGAAGAAGACCGCGGTCCTCACCAAGGACGCCCCGGCGTTCGTCGTGAACCGCATCCTGACCCGCTTCATGGGCGAGATCCAGAACGTCATCGACGAGGGCACCTCGGTCGAGACGGCCGAGAAGGCCATCGAGCCGCTCGGTCTGCCGATGTCGCCGCTGGTGCTCCTGGAGCTCGTCGGCCCGGCGATCGGTCTGCACGTCTCCGAGACCCTGAACCGCGCCTTCCCGGAGCGCTTCACCGTCTCGCCGAACCTGGCGGCCGTCGTCAAGGCCGGCAAGCGCGGCTTCTACGTCTACGACTCCGGCAAGCCGGAGCTGGACCCCGAGGTCGCCGCGCTCCTCAAGCAGGGCGATGTCGTCCTGACCGAGGAGCAGGTCCGCGACCGTGTCCTGGACGCGGTGGCGCAGGAGATCGGCCTGATGCTGGAGGAGGGTGTCGTCGCCGAGGCGCAGGACATCGACCTCTGCCTGATCACGGGCGCGGGCTGGCCCTTCCACCTGGGCGGCATCACGCCGTACCTGGACCGTGAGGGCGTCTCCCAGCGGGTGAACGGCAAGCCGTTCCTCGCGCAGGGCGTGGCGAGCGTCCCGGCGTAACCCGGTTCGAAACGGCGAACGGCCCCGGCACCTGAGGAAGGTGCCGGGGCCGTTCGCGTACGCGCTGTGCCGTGCCGTCGCGGGGATCAGCCGGCCGTGGCCCAGGGGCCGAAGGCGCCCGAGCGAGGCGCGGTCTCGCGGACCGTGTGGAGGCGGGCGTCCTGGCCGATGACGGCGACGACGGCGTGGCCGGCGGCGTCGAAGGCGGCACCCGGGGCATGGGTGATCGCCCCGCCGAGGGCGGTGGTGGGCAGCTCGGACCAGGGGCCCTCGGCCGGGTGGTAGCGGTGGGCGAGGCCGCCCAGGTCGCTGCGGCCGATCAGCAGGGTGCCGTAGTCGGGGTGCGGACCGGGCGCCGCGACGACGGGGCCGAAGCCGCCTCGGCCGCCGAGGGAGGCCGCGGGACTGTTCCAGCGTCCGCCGGGGGCGTCCTCCTCGGCCAGCAGGATCTGCCCGTTGCCCGGGGCGCGGTAGACGGTCATCACGCGCCCGTTGGGCTGGAGGACCGCGGTGCAGGGGCCCGCGGCGGTGGCCAGCTTGAAGCGCGGGGCCCGGTTGAGCGTCTCCTCGATGGTGCCCTGCGACCAGTGGAAGACGCCTTCGCGGCTGGCGCCGAAGACCTCGACCCGGCCGTCGTGGGCGGTGAGCGGGGCGATGCCCTCCTGGAGGTCGTACCCGCGCAGGTCGTCCCACTCGCCCCAGGTGCCGTCGGCGGCCCGGATGCGGCTGTGCAGGCCCTGTCCCGCGTTGCGTACGAAGAGATGCAGCCGGCCGTAGCCGTCGCGGGTGACGGCGGGGCCGCCCAGGTGCCGGTCGCGGCGCGGGTCTCCGGCCGACGGGTTGCCGAGCGAGGCCCACTCGGTGAACAGGCCGTCGGGGGTGGTCTGTTCGGTCACGACGATCTCCCGGACGTGGGAGTCGTCGGCGGCCAGGTGGGACAGTCGCTGCGCGAAGACCGTCCAGCGGCCGTCGAGGGTCAGATGGGCCGCGAGGCCGGGTGCGAGCGGTCCGCCGCCGAGGAGGAACGGGCCGCGCCACTGGCCGGTCGCCGGGCCCGATTCGACCCACACGGCGGCCTGCTGGTTGACGACGGCGAAGGCGGTGAGCCGGCCGCGAGCATCCTGGGCCAGCCAGTTCACGCCGACGGGGTAGCGCGGGGCCGTGCTCTGCACCCAGCCCGGGCCACGGGAGTTGAGGCCCACCGAGTAGTCGCCGCTGCCGGCCGGGTCGCCGCAGTCGTAGCCGTCGGCGGCGCCGTAGATGTTGAGGAAGAACTCCTTGAGCGAGACGGCCTGCGGGCTCAGGTTGTGCGGCCAGCGCTCGTTGTAGTAGCCGCGGAACGCCTCGACGGTGAAGTTCCGTCCGTCGCCCGGACCCTGGTACTGGTTCAGGGCCTCCCAGGCGAAGAGCGCGGTGGCGGTGTGGTCGCAGTGGTCGGAGAGGTCCCCGAAGTCGTGGCGCTGGGGGAACTTCTCGTCGTGGACGAGCCGGTCGGGGTCGGGGTCCATGGTGCGGACCGTGGTGGCCCGGAAGAGACCGAGGAGCTGGACCAGCGTGGAGACCAGGCCCGCCCGGGTGTACCAGTACGGCTCGGGAACCAGCCCGCCGGCCGGGACGAGGGTGGGGACCTGCTCGGTCTCGCCGTGCCAGAGCACGTGCAGGGAGCGGGCGGGGCCCTCGGGGTCGCCGTGCTGGCGGATGTTGAGGAAGACGAGGGTGACCCAGGGGGCGTCGGCGAGGGAGTAGACCTCGGCGACGGTTCCGGCGACGGTGGTGAGCGTGGCGGGCTTCCAGGCCGCGGTCCGGTCGCCGAGGACCATCGTCGCGTAGGCCGCCTTGAGGCCGTTCTGCCGGGCCTTGCCGTACGCCGCGCGGTCGGCGACGACCGGCTCGGTCTGCAGCGGGCGTGGGTTCTCGCCGTAGGAGTCGCCGTTGGTGAGATAGATCGTCGTGGTGGGCGTGCCTGCCTTCATGGCCTGGAAGGTGACCGGGTTCATGAAGTAGAGGTCGTCGTCCGGATGCGCCACGATCTGGACCACGGATGCGCCGGTGCTCACAGGGGTCGTCCCTTCGTCGGTGTGGTTCACAGCGGCCATCCCGGCAGGTATCCGGCGTGGAAGCGCTGGTTGCGCGGAGATCCCGCCTCGAACTGGCTCGCGACGGGGAAGTAGCTCGGCAGGAAGGCCGCGAGGGTCGCGTCCTGCTCGTCCTCGGAGACGTCTCCGTCGTGGTAGTCGTTCAGACAGAAGACGTCGTTGGGGCGGGCCGAGAGCAGCTTGTTCAGCCGGGGCTTCTGCTCGCTCAGGCCCACGTTGACGAAGCCGCACGAGATGGATCCGGGGACGCTGCGCTGGGTGTGGTAGCCGTAGTAGTGGTGCAGGGAGGAGGCGACGGAGACGTCGCTGTGGCTGCGCAGCCGGCTCGCGGCGGTGACCGAGACGGCGTCCCAGTACTGCTGCTCGATGTCGGCCAGAACACTGCGCCGCAGCGGGTGCGGAGCGTGCAGGAAGGAGTGGGCGAGGACCTGGCCGAAGGAGCCGTGGATCAGCGCGCGGTTGTTCTTGGCCGCCGACATGTTGAACTCGTCGCCGTCGGAGGCGGGCGCCATGGGCACGGAGGTGGGCGACATGAAGTGCTTCGCCGTGCCGTTGCCCAGGAAGAACATGCTCGGGGTGAGCGTGCGGCCGACGAACACGTCGTCGTTGAAGTAGAGGAAGTGCTCGGAGAGCCCCTCGATGTGGTGGAGCTGGCTCTCGATGGCGTGCGAGTTGTACGTCGGGAGCTGTCCGCGGTCGCCGAAGATCTCCGTGTGGTCGACGACGCGCACGCGGGGGTGGCTCCGGTCCAGCCACTCGGGCGCCTGGTTGTCGGCGACGATGTAGATGTTCCGGATCCAGGGCGCGTACATGTCGATGGAGCGCAGCGAGTAGCGCAGCTCGTCGCGGTTGCGGAAGCGGGCCGCGCTGGTGGCCGCGCTCTCGGTCGCCATGCCCATGGAGGCCAGGACCGCGTTCTTCCGCTCCTGCCAGACGATGTCGCCGCCGTTGACCCAGGTGTAGACGGCGTCGACGGGGAAGTCGACGTCGCCGTGGAGGGTGTGGCCGAAGGGCGCGATCGAGGTGTACGCGCGTCCGCCGAGGGTCATGGTGGACCGGTTCATGGCCCGCAGGGGGATGCGGTCGCCGATGAGGGTGCGGGCGGGCGCCTTGAGGTACTCCTCGTCCTCGGGGTCGTTGTCCCAGAACGAGATGGTGCAGCCGTAGACGGCTCCCAGGCGCAGGGTGCGGGAGCGGGACACGGCGCTCTGGTAGACGCGGACGCCTGAGCAGGGCGTGTCCAGGTAGTCGTTGACGAGGCCGGCGAGCACGGTGGCGATGGCGTGCTGGCCTTCGTTGAGCACGGTCGCGTAGACGGCCTCGGAGGCGTACATGTCGGCGAGTGTCTTGAGCACCTGCTCGCGGTACGACGCGTGTACGGCGACGGTGTGGCGGACCATGTGGTCACGGACCACCGCGTACGGGATGCGTGCTGCGTCCAGGGCGTTGGCGGCGAGGGCGAGGTTGTGCTGGACGACGTCCCAGGGGGACTCCCACTCCAGCAGTCTGCACAGCTGGCCGCCGTCGCGGACCAGGCCCCTGTTCCCCGACAGGATGCGGTTCTCCAGGGTGCGCTGGTTGCCGGAGCGGACGGTGCTGGCGGGGGCCGGTGCCGCCTTGGCGGCCTGTCCCTCGGGGCCGCTGTGGACGGCGTGGACGGCCTCGCGTTCTGCCTTGGCCACGGCGCGTCGGCCGCTGTCGCGCTCGGCCAGGAGTTCGGTGAACAGCCGCTCCCAGGTCGCGGTGACGACGGTGGGAGAGAAGCGGCCGATGGAGTCGAAGGCCGCGGCGCCCATCTGGTGGCGCAGCTGCTGGTCCTCGATCAGCCGCAGCAGGACGGAGGTGAGCGCCTCGGTGTCGCCGGAGGGCACCAGCACGCCGGTCCGGCCGTCGATGATGATCTCGCGCGGTCCGTTGGGGCAGTCGTACGAGACGACGGGCACGCCGGCGGCCTGGGCCTCGATCAGCACCAGCGGGAACGCCTCGTTGGTGGAGGTCATGAGGGCGATGCTGGCCTTGGCCCACTCCTCGGCCAGGTGCGGGGAGTTGCCGTTGAGCTGGACGCAGTCGTGCAGGCCGAGGGCGTCGATCTGGCGGCGCAGGGCGCCGCTGAGCGGGCCGTCACCGAAGATCCGCAACTGCCAGGAGGGGTGGTGTCGGGAGATGGTGGCCCAGGCGTTGAGGGCGTGGTCGATGCGCTTCTCGCTGACGAGCCGGCCCGCGATGACCACGGTGCGGGTCTCCAGGGTGGACCGCGGGCGGAAGCCGGTGGGCAGCGCGTTGGGGACGACCTCGAGGCGGGGGGCTGCCGCGCCGAGGGTCTCGGCGAACCAGTCGCGGGTCCGCTCGCTGAGCAGCGCCAGGGCGTCGAGCCGGGCGGAGTGACGCAGCAGCGGCTCGCCGGTGGCACCGCGCAGTTCGGAGACGCGGTGCTCCTGGTGGACGGTGATCACCCGGGAGGGGGCGAGGTGCACGGCGAGCGCCATCAGGGCGGGCGTGGTGGTGACCAGGATGTCGGTGTCGGTGTCCTGGAGCGCGAGTTCGAGCTCGACGTCGGAGAGCCGGTTGAAGGCGGCCTCCCAGGCCCGGTCGACGATCCGGCTCGGCTGGGCGGCGAGGCCCGACCAGATCGAGTCGTCGACATCGGTGGCGCGCAGCGGCCGGGGCGTGGTGCCGGTGGTGTCGACCAGGTAGCTGACGCGAACCCGCTCGTCGGGTGAGAAGAACTGCTGTGCCTTGCTCTTGAAGACGCTGAGGACCCGCACGTCGTGGCGGTCGGCGAGCTCGGACGCCTGGGTGAAGATGGCGCGCTCGGTGCCGCCCACGGTGTCGGCCGTGGTCAGAAGGAATGTGATCTTCATGGGGTGTTTCAGCCTGCCTCGGGCATACGGGTGCAGGTGACCCGGAGATTGCCCGCCGGGGTGTAGCGGGGCTGGACGATCATCGGCGCCTGCCCGCGGGGGGTGACGGCGATGCTGCGCATCGCGAAGACGCGCAGCGGGTTGCGGACGTCGTGGAGCCGGCGGCCGAGGCGCATTCGACGCGTCGTCTGGGAGCAGACGGCGACGTCCCAGTGTTCGGGTCGGGCCTTGCGTGGGGTCATCTCGTCGAGGGGGACGGTGACGCGCCAGGTGTCGGGCCCGGCCGGGCGCACGTCCTGGCGCAGCCGGCGGCCGGAGGCGGTGAACTCCGCCCAGGGGTCGGTGACCTCGGTGCCGAGGAGGCGGAAGTCGACCTCGATGCCGCTGTGCGCGATGTGCACCTTGACGACCTCGGCGCCCGGCCGGGCCGCCGCGGCGACGATCCGGACGTTGCCGGTGACGGAGCGGCCGACACGGTAGCGGGCTCCGGTGACGGGCGACGCCTGCATGGGCTTGGTCGGGCCGTCGTACGGGACAGGGGGCTCGACGAGCAGCAGCGGGAGCGTCCTGGAGCGGCGGCCCTGCCGCAGCCGGAGCCGTACCTTCCAGCGGCCGTCGGCGACGGGGGCGCCGCCGAGTTCGGCTCCGAGCAGGACGGCGGCGTCCATGAGGACGGTGTCGGCGCTGCCCCGGTAGACGCGGGCCTCGGTGCGGTGGCGGACCCGGCCGCGGCGCAGCACGATGTCCGCCCGGTCGGGCAGACCGGCCGAGCGGGGCAGCTCCGCATGGAAGTTGACGGTCTGTCCGTCGAGGACGGCCGCGTAGTGGAGCCGTGCGGTGCGCTGTGCCCGCAGGGGGAGGAAGACGTGCAGCATGAGGCGGCTGCGCCAGTCGACGGCGCGCGCGTAGAGCCGCTGGCGGAGGGCGGCGGCTCTGCCGCGCAGCCCCGCCGTTCGGTTCGGTCCGGACATCATGCGTGGGCGCTTCTCGTGTCTGCCGGGCTCGGTGCCGCCTGGCGTTGCGTGGGTATGGCGGTGAGGTCGGTCGTCTCGAAGGGGCTGGGGACGGGGAAGTACGTGTTGAGGAAGCGGTCGACCATGCGGGCCTGGGC
Organism: Streptomyces sp. NPDC046712; assembly: GCF_040645695.1. Classification (NCBI taxonomy): domain Bacteria; kingdom Bacillati; phylum Actinomycetota; class Actinomycetes; order Kitasatosporales; family Streptomycetaceae; genus Streptomyces; species Streptomyces sp. NPDC046712. Next base: position 95,377 of record NZ_JBEYYW010000028.1, on the reverse strand, counting down.
GTCCTTGTCCTTGGGGACCACGGTGTCGTTGATGCAGAAGGTGTCGAAGTTCCGCTGGGCGACCAGGTTGTTCAGACGCCGCTGGGCCAGTTCGTCGGCGAGGTCGATGTAGACGTAGCGGATGTCGCCCTCCGTCGCCCGCGCCGAGTGGTAGGCGTAGTAGTGGTGCAGGGACGAGGCGATGGGTACGTCCTCGGGTGAGCGGAAGCGCGCGTGCTGCGTCAGGAGGTGGGCCTCGGGGTACGTCCGCTCGATCTCGTCGAGGACGCTGACGCGCAGCGCGTGCGGGGTGTGCTTCATCTTCTGGGAGATGACGGTGCCGAACTGCTGCGCAATGAGTCCGCGGCTGTTCTTCCCGGCGGCGTTGACGGGGAGGTCGCCGGGGTCGCGCCGACCCGCCGGGATGAGGGCCTTGGACATGAAGAACTTGGTCAGGCCATTGGGGTGGAAGAAGCGGCCGGGGTGGACCGGGCGGCCGAAGAACACGTCGTCGTTGAGGTAGAGGAAGTGCTCGGAGAGCCCCTCGATGTGGTGCAGCTGGCTCTCGATGGCGTGCGAGTTGAAGGTCGGCAGCGCGGCGTGGTCGCTGAAGATGTCCCGGTGGTCGACCACGGTGATGCCCGGGCAGCCGGTGTCGAGCCACGACGGGACCTGTCCCGCGGTGACCAGGTAGATGTGGCGGACCCACGGCGCGTACTGGTGGATCGAGCGCAGGGAGTAGCGCAGCTCGTCGCGGCTGGTGTAGCGGGCGTCGTTGGCGGCCTGCTCGTGCAGGGCGCGGCCGGGCCCCGTGCCGCGGCGGGCGGCGTCGCGGCCGGCCCGCCACACGGGGTCGGAGTCGTCGACCCAGGTGTAGACGACGTCGATGGGGAAGTGATGGTCGCCGGGGAGCGGGGCGGTGAACTCGGGAAGCGTCTTGGCGTGTCCCGTGTAGTAGGCGTGAGGGACCGGGCTGAACAGCTTCTGCTCGGCCCAGCTGCGCGCGGGGGTGTCCGGGGTCTCGGACATGACGCGGTTGGGCCTGGGGGCGATCAACTCGCCGTCGCGTTCGGTCCAGAACTCGAGGTCGCACCCGGATTCGTCACCGAAGATCAGGGTCTCGGTGGGGTCGCAGACGTGCCACGCCAGCCGGAGCACCCCGGCGCCCTTGACGCGGCGCCAGCTCTTGGCGGTGGCGCCGGGCCGAGAGGGGCCGGAGGGAAGGCCGACATAGCCGGGTTCGGGCCCGAAGGCGATCCGGAGGAGTTCCTCTACGTCGGCGCGGCGGCGCGCCGGCACGGCGACGCAGGGGGTGTCGTTCGAGGTGCCGCGGACGCAGAAGTAGTCGATCTCGGCCTCTTCGAGGACGGCGATCAGCATGTGGAGGTTCCGGGCGCGGGCGGCCCAGGCGGTCGCGCCGGGGACGACGGCGGCCCAGGTGTGCCGCTTTCCGACGCGTACGACCCGGAGGTGGGCGTCCACGCTGTGCTTGGCGGGCCGGCGGTTGCCGCCGAGGAGCCAGACGACCAGGGCGGATCGCATCGAGTCGACGAGGGAGAGCGTTCCCATGACGGCGTTGCGCAGCGGCCGGGGCACGCGACGCACGATCCGGCGACGGGCGCGCAGCGGTATCAACGATCGATAAGTCGACACCAACGCGCTCGCCTCAGGGTTATTGAGGCTGCTGACCACAGAACTCCGCACCATCCCACGACGGCCGTGCGGCCTCACCCAGCGGCGCCATCAGCGCTGGGTGCGGCCGCACTCCTGAGGGTCGACCTCAGCACCCCCCCTGGAGCACCTGCGCGGACCCGACTAGTACATGCGTGCGACAGGTCGAACGGGCCCCCCGGCCCTGACCAGCCGCACACAAGATATTCACATTATTGAACGCCACGTGTCCAGCAGGATTCCTTCGGATGACCGCTTCTGACGCGTGGTGATCAACACAGGACCTTCACCGACCGCGGCGGCGACAAGACCTCCGTCCAGCCCCTGCTCGAGAGTGGTGAGCAGGGGGCCATGCGGCTGCCCCGTCTCCGCCCACCAGGCGCCGGCCATCTCCTGCTCGGCCGGGTACGCGGCCAACGAGAGCCGCCCGTCGGCGGACTGCTGGGCCAGTACGGTGCAGTCGACGCCGTCGATCCGGCAGCGCGACGCGGCGAGCGGCCCCGTGCCCACGGCGGCGATGAAGGGCATCGCCTGCGGCGAGCGCCCCGGGGACCAGACGCAGACGCGCCCTTCCTTGTCGCAGTAGTAGAGCGAGACGTGCCCCGAAGGCCCGGTGACCGCGGCCAGGGTGCCGAACGTCACCTCCGCGGGCACCACGTCCTGCCGGACGGGTACGCCGCCGGGCTCCTCCTGGACGTACCGCAGGAGCCCCTGTGCCGTCGCCGTGTACAGCTCGACGAGACCCGCGCCGTTGACGGCCGCGACCGGCGAGGGGTCCGTGCCCCAACCGTTCAGGTCCCACCACGGGTGCCAGCCACCGCTCTCCTTCTGGGCCCGCACGCTGAGTCCGCCGCCGCCGTTACGGGTGAAGACGTAGGCGCACCCTTTGGCGTCGACCGCCACGCTCGGGTTGCCGGTCCACGGGGCACGGCCGTTCGAATGCCCGAGGGAACGCCACTCCGCCGCCGGACGGCCCGTCTGGTACTGGGTGGCATGCACCAGTTCGACGTGGTCGTCACCGCTGCTCGTGGGGCGCAGCCCCACCAGGTGGACATAGCGGTCGGGCCCCTGACCGACCGCCAGGATGGGCAGCAGGCCACCGCCGCCGAGCGAGACCGCCTCGCTCCAGCTGCCGTCGGCGGACTCGGTCCAGCGCACCACCTCCCCGCCCCAGGGCAGGTACACGCTGAAGCGGCCTTCCACGCCACGGGTCAGCCAGCCGCCGCGCAACTGCGGGAAGGTGAACTGCTCCCGGGATCGGGTGGTCGGGTCCTCGGTTCGATAAGCCATGGGTCCAGCACTCCGGTCGAAAGGTCAGGGAAAGCGGGTCGGGGAAGGTCGGGGTCGGGGGCGCGAGCGGGGCCTCGGGGGCGGGGTCGGGCGTACGGTTCGATGAGGTTGAAGGATGTGCGAATCCGTTCGACGGACTGCTGTTCGTGGACTTTAGTCGGTGGCCTGTACGATCTCTCCACGCCGTCGGCCCCTGCCGACGCCGCCCCGGACCCCTCCACCGCCCCATGGGCGTGCTCCAGGGCCACAGCGCGTGTCCCCCCACAACGCGGCGACCGCCGCCGTGCGGTGACGCACGACACCCGACCGGGCCCGGAGATTGGAACGACATGACGCAGAGTGATTCCAGCGCATCGCGGGGCCGGCGTGGACCCCGGCGTCGACGTCGCGGGTTGAAGATCTTCGGTCTGACCCTCCTCGTCCTCCTCCTCGCCGCGGGCGGCACCGCCTACTGGATGTACAGCAGCCTCGACAGCAACATCAAGGGCGTCGACTTCAACAAGGCGCTCGGCGACGACCGGCCGCAGAAGCTTCCGACCTCCGGTCAGAACCTGCTGGTGCTCGGTTCCGACTCGCGCGCCGGGGCCAACTCGGCGCTGGACGGCGGGAAGGTCAGCGGCGCGCGCGCCGACACCGCCCTGGTCGTCCACATACCCGAGGGCCGCACCGAGGCCGTCGCCATCAGTATCCCCCGCGACACCCTGGTGACCCGGCCCGAGTGCGAGAAGAGGGGTGGCGGCAGCACCCCCTCCGCGCGGCGCGTGATGTTCAACTCCGTGTACGCGCAGTACGGTCCGGCCTGTGTGATGAAGACCGTCGAGAAGATGAGCGGCGTGCGGCTCGACCACTACCTGGAGATCGACTTCGCGGGCTTCAAGGACCTGGTCGACGCGATCGGCGGCGTCACCGTCGACATCGAGGAGCCCATCAGGAACGGCGCGGCCGGGCTCGACCTCGACGCCGGTCCGCAGAAGCTCGACGGCACGCAGTCCCTCGCGTTCGTACGGACCCGGTACGGCGTCGGGGACGGCAGCGACCTCGGCCGGATCGGTAACCAGCAGAAGTTCCTGATGGCGCTGCTCACCGAGGTCAAGCGGCAGGACCTGCTCGGGAGCCCGGCCAAGACCTACGAGGTGGCGAGTTCCGCGACCAAGGCGCTGACCACCGACTCGGAGCTGGACTCGCTGAAGTCGCTCAGCGAGTTCGCGCGCTCCCTGAACGGTGTCGACCCGAGCCGCATGGAGACGATCATGCTGCCGGTGGCGTACGACAAGAAGGACCCGAACCGCGTCGTCGCGGCGGAGCCGAACGCGTCACGGCTGTGGAAGGCGATCCGGGAGGACGCGCCGATCCCCGCGTCGGCGAAGAAGTCCCCCGCGACCGGCGGCTGACATCCTGTCCGCATGGACCGGGAACTGCCTCTGCTGATCGTCGACGGCGCCAACGTGGTGGGCTCCGTCCCCGACGGCTGGTGGAGGGACCGGCGGGCCGCCGCAGAGCGGCTGCGCGACCGGCTCGCGGCCGGGGGCGGGCCCGAGGGCGGCCCCTTCGAGGTCGTGCTGGTCGTGGAGGGCCGGGCCCGCGGCGTGGAGTCCGTGCCCGGCGTACGGGTCGAGGAGGCGCCGGGCAGCGGCGACGACCTCATCGTGGACCTGGCCCGGAACGCGGCCGGTCGGCCGTGCCTGGTGGTCACGGCCGACCGGGAACTGCGCCGGCGGGTGGGCGAGTACGGGGCCCGGTGCGTGGGCCCGCGCGCGGTCCTGGAGGGCTAGTACAGCGCGTCCGGGCCTGCCTTGCCGAGACGGCTGTGGGAGCGGCCGTACAGGAAGTACACGACGATGCCGAGGGCCATCCAGACCGCGAAGCGGAACCAGGTCTCGCCCGGCAGGTTGAGCATCAGCCAGAGCGACGCGGCGATGGAGGCGATCGGCAGCACCGGCACCCACGGCGTGCGGAACGCGCGGTGCAGGTCCGGGCGGGTGCGGCGCAGGACCATCACGCCGAAGGCGACCATCACGAACGCGAAGAGCGTGCCGATGTTCACCAGGGTGGCGAGCTCGTTGATGCTGGTGAAGCCGGCCACGATCGCGATGATCACGCCGAGCAGGATGGTCGGCCGGTAGGGCGTCCTGAAGCGCGGGTGCGTGATGGAGAAGAACCGCGGCAGCAGCCCGTCCCGGCTCATCGCGAAGAACACCCGGGTCTGGCCGAGCAGCAGGATGAGGCAGACGGTGGTGAGGCCGACGGCCGCGCCGAAGCTGATCACACCCGCGTACCAGGGGTGCCCGGTGGCCTTGAACGCATCCGCGAGAGGGGCGCTGACGGACAGTTCGGAGTAGTGCTGCATACCGGTCACGACCAGCGCGACGGCGACGTAGAGCACGGTGCAGATGAACAGCGAGCCCAGGATGCCGCGCGGCATGTCGCGCTGCGGGAGCTTGGTCTCCTCGGCGGCCGTTGCCACCACGTCGAAGCCGATGAAGGCGAAGAAGACGACGGACGCGGCGGTGAAGATGCCCATGACGCCGAAGTTGGTCGGTTCGTAGCCGAAGATCGTCTCGACCAGCGGGGCGTCCCAGGCCGAGGCGCCGTCGGTCGGCGTCACCGCCTCGGGGATGAACGGGTCGTAGTTGTCGCCGACGATGAAGAACAGACCCGCGATGATCACGATCATGACCACGGTCACCTTGATGGCGACGACGAGGGCGGTGATCCGGGCCGAGAGCTTCATGCCGAGGACGAGGATCACCGTCAGCACCAGGACCAGCAGGAAGGCCAGGAGGTCGAAGGTGCCGCCGACGGCGTCCGGTCCGTTCAGCGAGGCCGGTAGATGCCAGTCCACGTTGTCCATCAGGGAGCGCACGTAGCCGGACCAGCCGACCGCGACCACCGCCGTGCCGAGCGCGAACTCGAGGACGAGGTCCCAGCCGATGATCCAGGCGGGCAGTTCGCCGATGGAGGCGTACGCGAAGGTGTACGCCGATCCGGCGACCGGGACCGTGGAGGCGAACTCGGCGTAGCACAGGGCCGCGAGCGCGCAGACGATGCCGGCGGCGACGAAGGCCAGCGCCGTGGCGGGTCCGGCGTTCTCCTTGGCCACCTTGCCGGTGAGCACGAAGATGCCCGTGCCGATGATGACTCCGACGCCGAAGACGGTCAGGTCCCAGGCGGAAAGGGATTTCTTGAGCGCGTGCTCGGGTTCCTCCGTGTCACGGATCGATTGCTCGACCGTTTTCGTCCGGAACATGCCGGTGCTCGCCTGTGGCGGCTGCTGGTCCGTGCTCACCGTCGTACCTCCGTACCGTCGGTCCCAGCACCCATGATCGAGACCCCGAAGGAGTGGCGCCTGTCGACGGAACGGGTTTCACACGAATGGGCCGGTCGGCCACCCCGTGGGGTGGTCCGACCGGCCCAATGATGACGCTCGGTGACCGGGAATCAGTCGCGGGCGGGTTCCACGGCCTGGCTGCCGGAGTCGAGAGCTCGGGGCAGGCCGTCGAGGCGCGAGACCAGGCCGGTGACCTGGCGGGCGATGTCCGGCGCCGTCAGACCGATCTCGGCCATGACCTCGGCGCGGGAGGCGTGGTCGAGGAAGCGCGGCGGGATGCCGAAGTCGCGCAGCGGTACGTCCACGCCGGCGTCGCGCAGGGCCTGCGCGACGGCCGAGCCGACACCGCCGACGCGGCTGTTGTCCTCGACGGTGACGACGACCCGGTGCTGCTCGGCGAGCGGGGCGAGCGCCTCGTCGACCGGCTTGACCCAGCGGGGGTCGACGACGGTCGTGGTGATGCCCTGCTTGTCGAGCAGATCGGCGATCTCCAGGCACATCGGCGCGAGCGCGCCGACGGAGACCAGCAGGACGTCGGGCCGGTCCGTGCCGGCCTCGCGGAGCACGTCCATGCCGCCGACGCGGCGCAGGGCCGGAACTGCGGGGCCGACGGCGCCCTTGGAGAAGCGGACGACGGTCGGCGCGTCGGTGACCTCGACGGCCTCGCGCAGCTGGGCGCGGACCTGGTCGGCGTCGCGCGGGGCGGCGAGCCGCAGGCCGGGCACGACCTGGAGGATCGACATGTCCCACATGCCGTTATGGGAGGCGCCGTCGGTGCCGGTGATGCCGGCCCGGTCAAGCACGAAGGTGACACCGCACTTGTGCAGGGCCACGTCCATCAGGACCTGGTCGAAGGCGCGGTTGAGGAAGGTCGCGTAGACGGCGAAGACGGGGTGGAGTCCGCCGGTGGCGAGTCCGGCCGCGGAGACCGCGCCGTGCTGCTCGGCGATGCCGACGTCGTACACCCGGTCGGGGAAGGCCTTGGCGAACCGGTCGAGGCCGACGGGCTGGAGCATGGCCGCGGTGATCGCGACGATGTCCTCGCGCTCCTTGCCGAGCTCGACCATCTCCTGCGCGAAGACGCCGGTCCAGTCGGCGCCGGAGGAGGAGATCGGCAGGCCGGTGTCCGGGTGGATCTTGCCGACGGCGTGGAAGCGGTCGGCCTCGTCCTGGAGGGCGGGCTGGTAGCCGCGGCCCTTCTCGGTGAGGCAGTGGACGATCACCGGGCCGCCGAAGCGCTTGGCGCGCGTCAGGGCGGACTCCAGGGCCTCGATGTCGTGGCCGTCGATCGGACCGACGTACTTCAGGCCGAGGTCCTCGAACATGCCCTGCGGGGCGATGAAGTCCTTCAGGCCCTTCTTGGCGCCGTGCAGGGTCTCGTAGAGCGGCTTCCCGACGACGGGGGTGCGCTCCAGGATGTCCTTGCCGCGGGCGAGGAAGCGCTCGTAGCCGTCGGTGGTACGGAGCGTGGCCAGGTGGTTGGCGAGGCCGCCGATCGTGGGCGCGTAGGAGCGCTCGTTGTCGTTGACGACGATGACCAGCGGGCGGTCCTTGGCGGCGGCGATGTTGTTCAGCGCCTCCCAGGCCATGCCGCCCGTGAGGGCTCCGTCGCCGATGACGGCGACCACGTGGTCGTCCTTCTTCAGGACCTCGTTGGCCTTGGCCAGACCGTCGGCCCAGCCGAGGACGGTGGAGGCGTGCGAGTTCTCGATGACGTCGTGCTCGGACTCGGCCTGCGAGGGGTAGCCGGACAGGCCGCCCTTCATCTTGAGCTTCGAGAAGTCCTGGCGGCCGGTGAGCAGCTTGTGGACGTAGCTCTGGTGGCCGGTGTCGAAGAGGACCTTGTCCTTCGGGGAGTCGAAGACGCGGTGCAGGGCGATGGTCAGCTCGACCACGCCGAGGTTGGGGCCGAGATGGCCACCGGTCTTGGAGACGGCGTCCACGAGAAACGTCCGGATCTCTTCGGCCAGCTGGTCCAGCTGTTCCGGGGAAAGCCGGTCCAGATCGCGCGGTCCCCTGATACGGGTCAGCAATGCCACCCGTGCCTCCTTGCCATTGAGCTGGTCGAGCTTGCCGATTTGTCGAGTCTAATGTTCCGCCCCCGACGGTGGTCATCGGGCGGCGGGTTGCGCGTCACACGTGTGGCCGACACACCGCTGAGCGTACGGGCGGTGCACAGGGCCAGACGCAGCAGTGCCCGGCGCCGGTTCTCCGGCGCCGAGCACTGTGGAGTACGTAACAGAGGCTACGCGCGACCAGCGGTCTTCTGGGTCCTCCGCGAGACCGAGTCGATCACGACCGCGGCGAGGAGCACCGCGCCGGTGATCATGAACTGGATCTCGTTGGCCATGCCGATCATGTTCAGACCCTGCTGGATCGACTGAATGACGATCATGCCAAGGAGTGCCGACCAGACCTTGCCGCGGCCGCCGAAGAGGCTGGTGCCGCCGATCACGGCCGCCGCGATGACCAGCATCAGCGTGTTGCCGCTGCCGAGGCTCTTGGTGGCACCGCCGGAGAGGCTGGCCACGAAGAGGCCGCCGAAGGCGGCGAGCATGCCGGAGAGGCCGAAGACCAGGATCCGGATCCGGTCGACGTTGATGCCCGCGCGGCGGGCGGCCTCGGCGTTGCCGCCGACCGCGAAGACCTTGCGGCCGAACAGGGTGCGGCGGGCGACGAAGTCCGCGATCACCAGCACGGCGAGGAAGAGGACCAGGGCGAGCGGCAGACCGCGGGCGCCCTCGGGCTCGTTCAGGACGTAGGCGACGACGAAGCAGAGGATCGCTACGACGGCGGTGCGCAGCACGATCTCGCTGACCGGGCGGGCCGGCAGCGCCGCGGCCTTGCGGCGCTTGGCGTCGAGGAGCAGGGAGCCCGCGTAGGCGAGGACCGCCACGAGGGCCAGGCCGTACGCGGCGGCCTTGTCCTCGAAGTAGTACGCCGTCAGGTTCTCCACGATCGAGCCGGTGGGCGCGTTGATCGAGCCCTCCTTGCCCATCAGCCAGATCTGCAGGCCGCTCCAGCCGAGGAAGCCGGCGAGGGTGACCACGAAGGCCGGGACGCCGATCTTGGCGAAGAAGAAGCCGTGCAGCAGGCCGATGAGGAGGCCGGAGGCGACGGCGACGACGACCGACAGCAGGTCGTTCATGCCGTTGGTGACGTTGAGCACGGCCCAGACGGCGGCGCCGACGCCCGCGACCGAACCCATCGACAGGTCGATCTCGCCCAGGATGAGGACGAAGACGATTCCGACGGCCATGATGCCGAGGCCGGAGGAGTAGACCGCGATGTTGGCGACGGAGCTCGCGGAGAGGAAGTTGCCGTTCTGGACCTGGAAGACGACCGCGATGACGATCAGGCCCAGGACGACGGGCAGGGAGCCGAGTTCACCACCGCGGATCTTGCGGGTGAACTCGGTCCAGTAACCCTTGACGCCCTCCTCGCGGACCAGCAGGCGCGGGTCGACGGCGGGGATCGGGGCGGCGGAGGTCTCCGGGGCGGCGGGGGCCGCGGGCTCGGGGATCTTGGCGAGGTCGCTCACTTCGCGTCCTCCTTCGTGGCCGTGGCCGAGGCCGTACGGGCCTGCCGACGGGTCACGGCGTTGTCCGTGGCACCGGTGATGGCGGCGATGATCGTCTCGTGGGTGGTGTCCTTGACGTCGAAGACACCGTTGTTGCGGCCCAGGCGGAGGACCGCGACCTTGTCCGCGACGGCGCGGACGTCGGCCATGTTGTGGCTGATGAGGATGACGCCGTGGCCGCGCTCGCGCAGCCGCTCCACCAGGTCGAGCACCTGTGCGGTCTGCTCGACGCCCAGGGCGGCGGTGGGCTCGTCCAGGATGACGATCTTGGGGTCGCCGATCAGGGCGCGGGCGATGGCCACGACCTGACGCTGACCGCCGGAGAGCGCCGCGACCGGGATACGCACCGACGGGATGCGGATGGACAGGGTGTCCAGGAGCTCCTTGGCGCGCTTCTCCATCGCGATCTCGTCGAGGACGGACGCGGAGCGCAGCTCGCTGCCGAGGAAGAGGTTGGCGACGACGTCGAGGTTGTCGCAGAGCGCCAGGTCCTGGTAGACGGTGGCGACTCCGAGGTTCTGGGCGTCGTGGGGCTTGGTGATCTGGACGGGGTTGCCGTCCCACTCGATGACGCCTTCGTCGATCGGGTGAACACCCGAGATCGTCTTGACGAGGGTCGACTTGCCGGCGCCGTTGTCGCCGACCAGGGCGACGACCTCACCGGCGTGGATCTCCAGTTCTACGTCGGTGAGCACCTGGACGGCGCCGAACCGCTTGGAGACTCCGCGCAACGCCAGCACGGGCGTAGCGGACACGTGAATCATCTCCTTCGCCGCCTGACCGGCGGGGATGGTGGTGCGAGAAAGCACAGAGGGGGCTGTGGGAGGAGTCCGGCGCCCCGCCCCCGCTTGCGGGGCGTTGAACGGGGCGGGTGCGCCGGACCGGACCGGGGGGCCGCTTCGGAGGAGGTGGGTGCGGTCCGAAGGGCCGTACCGGCAGCGGGCTCTACTTGATGCCCGCCGCCTCGCAGGCCGCCTTGTACTCACCGACGCAGAGGGCCGCGGCCTCGTAGACGCCGTCCTTGATGATCGTGCCGGCGATGTTGTCCTTGGTGACGACCTGGGCGTCGTACAGCTTCGCCGGGATGTCCTTGAACTCACCGGTCAGGCTGGTGACCTTGGTGGGAACGAGGTCGTCGATCTTCTCGCCCTTGAGCAGGCGGACCGCGATCTCGGCCGTGGTCTCGGCCTCGGGCTTGATCTGCTTGTAGATCGTGAAGGACTGGTCGCCCTTCAGGATCCGCTGCAGACCGGCGAGTTCGGCGTCCTGGCCGCCGACCGGGACCTTGATGCCCTGCTTGGAGAGGGCGGTGATGATGCCGCCGGCCATGCCGTCGTTGGCCGAGTAGACGCCCTGGAAGCCGTCCTTGCCCAGGGAGTCGATGGCGGCACCCATCTTCTTGTTGGCCTCGTCCGGGGACCAGTCCGGGATGTCCTGCTCGTAGACGACCTTCTTGACGCCGGTGTCGAGGACGCTGTGCGCGCCCTTCTTGAACAGCGGGGCGTTCGGGTCGGTCGGCGAGCCGTTGATCATGACAACGTTGGCGTCCTTGGCCTTGTCGCCGAGCGCCTTCACCAGGCCCTCGCCCTGCAGGCGGCCGATCTTCTCGTTGTCGTACGACACGTAGGCGGAGATGGGGCCCTCGGCCAGACGGTCGTACGCGACGACCTTGACGCCCTTCTTCTCGGCCTGCTGGACCCAGGTCTTGGTGGCCTTGTAGTCGACCGAGTCCAGGATGATGACCTTCACGCCCTGCGTGACGAGCGCGTCGAACTGCTTCTTCTGCGTCTCGGTGTCCTGCGCGGCGTTGTTGTACTTGACCTCGCAGTCCGAGCAGAGGGCCTTGATCTTCGCCTCGATGATCGGGCGGTCGAAGGTCTCGTAACGCGTGGTCTTGTTCTCCGGCAGCAGCAGACCGATGGTCTTGCCGTCGCCGCCGTTCCCGCTTCCCGACTCGCTGTCGCCGGCCTTGCCACAGGCGGCGACGGAGAGGGCCATCGAAACGGCGGCCGTGCCTATGACGACGCGACGCGTCAATGCGTTCATGTGGGGTTGCCTCCCTGACGAGGCCGCGACATTGCGGCCGAGGTGGCTGGAAGTCAACTCGGCCGCACCCCCGACGTCAAGGAGTAAATCCTTAACGAGATGACAACGGTGCCATCCGTTATCTAAGTGAAGGCAGGAGCCGAGGCGTGAGCAGCCGCCGGCGCGGCACCGGGAAGGGCACTCTCCAACAGGGTCGAATCGCCCATTTCACTCAGCGCGAGAGCCAGCGCGCCCAGCACTTCGGCCCGCCCGCCGAGCGCCCCCGGAGCAAGCGAGAGCTGGCGGGCGGCGCTGGGGATGGCGTAGCGCGAGACGGAGTCGCGGATCGGGGCGAGCACCAGCTCACCGGCCTCGGCGAGGTCGCCCCCGAGGACCACCCTGCTGGGGTTCAGCAGGTTGCAGAGGTTGGCGACACCGCTGCCGATGTGGCGGCCGACGTCGGCGATCACCCGCCGGCAGCCCGGATCGCCCTCCCGGGCCAGCTGGACGACGCGCTCCATGGTCAGATCGGTCCCGTGACCTGGCTGGAGCAGCGGCAGGACGTAGCGGGCGGCGGTGAAGGTCTCCAGGCAGCCACGGTTGCCGCAGCGGCAGACCGGCCCCGACTCGTCGATCGTGATGTGCCCGATCTCCCCGGCGGTGCCTCCTGGGCCCCGGTAGACCCGCCCGTCGATGACGAGTCCCGCTCCGACACCGCTGGCGACCTTGATGTAGGCCAGGTCCTTGACCCCGCGGCCGCTGCCCCAGACGAGTTCGCCGAGCGCGCCGAGGTTGGCGTCGTTGTCGACGTACACGGGCACGCCGAGTCGGCCGGAGAGTTCGTCGGCCGGGTTGATCCCGCTCCAGCCCGGCAGGATCGAGGTGGAGCCGAGCGTGCCGGAGGACACGTCGATCGGGCCCGGTACGCCGAGACCGACGCCGACGACCTTGTCCCGGCCGATGCCGGTGGCCTCGATCAGCCGTGTGACCAGCCGTTCCGCCCGGTCGAAGCCCTCGGCGGACGACGCGTCGACGTCGAGCGGCTCGGACTCCTCGGCGAGGACCTGGTGGGCGAGGTTGCCGACGGCCACCCGGAGGTGGGTGTGGCCGAAGTCGACGCCGATGACGATGCCCGCGTCACCCGAGAGCGAGACGCTGCGGGCCCGGCGCCCGCCCGCGGAGGTGGGGGTGACCTCGACGGTTCCGCCGTCCTTCAACTCCCGCACGATGTTGGAGACCGTGGCGGCCGACAACCCCGTCGCTCGGGCGATCTCCGCCTGGGTGAGCGAGCCGGCCATGCGTACCGCACGGACGACCCGTTCGAGATTGGCCCTGTGCAGAGATGTCTGCGACCCCGGAGTCTCCATCGACTCATCCACTCCCGCCTGCGGGGGCCGCGCCTCTGAGACCCCAGCCTCTTCTCCAACTTGTGAACTCTAAGATGAGCCTTTCGGGTTGTCCTCCGTCAAGACCTGAGCGCGGGACGGCTCGGATGAGCCGGGCCCGGCTGCGGCCCCCGGCCGGCCCAGGCCGAGGCGAGGGGGAGCGCGTGCCCCGACGCCGTCCATCGGCCACTCGCGGGCAGAAAGGTGCAGGTCAGCGAGGTCCGCCACGTTCCGGCCGGCTGATTCGGCGTACCTCCTTCACCGTACCCACGGGGCACCTCTCTGCGCCGCTCCGGGCCGGTGGTCTCTTCGCGCACACCGTGATCACTCCGTGACGGCCAGGTGACCGGGAAAAGGGCGAGGCCCCGGCGGGATGTCCGCCGGGGCCTCGCCCATGACCATGTGTCCTACTTGAGCGCTCCGGCGGTGAGACCGGACTGCACCTGCCGCTGGAAGATCGTGTACACGACGAGCACGGGGAGCATGGCGATCATCATGCCCGCCATGAGGGCGCCCCAGTCGTTCTCGTACCCCTGCTGCAGCGCGATCATCGCGAGGCCCTGCGTGAGGACGTACTTGTCCTCCTGCTGGTTGAGCACCATCGGCAGCAGGTACTGGTTCCACTGGCCCAGGAAGTTGAAGATGCCGATGCTGATCAGGCCGGGCTTGGCCATCGGCAGCATCACCTGGAAGAACGTCCGGGTGTGCGAGGCCCCGTCGATCATCGCGGCCTCCGCCACCGAGGTCGGCAGGGTGCGGAAGAACGCCGTCATGAAGAAGACGGTGAACGGCAGCGAGTACGCGATGTAGACCAGGATCAGGCCGTGGTACGTCGCGAGGAGCGAGCTGCCCGGGAAGTCCCGCAGCACGAAGAAGAGCGGGATGACCAGCATGAAGACCGGGAACGACATGCCCGCCACGAACAGGTAGTAGATGAACCTGTTGCCGGGGAAGGTGAAGCGGGCCAGGACGTACGCGGCCATCGAGCCGAGCACCATGGTGCCGATGACGGATCCGCCCACCACGATGACGGTGTTGATGAAGTACTGGCCCATGTTCGCGTCGTTCCACGCGTTGGACCAGTTCTCCCAGTGCAGGACGGTCGGCAGGCCCCACGGGTCGGTGAGGATGCCGTTGCTGTCCTTGAAGGCGCTCCACAGCACCCAGAGCAGCGGGACGCCCACCATGAGCGCCCAGACGATCAGGATGCCGTGCGAGAAGACGTTGAGGACTCCGCCCTCGGAGGAGCGGCCGGTCGTCGGCCCGAGCTTCTTGGTGACGGTGGCGGGCGTCTCGTCCCTCGCCACCTTCTCGATCTCTTCGGTCGTCATCCGCCCGTATCCCTAGTACTCGATCCGCTCACGTCGCGCGAAGCGCATCGTGAGCACTGCGAAGGTCATCGTGACAATGAGCATCGCGATGCCCATGGCGGAGGCGTAGCCGAACTGGCTGTCGCGGAAGGCCGTCAGATAGAGCCTCAGCGGCATGACGTCCGTGGCGCCGTCCGGGCCGCCCATGTTCACCGACATGATCTGGACCAGGGCGAAGGCGTCGAGCGCGATGATGCCCATGTACACCCAGCCGGTCTGCACCGTGTCCCACAGCAACGGCAGGGTGATCTTGAAGAAGGTGTGGAAGCGGCTGGCGCCGTCGAGCAGGGCCGCCTCGTAGATGTCCCGCGGGATGGAGGCCATCGCCGCGGAGAAGAGCACCACGTAGAAGCCGACGTGGCCCCAGACCATGACGGCGCTGATGCACCACAGCGCCAGGCTCTTCTCGCCCAGCCAGGAGTTCTGCAGGCTGTCCAGGCCCACCGCGCCGAGGAGCGAGTTGAGCATGCCGTCCTGCGGGTCCGGGTTGTAGATGTTGAACCAGATGACGGCGACGATCGTGATGGAGATGACCTGCGGGAAGAAGAAGACGAACTTGTACAGCTTGGAACCGGCCACACCGGTGACGACTTCGTTCTTCCTGCGCCGGCCGCCGACATTCAGCATGAAGGCGAAGAAGAGGCCGAGGCCGAGCGTGACGACCGGGACCAGCACCAACATGTAGATGTTGTGGCGCAGCGCGTTCCAGAAGTCGTCGCTGTCCCAGAGCTTCTGGAAGTTGTCGAGGCCGATGAATTCGGCCGTTCCCACGAGCCCGGACCAGTCGGTCATCGAGATCTGGAACGCCTGGACGAACGGCGAGATCACGAAGAGCGCGTAAATGGTCAGAGGCAGGGCCAGGAAGCCCACGATGAATCGGTATTTGCCGTGTTGCATGTGCTCCCCGGCCCTTCCCCTCTTTGTACGGGACCAGCAGGTCAGGCGGTGCGCTTGAACTTGGCGACGGAGCTGTCCTTGGCCACCTTGTCGCATTCCGCCTGGGTCTTCTTGATCCAGTCGGCTGCCGACAGCTCGCCGGCGAGCAACTGGCCCGTCAGTCCACCGATCTTCTCGTCCGTGAGCGCCGGGTACCACTCCTGCAGCTGAAGGCTGATCAGGTTGGTGCCGGCCTCCTTGAAGACCTTGCTGGCGGAGGCGAGACCGGGCGACAGGGTCATGCCCTCGGTCGCGTCCATGACGCAGGTGAGGGACTTCACCTTGGTCGCGAAGTTCTGCGCGTGCTTCTTGGAGAGCATGATGCGCAGCAGCTCCATACCGCCGGCCGGGTTCTTGCCCTTGGCCGAGACCAGGTACGGCTCGCTCGGCTCGGCGCGCAGGGTGCCGTGGGGCATCTTGTCGCCGGTGCCGTCGAAGAGGGCGCCGACCGCCATGCCGAAGTCGGCCGGAGTGGTCGGCGCGGCCTCGTTCTCGACCCAGGAGCCGTTCGGGATGAACACGGCCTTGCCCTTGTTCCAGGCGGTCTGCGACTGGATGTGGGTCAGACCCTGGCTGCCTTCGAGGAAGTACTTCTTGGCGGCGAGCTCCTCGTAGTGCTCGATGACCTCCTTGACCGCGTCGCTCTTGGTCCAGGCGTTGGGCTCGAGGTTGTCGATCGCGATCCACCCCTCCATGCCGCCGATCTTGGCGATCTGCGCGAAGAGGTTGAAGTGCACGTAGTACGGGAACTTGCCGGCGTACGTCCAGGGCGCGATGCCGGCCTTCTTGATCTCGCCGCAGAGGGTGACCATCTCGTCGAGGGTCTTCGGGTACGCCCAGCCCTTGGACTCGAGCAGCTTCTGCGAGTACCAGGTGCCGTAGATCGTGAAGGCGTAGTACAGCACGTCGAACTTGTCGCCGTGCTTGCCCTTCTCGATCGTGCTCGGGTGGATCGTGTCCCGGATCTTCTTGGCCGGGTCGTCCATGGAGGCGGCGTCGAGCAGCAGGGCGAGGTCCTGCAGCTGGCCCTGGGTGGAGAGCTTGTTCATGTCCAGGTGGTCGGCGCCGGAGTTGTCGATGACGTCCGGCGGGTTGCCGCCCGCGAATCGCGGGGTCAGCTTCGGGCCGACCTGCTGGGTGCCCGTGTGCTTGACCTCGGCGCCGTAGGTGGCCTTGAAGTCGGCCTCCGCGTCCTTGGCGTACTGGTCGCCCAGGCCGCCCTTGAAGATGAACGCTTCGAGCGGGGCGCCCTGCTTCACGCCGAGCGGGTTCTTCTCGGTCTTCTCGCCACCGGCGGCCTTCGTCTCCTTCTCGCTGCTGCCGCCACCACCGGTGGCACAGGCGGACAGGAAGCTCATCGTCGGCACCGAGATCAGACCGAGAGCGGCGGAGCGCTTGATCAGATCGCGGCGGCCGAGGCCTTCGGGGTTGTGCGCGGAGGTGGATCCCATGCTCAAGTCCTCGCCTTCATTCAGGACTCAGGCGGTGTACCGGTCGCCCGTTATCAGCTCGCCACAGGCGAAGGGCCCCGCCACCGCATTCGAATGCAGCTTGGGTCGTACATCGTGCGGTCGTTCGGCGTCGTGCCGTCGTGTGAGTGGTACGACGGGCCGGACGCCGACAGGTATAGTCCACTTCCCTTCAACTGAGCAAGATCGAAAGCAGGTTTGAGCGGCAGTCTTTCCCGAGTTGAGACCTCGGGGATGGCCCTGATGTATCTGTACCGTTTCATCCCTCGACTTACCGTCAACACCCTTGACACCGCCAGCCACTTGGCCCCTACTGGGTCTGCGCCATTCACTTGACAACGTTGTCTAAATCCAGTGGCAGGAGCGGCGACACGGCATGGAGTCGAGAATTCGCACCCGATCACGGTCCCGGAACCCCCGTCTCAAAGCCGCCGCCCTGGCGGCTTCCTCGGCATTGGTACTGGGCTCGGTGCCCTCGGTGGCACAGGCACTTCCCGGCCAAACAGACATATCTTCACAGGAGTTCACCACCTCCTTCGAAGCCGACGAAACCCCACCCACCTGGCGCAACACGGTGGAGGTCGGCGCGGACGGCACCAAGCGGACCTCAGGGGTCGACGGCGGCTTCGCCAGTGGAATACCGGGCAACGTCACCGACAAGGTGGTGGCGCTGCGCGCCAGCGGCGAGCACGCGAGCGCGGGAGAGACCAAGGAGAACCTGGTCGACCTCCAGCCCGGCACGAAGTGGCTGGTCTTCGAGCCGACCGCCTGGATCGAGTTCGACCTCGACGAGCCCGTCAAGGTGGTGACCTACGCGCTGACTTCGGCGAACGACGCCGCCGAGCGCGACCCCCGCGACTGGACGCTCCAGGGCTCGGCGGACGGCAAGGAGTGGAAGGTCCTCGACACCCGGGCGGGCCAGACCTTCGCCAAGCGCTTCGAGACGAGGACGTACGACGTCACGAACGACACGGCGTACGCCCACTACCGCCTCGAGATCACAAAGAACGGCGGCGCGGGTCTCACCCAGCTGGCCGACGTTCAGTTCTCGAACGGGGACACCTCGGCCCCGGTGCCCGAGGAGATGCGCAGCCATGTCGACCGCGGCCCGGGCGGCTCCCCCACCGCCAAGGCCAACGCCGGATTCACCGGCACGCGGGCGCTGCGTTACGCCGGTACGCACAAGGCCGACGGCCGGGCGTACTCGTACAACAAGATCTTCGACGTCGACCTGCCGATCGCCCGGGACACCGAGCTGTCGTACCGGGTCTTCCCGTCCCTGCCCGAGACGGACCTCAACTACCCCGCCACCAACGTGTCGGTGGACCTGGCCTTCACCGACGGCACCTATCTGAGTGATCTGCGGGCCACCGACTCCCACGGCGGGCTCCTGACCCCACAGGGCCAGGGCGCCGCCAAGCGGCTCTACGTCAACCAGTGGAACCAGGTGAGCTCCCGGATCGGCGCGGTCGCGGCCGGCCGGACCGTGGACCGGATCCTCGTGGCGTACGACTCCCCCAAGGGCCCGGCGAAGTTCCAGGGCTGGATCGACGACCTCGCCCTCAGGGCCAAGGCTCCCGAGAAGCGTCTCGACCGGCTCTCCGACTACGCCTCCACGACCCGCGGCACGAACTCCAGCGGTTCGTTCTCGCGCGGCAACACCTTCCCCGCGACCGCCGTCCCGCATGGCTTCAACTTCTGGACGCCGGTCACCAACTCGGCCTCCAAGAGCTGGCTGTACGAGTACGCGCGCGGCAACAACGCGGACAATCTGCCCACCGTGCAGGCGTTCGCCGCGAGCCATGAGCCGAGTCCCTGGATGGGCGACCGGCAGACCTTCCAGGTGATGCCGTCGGCGGCCGGGGGCACCCCGGAGACCGACCGGGTCAAACGGGCCCTCGCCTTCCGCCACGAGAAGGAGACGGCGCGGCCGCACTTGTACGGCGTCACCTTCGAGAACGGTCTGAAGGCCGAGATCACGCCGACCGACCACGCGGCGATGATGCGCTTCACCTATCCGGGTGAGGACGCGAGCGTGATCTTCGACAACGTCACCGAGGAGGGTGGGCTCACCCTCGACCCGGAGACGAGCTCCTTCACCGGCTTCTCCGACGTCAAGAGCGGTCTTTCGACCGGCGCCACCCGGATGTTCGTGTACGGGGTCTTCGACGCGCCGGTCACCGGCTCCGCCGCGCAGGGCGTGAAGGGCCACCTCCGCTTCGACGCGGGTGCCGACCGCACGGTGACCCTGCGGCTCGCCACCTCGCTGATCTCCGTCGACCAGGCGAAGGCCAACCTCGCCGACGAGATCCCGGCCGGCACCGCCTTCGAGCGGGTGCGGGAGCGGGCGCAGGACGCCTGGGACAGGATCCTGGGCCGGGTGACGGTCGAGGGCGCGACCCACGACCAGCTGGTCACGCTCTACTCCAGCCTCTACCGGCTCTACCTCTACCCCAACTCCGGTTTCGAGAAGGTCGGCACGAAGGCCCGGTACGCCAGCCCCTTCTCGCCCATGACCGGACCGGACACCCCGACCCACACCGGCGCGAAGATCGTCGACGGGAAGGTGTACGTCAACAACGGCTTCTGGGACACCTACCGCACGACCTGGCCCGCCTACTCCCTCCTCACCCCGGACAAGGCCGGTGAGCTGGTCGACGGCTTCGTGCAGCAGTACAAGGACGGCGGCTGGATCTCCCGCTGGTCCTCCCCCGGCTACGCGGACCTGATGACCGGGACCTCCTCTGACGTCGCGTTCGCCGACGCGTACGTCAAGGGCGTGGACTTCGATGCCGAAGCGGCGTACGAGGCGGCGCTCAAGAACGCGACCGTGGTGCCGCCGAGCCGGGGCGTGGGGCGCAAGGGCATGGAGACCTCCCCCTTCCTCGGCTATGCGTCGACCGAGACCCACGAGGGGCTGTCCTGGTCCCTCGAGGGCTACCTCAACGACTACGGCATCGCGAAGATGGCGCAGGCGCTGCACAAGAAGACCGGAAAGAAGCGGTACCAGGAGGAGGCCGCGTACTTCCTCTCCCGCGCCCAGAGTTACGTCTCCCTCTTCGACGACAAGGCCGGCTTCTTCCAGGGCCGCGACCTCAAGGGCGACTGGCGGGTGCCCTCCGCCCAGTACGACCCGAGGATCTGGGGCTACGACTACACGGAGACCAACGGCTGGGGCTACGCCTTCACCGCGCCGCAGGACTCGCGGGGCCTGGCCCAGCTGTACGGGGGCCGCAAGGGCCTCGGTCAGAAGCTGGACACCTACTTCTCCACGCCGGAGACCGCGAGCCCCGAGTTCGTCGGCTCGTACGGCAGCGTCATCCACGAGATGACCGAGGCCCGGGACGTCCGGATGGGCATGTACGGGCACTCCAACCAGGTCGCCCACCACGTCCCGTACATGTACAACGCGGCCGGGCAGCCCTGGAAGACGCAGGAGAAGGTCCGCGAGGTGCTCTCCCGGCTGTACACCGGCAGCGAGATCGGGCAGGGCTATCACGGCGACGAGGACAACGGCGAGCAGTCCGCCTGGTACCTCTTCTCCGCGCTCGGCTTCTATCCGCTGGTGATGGGCAGCGGGGAGTACGCGATCGGCTCGCCGCTCTTCACCAAGGCGACGGTCCGCATGGACAACGGCCGCACCCTGGTCGTCGAAGCGCCCCGCAACAGCGCGCGGAACATCTACGTCCAGGGGGTGAAGGTCAACGGCGTCCACTGGAACTCCACCGCGCTTCCGCACGAGCTGCTGGCCAAGGGCGGCACGCTGAAGTTCGAGATGGGGCCGCGACCCTCGGCGTGGGGCACGGGCGCGAAGGCCGGCCCGGTCTCCCTCACCCCGGAGGGCGGGACGCCGTCGCCGCGCACGGACGCGATCACCGGCACCGGCCCGCTCTTCGACAACACGTCGGCCACCTCCGGCGCGTTCACATCGGTCGAGCTGCCGGTGGCGAAGCCGGTCCGCGCGGTCCAGTACACGCTGACCTCGTCCGTACGGGACAGGGCGCCGGCCGGGTGGGTGCTGCAGGGTTCGGCGGACGGCACGACCTGGACCGACCTCGACAGGCGGGCGGGCGAGTCCTTCGCCTGGGACCGGCAGACCCGGGTGTTCACGGTCACCGCACCGGGCTCGTACGCGCGGTACCGACTGGTGGCGGCGGCTTCGGGTGAACTGGCGGAGGTGGAACTGCTCCGCTGACACCCGTACGCACGCGGAAGGGCCCGCACCCCTGGTGACCAGGGGTGCGGGCCCTTCCTTTTCGGCTGGCTAGCCGCGACTGTGCTTATCCACGGATGAGGTTCCGCAGCACGTACTGCATGATGCCGCCGTTGCGGTAGTAGTCCGCCTCACCGGGGGTGTCGATGCGGACGACCGCGTCGAACTCGACACCGGTGTCGGTGGTGACCTTGACCGTGCGCGGCGTGGTGCCGTTGTTCAGCTCGGTCACGCCGGTGAAGGAGAAGGTCTCCTCGCCGGTCAGGCCGAGGGAGGCCGCCGAGGCACCCTCCGGGAACTGCAGCGGCAGGACGCCCATGCCGATGAGGTTCGAGCGGTGGATGCGCTCGTACGACTCGGCGATGACGGCCTTGACGCCGAGGAGCGCGGTGCCCTTGGCGGCCCAGTCGCGGGACGAGCCGGAGCCGTACTCCTTGCCCGCGAGCACGACGAGCGGGACGCCCTGCTCGATGTAGTTGCGGGAGGCGTCGTAGATGAACGACACCGGGCCGTCGGCCTGGGTGAAGTCGCGGGTGTAGCCGCCCTCGGTGCCCGGCGCGATCTGGTTGCGCAGGCGGATGTTGGCGAACGTGCCGCGGATCATGACCTCGTGGTTGCCTCGGCGCGAGCCGTAGGAGTTGAAGTCACGACGCTCCACACCGTGCTCGGTGAGGTACTTGCCGGCCGGGGTGTCGGCCTTGATGGCACCGGCCGGGGAGATGTGGTCGGTGGTGACCGAGTCGCCCAGCTTGGCCAGGACGCGCGCGCCGACGATGTCGGTGACCGGGGTGGTCTCCATCGTCATGCCCTCGAAGTAAGGGGGCTTGCGGACGTAGGTGGACTCGGTGTCCCACTCGAAGGTGTTGCCGGTCGGGATCGGCAGCGCCTGCCACTGGGCGTCGCCCGCGAAGACGTCCTGGTAGGACTTGTTGAACATGTCCTCGCCGATGGCGTTGGCGACGACGTCGTTCACCTCGGCCTCGGAGGGCCAGATGTCCGCGAGGTAGACCGGCTTGCCCTCGGTGTCGGTGCCGAGCGCGTCCTTGGTGATGTCTACCTTCATGGAGCCCGCGATGGCGTACGCGACGACCAGCGGCGGGGAGGCCAGGTAGTTCATCTTGACGTCGGGGTTGATACGGCCCTCGAAGTTCCGGTTGCCGGAGAGGACCGAGGTGACCGCGAGGTCGTGCTCGTTGACGGCCTTGGAGACCTCCTCCGGCAGCGGGCCGGAGTTGCCGATGCAGGTGGTGCAGCCGTAGCCGACGAGGTTGAAGCCGACCTTGTCGAGGTACGGGGTCAGACCCGCCTTGTCGAAGTAGTCGGTGACGACCTTCGAGCCCGGGGCGAGGGTGGTCTTGACCCACGGCTTGCGGGTCAGGCCCTTCTCCACGGCCTTCTTCGCGACGAGCGCGGCGGCGACCATGACGTACGGGTTCGAGGTGTTGGTGCAGGAGGTGATCGCGGCGACGGTGACGGCGCCGTGGTCGATCTCGTAGGTCGAGCCGTCGGGGGCCGTGACGGTGACCGGCTTCGACGGCCCGCCGTTGGGGTGGTTCGCCGGGGCGTCGGAGGCCGGGAAGGACTCCTTGCCGGCCTCGTCCACCTCGTCCACGTAGTTGCGGACGTCCTGGGCGAACTGCTGGGCGGCGTTCGCGAGGATGATGCGGTCCTGCGGACGCTTCGGGCCGGCGATGGACGGGACGACCGTGGAGAGGTCGAGCTCCAGCTTCTCGGAGAAGTCGGGCTCGGCGGACGGGTCCAGCCAGAGGCCCTGCTCCTTGGCGTACGCCTCGACGAGCGCGACCTGCTGCTCGGAGCGGCCGGTGAGCTTGAGGTACTTCAGGGTCTCGTCGTCGATCGGGAAGATCGCGGCGGTGGAGCCGAACTCCGGCGACATGTTGCCGATGGTGGCGCGGTTGGCGAGGCTCGTGGCCGCCACACCCTCGCCGTAGAACTCGACGAACTTGCCGACGACGCCGTGCTTGCGCAGCATCTCGGTGATCGTGAGGACGAGGTCGGTGGCGGTGGTGCCGGCCGGGAGCTCACCGGTCAGCTTGAAGCCGACGACGCGCGGGATGAGCATGGAGACCGGCTGGCCGAGCATGGCGGCCTCGGCCTCGATGCCGCCGACGCCCCAGCCGAGCACACCGAGGCCGTTGACCATGGTGGTGTGGGAGTCGGTGCCGACGAGGGTGTCGGGGTACGCCTGGCCGTTGCGGACCATGACGGTACGGGCCAGGTGCTCGATGTTCACCTGGTGGACGATGCCGGTGCCGGGCGGGACGACCTTGAACTCGTCGAAGGCGGTCTGGCCCCAGCGCAGGAACTGGTAGCGCTCCTTGTTGCGGCCGTACTCCAGCTCGACGTTCTGGCCGAAGGCGTCCTTCGTACCGAACTTGTCGGCGATGACGGAGTGGTCGATGACCAGCTCGGCCGGGGCCAGCGGGTTGATCTTCGCCGGGTCTCCGCCGAGCTCCTTGACGGCCTCACGCATGGTGGCGAGGTCGACGACACAGGGCACACCGGTGAAGTCCTGCATGATCACGCGGGCCGGCGTGAACTGGATCTCCTGGCTCGGCTGGGCCTGCGAGTCCCAGTTGCCCAGGGCCCGGATGTGGTCGGCGGTGATGTTCGCGCCGTCCTCGGTGCGGAGCAGGTTCTCCAGAAGCACCTTCAGGCTGTAGGGAAGGCGCGCGGAGCCCTCGACCTTGTCCAGCTTGAAGATCTCGTACGACTCGTCGCCCACGCGCAGCGTGCTGCGGGCGTCGAAGCTGTTCGCCGACACGACAGTCTCCTTCATCAGTGTGCGCGGTTACCGCGCAGCGACAATATGCGGCTGCCGCCGCGTGGTGCCGCCCGACTCCCCGCCGATCCGCTAAGGTAAGACTTAGTTAGGTAACCCTTACCGGGTGGGCGGCCGCGGTGCGCCGTAAGCAGTTATCTCGATGTCGAGATAACTCTAGTGCATCACCGCGGCTCGGTCATGCCCGGCATGACTGTGACGGCCGTCATCCTGCTGACCGTCCGGTCAGCCGTGCCACACCCCGGTCGCGGCGGTGGTCCGCACATAGTCGGCGAAATCGCGCGGTTCGCGGCCGAGCGCGCGCCGGACGCCGTCGCCGAGGCGGGCGAAGCGCTCCTCGCGGATCCAGCCGTACAGCATGTTCAGCAGCTCCACATGCTCCTCCGACACCCCCCGCCGTGCACCGTAGGCCGCGAAGTCGGCCGGCGGGACGTGGCGGTGGGCGATGTCGCGGCCCGTGGCGCGGGCGATCTCCTCGGCCACGTCGCCGAAACTCAGCAGGCGCGGTCCGGACAGCGCGTACGCCTGCTCGTCGTGGCCGTCCTCGGTGAGGGCCGCCACGGCGACGTCCGCGATGTCCTCGACATCGACCCACGGCTCGACGCCGTCGCCGGTCGAGGACACGACCTCGCCGTCGAGGAGCTGACCGAGGAAGAACGGGTCCTCGCTGAAGTTCTGCGCGAACCAGGCGGGCTTCAGAATCGTCCACCGCGCGCCGGACTCCCGCACCGCACGCTCGCAGGGAAGCTTCTCCTCCCCGTCCGCCACCACCCAGTCGCTGTGGGACAGGAGCACCAGGCGCTCGACCCCCATGGAGGCGGCGAGCTTCGCGAAGGAGCGCATCGACGCCCCGGCGTCGGGCAACTGTGAGTCGACCAGATAGGCCGCGCCGGCGCCCGCGAGGGCGGGCTCCCAGGTGTTCTCGTCGGTCCAGTCGAAGCGGATCGGCCCCTTGCGGGAGACGGGGCGGACCTCGTGGCCGCGCTGCCGGAGGCGGGGGACCACGCGGCTCCCGGTCTTGCCGGTGCTGCCGAGGACCAGGATCGGCTTCGTCGCGTTCGCGGAGTTCACGGAGTTCGCAGAGTTCGTGGAGGTTGCGGCGTTCGCGGAGTTCGCAGAGTTCATCGGGTTCGCGGAGTTCGTCGTCTTCGTCGTCATGAGAGGAGTCAAACCGTTCACCCATGAGGCGTGGAATGGCCTGCCCGCTCAATTCGATGTCCGAGCGTCTCACGCGCGTCTAGTCTTGCCGCGTGGATGCCTTGGCGAGTCTCCTGTACGAAGTGCGTTCCGACGGAGCCCTGTTCAGCCGGAACATCCTGGCGCCGCCGTGGTCGGTCCGCTTCGCCGACCGCCGGCCGCTCAATCTGGTCACGATGCTGCGCGGCTCGGGCTGGGTCGTGCCGGGCGGCGCGGAACCGCCGGTCGCGCTCGGCATGGGCGATGTGGCCGTCGTGGTCGGAGCGGAGCCGTTCTCCGTCGCCGACACCGCCGAGGCGGAGACGCCGCCGCTGTACGTGCTGGAAGGCCCCTACCGGTGCACCACGGCCGACGGCGAGGAGATCAGCGAGGACATCGTGCTGGGCCTGCGCACCTGCGGGAACAGCCTGGACGGTCCGACCGTGCTGCTCACCGGCAGCTATCAGGTCGGCGGTCGCGTCTCGGAGCGTCTGCTGAGCGCGCTCCCCCGTGCGCTCGTGGTGCGCCATGACGGGCGGCCGGGCCCGATCCTCGACCTCACCGCCGAAGAGGTCGCCCGGGACGAACCGGGACAACAAGCCGTTCTCGACCGACTCCTCGATCTGTTGCTGCTGTCCACGCTGCGGGAGTGGTTCACCCGCCCGGAGGCCGATCCGCCCGGCTGGTACCAGGCGCTCGGCGACCCGGTCGCGGGCCGGGCGCTGCGACTGATCCACGACCGTCCCGCCCGTCCGTGGACCGTGACCGCGCTCGCCGAGGAGACCGGCGTGTCGCGGGCGACGCTCGCCCGCCGCTTCGGCGAGCTGGTCGGCGAGCCGCCCATGGCCTATCTGACCGGCTGGCGCCTCGCCCTCGCCGCCGATCTGCTGGCGCGCACCGACGCCACGGTGGAGTCGATCGCCCGGCAGGTCGGCTACGGCAGCGCGTTCGGGCTGAGCGTGGCGTTCCACCGGGTGTACGGGACCCGCCCGAGCGCGCACCGTGCGGCCGCCCGCGTCGGCGGGCTGGCGCCACCCCCGCCCCGTACGGCGGCGGAAGGATTGCCGCGGCCGTAGGGCGAGCCGAGGATCGAACCATGTTCAGCGGCGCACATGTGATTCTCTACACCCCGGACGCGGACGCCGACCGGGCCTTTCTCAAGGACGTCGTGGGCTTCGACCACGTCGACGCGGGTGAGGGCTGGCTCATCTTCGGGCTGCCGCCCGCGGAGCTCGCCGTCCACCCCACCGCGGGCGAGCCGAAGCACGAGTTGTACCTGATGTGCGAGGACATCACGCGCACGCTGACCACGCTGGAGGATCGCGGGGCGGAGATCTCACGGCCCATCAGCGACCAGGGCTGGGGACTGCTCGCCGCCGTGCGGATGCCGAGCGGGGCCGAACTGCCCCTCTATGAACCGCGTCACCCCACTGCGCACACTCCGTCACCCTGACAGCCCACCCCCTCGCGAGCGTCATCTCATATCTGAGATAACGTGACGCCATGGCAGACGACTACCTCGTACGCATCGGCAAGCTCATCCGTGACGCGCGCCAGCACCGCGGCTGGACCCAGACGCAGCTCGCGGAGGCCCTGGCCACCAGCCAGAGTGCCGTGAATCGGATCGAACGCGGCAACCAGAACATCAGCCTTGAGATGATCGCGCGCATCGGTGAAGCACTCGACAGCGAGATCGTGTCTCTGGGTTACGCCGGCCCGATGCATCTGCGGGTCGTCGGTCGGCGCCGGCTCTCCGGCGCCATCGACGTCAAGACGAGCAAGAACGCCTGTGTCGCGCTGCTCTGCGCCTCGCTCCTCAACAAGGGCCGCACGGTCCTGCGCCGCGTCGCCCGCATCGAGGAGGTCTTCCGGCTCCTGGAGGTCCTCAACTCCATCGGGGTGCGCACCCGTTGGATCAACGACGGCGTCGACCTGGAGATCGTGCCGCCGGCCGAGCTGGACATGGACTCGATCGACGCCGAGGCGGCGATCCGCACGCGCTCGATCATCATGTTCCTCGGCCCGCTGCTGCACCGCCTCGACCGCTTCAGGCTGCCGTACGCGGGCGGCTGCGACCTCGGTACGCGCACGATCGAGCCGCACATGATCGCGCTGCGCCGCTTCGGTCTGGACATCACCGCCACCGAGGGCCTCTACCACGCCCAGGTCGAGCCGTCGGTGGTCCCGGACCGCCCGATCGTGCTGACCGAGCGCGGCGACACCGTGACCGAGAACGCGCTGCTGGCCGCGGCCCGCCACGACGGCGTGACCGTCATCCGCAACGCCTCCTCCAACTACATGGTCCAGGACCTGTGCTTCTTCCTGGAGGCGCTGGGCGTACGGGTGGAGGGCATCGGCACCACCACACTGACCGTGCACGGCGTGCCGCAGATCGACGTGGACGTGGACTACTCCCCCTCCGAGGACCCGGTCGAGGCGATGAGCCTGCTGGCCGCGGCCGTGGTGACCGAGTCGGAGCTGACGATCCGCCGCGTCCCGATCGAGTTCATGGAGATCGAGCTCGCGGTCCTGGAGGAGATGGGCCTCGACCACGACCGCTCGCCGGAGTACGCGGCGGACAACGGCCGCACGCGCCTGGTCGACCTGACGGTCCGCCCCTCCAAGCTGGAGGCGCCGATCGACAAGATCCACCCGATGCCCTTCCCCGGCCTCAACATCGACAACGTGCCGTTCTTCGCGGCCATCGCGGCGACGGCCCAGGGCAAGACCCTGATCCACGACTGGGTCTACGACAACCGCGCGATCTACCTCACCGACCTCAACCGCCTCGGCGGCCGCCTCCAACTCCTCGACCCCCACCGCGTCCTGGTCGAGGGCCCGACCCGCTGGCGCGCAGCCGAAATGATGTGCCCCCCGGCCCTGCGCCCGGCCGTGGTCGTCCTCCTGGCGATGATGGCGGCCGAGGGCACGTCGGTCCTGCGGAACGTGTACGTCATCAACCGGGGCTACGAGGAACTCGCGGAGCGCCTGAACTCGGTGGGCGCACAGATCGAGATCTTCCGGGACATCTAGGGCGCAGCGGGCCACGGCCGGGGGCGGTTCGTGGCCCGCTACCAGTTGATTCGGGCGACGACCCACTCCCGCAGTGCCGTGTCGTCGGTCGGTAGTTGACATCCCAGCTCGTCCGCCCACGCGCGGACGTCTCCGGTCAGCCGCCGCACGTCGTTCGGGCTGTCCGGGTGGTACGGATACGCCTCCGCGAAGACCAGGTTGAACGTCGCCGTCCCGTCGCCCAGCGGATTGTCCACGTCGTACGAGAGGACGTGCCCGTGCCGTGTCCGCTCCGCGTCGCACACCAGGTCGGTGAACTCCCAGCCCAGGACGTGCGAGCTGTGGTCGAGGAACGCGTCGTCGGGCACCGGGGGCATCGTCGGGAGGGCGAGCAGTTCGCGGACGGCGGTGGCGGTCGGGGCGGAGGCGGCGAGCGCTTTCACGATCATGACGACGACCGTACGGGCCGGCCCCGACAGGCGCCGGGGCCGCTGCTCTGCTCCGTACAGCCGTAGTGCGCGGCGTGTCCGGACGGGACCCGGGGGTGGGGGTGTTCGTGGCTCCTACGATCCGTCGCGAGTCGCGATCAATCCCCCGGGCGTCCTCTGAAGGAGTCGTTCGCATGCCAACGTCCCCCTCCGGTCTTCGAAGCAGACTCCGACGCGCCTGTGCGGCGACCGCCGTCGGCGCGGTGCTCGCGTTCGTCGGGCCAGGCGTCGCGAGCGCGGCTGCCGGTGATCTCGACCCGGGCTTCGGCGGGGGCGACGGGATCGTCGTCACCGACCTGCCCTACTACGAGGACAGTCGGGACATGGTCCTCCAGCCCGACGGCAAGATCCTCACCGTCGGCACCCTCACCCCGGCCGAGGGCCCCGGCAGCGACATCTCGCTGCTGCGGTACACCGCGGACGGCACCCCGGACGCCTCGTTCGGCACCGGCGGCGCCGTCACCGCCGACCTCAGCGACAACGACGAGGGCTACGCCGTGGCGCTCCAGGCGAGCGGACGGATCCTCGTCGCCGGCTACAGCGTCGCGGAGGAGAACGGGGTGACCTGGGCGCAGCTCACCGTGCTCGGCTTCACCGCGAACGGCGCGCCCGACCCGACGTTCGGGGTGAACGGCCGGGCGTTCCCCGACGTCGGCCGGGGGTCGATCGGACAGGCGCTGCGGGTCCTCGACGACGGCCGGATCCTCGTCGGCGGGTCGTTCGGGAGCGAGTTCCTGCTGACCCGACTGCTGCCCGACGGCGCCCTCGACACCGCCTTCGGCGGGGGTGACGGCCAGGTGCGGACCGCCTTCCCGGCCGGCGGGGCGTCCGTGCAGGACCTGGCCGTCCACTCCGACGGACGGATCGTGGCCGTCGGGCAGAGCGGGTACCTCTCCCCGACGTACGCGACCGAAGCGGCCCTGGCCCGGTACCTCCCCGACGGCACCCCGGACGCGTCCTTCGACGGGGACGGCCGCGCTGAGGTCGACTGGGGCGGCGCCTACGACACCGCCCACGGTGTCGTGCTCCAGTCCGACGGCCGGATCGTCGTGGCCGGCCAGAGCCCCGAGGGCTTCACCGTCGCCCGTTTCACCACGGGCGGCGCCGCGGACACCTCCTTCGGCGGTGACGGCCGGGTGGGCACCACCTTCGTCGCCGGGCTCGGCGCGGCCCACGACGTGGCGCTCCAGCCGGACGGGAAGATCGTCGCCACCGGCGTCGGCGGCGGCGCCCCGAGCGAGAACGACTTCGCGGTGGCCCGCTACCTCGCCGACGGCAGCCTGGACTCCTCGTTCAGCGGCGACGGCAAGGTGACGACGGACGTCGGCTTCGACTTCGCCAACGACTGGGAGGAGGGCCGGTCCCTCGTCCTCCAGCCCGACGGGAAGATCGTCGTCTCGGGCGTCACGGACGACTTCACCGCGCGGGCCGTGCTCCGGTACGACGGGACCGGCGCCCCGGCGCCGACCCCGCCGGACGCGGACCTGTCGGTGACCAAGTCCGGGCCGGCGACGGTGAACATCGGGGACACCGTGACGTACACCCTGCGTGTGACGAACAACAGCGCCACGACCACGGCGACCGACGTCCGGCTGACCGACACCTTCACCGGTACGGCCACCTCCACCGTGCTCTCCGCCACCAGCACGCGCGGCACGTGCACGCTCTCCCCGGCTCCGGTCAGCTGCGCCATCGGTACGCTCCAGCCCTCCGCCACCGCCGTCGTCACCGTGGTCGTGGAGCCCCGGCGCACCGGCTCCCTCACCGACACGGCGCGCGTCGACGCCACCGAGGACGACCGGAACGCGAGCAACGACACGGCGACGATGACCACCACGGTCAACAACGGGCGTGGCTGCACCATCATCGGCACCAGCGGCAACGACACCCTCAACGGCGGGTACTACACCGACGTCATCTGCGCGCTGAGCGGCAACGACACCGTCAACGCGAGCTTCGGCAACGACACCGTCCACGCCGGCCCCGGCAACGACAACATCAACGGCAGTTACGGCAACGACACCCTCATCGGCGGCCCGGGCAGCGACACCCTGACCGGCTCGTACGACAGCGACACCCTCAACACCGTCGACGGAGTCTCCGGCAACGACACCGCCAACGGCGGCTCCCACACCGACACCTGCACCACCGACAGCGGCGACACCCGCATCAGCTGCCCCTGACACACGGGTCCGGGCGGCGCCTTCTCGGCGCCGCCCGGGCCCGTCCCTCACTCAACCGACCCCCGGTGGTCCCATCCCGCCCTTGAGGCGTTCGATGTCCGAGGGGCGCACCTGGATGGCGAAGATGGCGATCACACACGCCACGACCGAGAACGCCGCCGCCGTGATGAAGCCCGACGAGACGCCGGCCGTCAGGACCTCGTCGGCCCAGGGCGGGGGTAGTTGCCCGGTCTTGGCGAACTCGGCCTTCTCCAGGGGCCCGGCCTGGGAGAGGAAGGCGGGCACCTGTACGTCCGCCTCGTTGCGGCTGGCCGTGCCGAAGACCGTCACCAGGATCGAGAGCCCGAGCGAACCGCCCACCTGTTGGGTGGCGTTGAGCAGTCCGGAGGCGGCACCCGACTCCTGCTGCTCGACGTTGGACAGCGCCATCAGGGTCAGCGAGACGAACATCAGGCCCATGCCGAAGCCGAAGACCAGGATCGGGCCGAGGACGCTGCCCAGATAGGTGGAGTGCACATCGGTCAGGGTGAGCCAGGACAGACCGGCCGCCGACAGCAGCGAGCCGACGACCATGAAGGGTTTCGGCCCGAACCTGGGCAGCAGTTGGGAGGTGAGCCCGGCGCCCACCGCGATGATCGCGCTCACCGGCAGGAAGGCGAGTCCGGTCCGCAAGGGGCTGAAGTCCAGGACGGTCTGTACGAACAGGGTCAGGAAGAAGAACATCCCGAAGATCGCGGCGGCCAGACAGAGCATGATCGCGTATGTGCCCGCCCGGTTGCGGTCGGCGAACATGTGCAGCGGGGTGATCGGCTGCCGGGAGCGCCGCTCCACCAGGATGAACAGAAGGAGCAGCACGACCGCGGCGCCGAAGGAGGCGAGTGTCCAGGGGTCGCGCCAGCCCTCCTGGGCGGCGCGGATGAACCCGTACACCAGCGCCACCATGCCGAGGGTGGAGGTGAGCGCCCCGGTGAAGTCGAACTGGCCGGCGTGCCGCTCGGACTCCTTGATGTGGCGGGGGGTGAGGAACGCGATGAGCAGCGCGATGGGCACGTTGACGAAGAAGATCCAGCGCCAGTCGAGCCATTCGACGAGCAGTCCGCCGGCCACCAGGCCGATCGCGCCGCCGCCCGCCGAGACGGCCGCGAAGACGCCGAAGGCCCGGTTGCGTTCCGGTCCCTCCTCGAAGTTCGTGGTGATCAGGGAGAGCGAGGTGGGGGAGGCGATCGCTCCGCCGACGCCCTGCAGGGCGCGAGCGGCCAGGAGTTGCCAGTCGTTCTGGGCAAGTCCGCAGAGCAGGGAGGCGAATCCGAACAGGAGTATGCCGAAGATGAAGACGCGGCGTCGGCCGAGGATGTCTCCGGCTCGTCCGCCGAGGAGCAGCAGGCCGCCGAAGGTCAGCGTGTAGGCGTTGACGACCCAGGACAGGCTGGTGGTGGAGAAATCCAGCGAGCTCTGGATGTGTGGCAACGCGATGTTGACGATCGTGATGTCGAGCACGACCATCAGCTGGCAGGAGGCGATCACGAACAGGGCGATGCCCTTGCCGTCATCGCGCTTCTTCGGCGTGGCGGTGGGTGCTGGTGTCGTCGGCTTCGGTGTACTCATGGCGCATCGCGCCCTCGCTGCCTGGTGAGGGAGCCGTGGGCCGGTCAGTCCACCTTTCGACATTAAGCCCGGGTATGGCGTGTGACCAGTTGATCAAGCCGTCTCCGCGATGAAGGCCCTGAGCTCGGCCGCCAGACGTTCGGGCTGGTCCTCGGCGACGAGCGTGCGGCTGTCCTCGATCTCGACGAGGCGCCCCTGCGGCAGGAGTTCGGCCAGCCGGCGGCCGTGCTCGCGCGGCATCATCAGGTCGTCGGCCGCCCAGACGACGAGCGCGGGCCGGTCGAACTTCCGCATCCCCTCGGCGGCTTGGAGGAGTTCGTCCCTGCGTACGGCCAGGCAGTAGCGGCGGAAGTCGTTCCGGATCGCGGGGTCGGTCCGCAGGGGGCGCAGCCAGCCGTCCGCGATCGCGTCGGGTACGGGCCGCCTGGTGAGCGCGCCGAGGCCGACGGGCAGACGGCGCAGCGGCTTCCAGCCGAGGACGCGGGCCATGAGCAGGATCCCGCCGGGGATGCGGCAGGCCAGGTCGATCATCTTGCCGGGCGCGCCGGGCGGGTAGTTGTCGAAGGCCTCGCAGGAGATCAGGACGAGGCGGGCGAGCCGCTCGGGGTGGCGCACGGCGACGGTCTGGGCGCGGCCGCAGTCGCTCTCGACGAGGGTGACGTCGGTGAGGTCCAGCCGGTCGAGGAACTCGGCGATCAGGTCGATGACGGTGTCCGGCGAGAGCGGTACGCCGGGACGCATCGGGGTGCGGTGGGAGCCGTACGGGAGCGTGGGCGCGAGCACCCGGTGGTCAGGGGCGAGCGCGGCGAGGACGTTCCGCCAGACCGTGGCGTCGTGGACGAGTCCGTGCAGGAGCACGACGACGGGACCGGTTCCGCCCGTGTCCTCGTACGCGATCGTCCCCCCGGTCAGTTCGATCTCCGGCATGGCTCCCCCTGTGCCGTCAGTCCACCACCGCGAAGCCGTCCAGCTCCACCTGGGCCTGATCGTCCCACAGCCGTACGACTCCGATCACGGCCATCGCCGGATAGTCGCGTCCGGCCAACCGCCGCCAGATCCGGCCCAGTTCGGGCGCCTGCTGCCGGTAGTCGGCGATGTCGGTGGCGTAGACGGTGACGCGGGCGAGGTCCGCGGGGGTGCCGCCGGCGTGGCGGAGGGCGGTGAGGAGGTTGGTGAGCGCGGTCTCGAACTGCTCGGGCAGGGTCTCCCCGACCACCTTGCCGTCGCGGTCGAGGCTGGTCTGTCCGGCGAGGAAGACCAGCCGGGTGCCGGTGGCGGTCACGGCATGGGAGAAGCCGGTGGGCGGGGACAGGTCGGCGGGGTTGTGCCGGTGCAGGCTCATACGGTCGGCTCCTTCGGCGACTCGGCGGCGGCTGACGGCTCCTTCGGCGCCGCGGCTGTGGCGGCGGCCGCGGCTGTGGCTGTGGCTGTGGCGGCAACTGCGGCCGGGACTGCGGCTGCGGCGTACAGCTCCTTGGCGATGATCGTGCGCTGGACCTCGGTGGCTCCCTCGTAGATGCGCGGTGCGCGCACCTCCCGATACAGATGTTCCAGCAGATGGCCGCGTTGCAACGCCCGCGCACCGTGCAACTGGACGGCGGCGTCGACCACGTACTGGGCGGTCTCGGTGGCCAGCAGCTTCGCCATCGCCGAGCGGCGCGGCACGTCGGCCGCGCCCGCGTCGTACGCGGCCGCCGCCGCGTACACGAGCAGCCGGGCCGCCTCGGTGCGGGTGGCCATCTCGGCGACCTGGTGGGCGACGGCCTGGAGGTCGCCGAGGACGCCTCCGAAGGCCCGGCGGGCGGCGGTGTGGGCGAGGGCCGCGTCGAGGGCGGCCTGGGCCATCCCGACGGCGAAGGCGCCGACGCTGGGGCGGAAGCGGTTGAGCGTGGTCATGGCCACCCGGAAGCCGCGGTCGGGCTCGCCGAGGACGTCCGAGGGGCCGACCGGGACGCCGTCGAATTCGAGGGAGCCGATGGCGTGCGGGGCGAGCATGTCGAGGGGGCTGCCGGAGAGGCCCGGCCGGTCGGCGGGGACGAGAAAGGCGGTGACGCCGCGGGATCCGGCGCCCCGGGTGGTCCGGGCGAAGACGGTGGCGAAGTCGGCCTCGGGGGCGTTGGAGATCCAGCGCTTCTCGCCGTGGAGGCGCCAGCCGCCCGCGCCGTCCGGCCGCGCCTCCAGGGAGAGGGCGGCGGCGTCGGAGCCCGCGTCGGGCTCGCTGAGCGCGAAGGCGGCGACGGCGCGTCCCGCGACGACCTCGGGGAGCCAGCGGTCCCGCTGCTCGGGGGTGCCGAAGGCGGCGACGGGGTGACCACCGAGGCCCTGGAGTGCGAGCGCGGTCTCGGCCTCCGTGCAGGAGTGGGCCAGGGACTCGCGCAGCAGGCAGAGGTCGAGTGCGCCGGCCTCGAAGAGTCCGGCGAGCAGGCCGAGCTCGCCGAGGGCGGCGACGAGGGGGCGGTTGACCCGCCCCGGCTCGCCCTTCTCGGCGAGGGGACGCAGGCGTTCGGCCGCGAGGGTTCGCAGCTCCGCGCACCGGGCGGTCTGCACTGGATCGAGTGAGAATACGGACATTCGAACCCCTGCCTCGCTCGCCGACATGACTTCTATCGCGCACCGTTGACTGTCGTCACTATCACGATACGCTCGATGGGCGACCCCACCACGACAAGGGGACGAACTCATGGAGCTGACCCCCTCGGCCCACCACGACACCTTCGCGCGCGACCATCTGCCGCCCGCCGGCGCGTGGCCGCGACTGCTCTTCGACCTGCCGGGGCTCGATTACCCGGAACGGCTCAACTGCGGGGCGGAACTTCTCGACCGCACGGTGGAACGATTCGGCGCGGAGCGTCCGGCATTCCTTGACGATACAGGGCATGTCTGGACATATGGACAGCTGCTGGAGCGGGTGAACCGGATCGCGCATGTCCTCACCTCCGACCTCGGCGTCCTGCCCGGCAACCGGGTGCTCCTGCGCGGCCCCACCACTCCCTGGCTGGCCGCCTGCTGGCTCGCGGTCATGAAGGCGGGGGCGATCGCCGTCACCGTCCTGGCCCAGCAGCGCGCCCAGGAACTTGCCGTGATGTGCGAGATGGCCCGCTGCACCCACGCGCTGTGCGACATCAGGAGCGTCGACGACCTGGTGAAGGCCGAGGTGCCGGGGCTGCGGATCACCGCGTTCGGCGGGGACTCCCCCGACGATCTGCTCTCCCTCGCCATGGGCCGACCTGACACCTACGAGGCGGTGGAGACGGCCGCGGACGACGTGGCCCTGATCGCCTTCACCTCGGGGACCACCGGGCGGCCCAAGGGGTGCATGCACTTCCACCGCGACGTCCTCGCGGTCGCCGACACCTTCTCGGCGCACGTCCTGCGCCCGGAGCCGGACGACGTCTTCGCCGGCTCCCCTCCGCTCGGCTTCACCTTCGGCCTCGGCGGGCTCGTGCTCTTCCCGCTGCGCGCCGGGGCCAGCGCGCTGCTGCTCGAACAGGCGGGCCCCAAGCAGCTCCTCCGGGCGATCGCGGAGCACCGGGTGTCGGTGCTGTTCACGGCGCCGACCGCGTACCGGGTGATGCTGGAGGAGATGGACCGGCACGACGGGCACGACGCCGCCTCGCTGGAGTCGTTGCGGCGGTGCGTGTCGGCGGGCGAGAACCTGCCGATGGCGACCTGGGACGCCTGGCACCGGCGCACCGGCCTGAAGCTCATCAACGGCATCGGCGCGACCGAGCTGCTCCACATCTTCATCTCCGCGGCGGACGGCGACATCCGCCCGGGCACGACCGGACGGCCGGTGCCCGGCTGGCAGGCGCGGGTGGTCGACCGGTCGGGCGCCGAGGTCCCCGACGGCGAGGAGGGCCTGCTCGCGGTGCGCGGCCCGGTCGGCTGCCGGTATCTGTCGGACCCCCGCCAGGGCGAGTACGTCCACGACGGCTGGAACGTCACGGGAGACACGTACGTCCGCGACGCGGAGGGCTACTTCCGCTATGTCGCCCGCGCCGACGACATGATCATCTCGGCCGGTTTCAACATCGCGGGTCCTCAGGTCGAGGAGGCGCTCCTGGCCCACCCCGACGTGGTCGAGGCGGCGGTGGTGGGTCACCCGGACGAGCTGCGCGGCCAGATCGTGGTGGCGTACGCGGTCGTACGGAACGGGGTGCCGCGCGACGCGGAGACGGCGGGGGCGCTGCGGGCGTTCGTACGGGCCCGGCTGGTGCCGTACAAGAGTCCCCGCAAGATCGTCTTCCTGGACGCGCTGCCGCGGACGGCGACGGGGAAGCTGCAGCGATTCCGGCTGCGCGCAGACCCCGACGACACTGCCACCCCCTAGAGTGATCACGTGGCCGAGCAGCACACTCCCCGTTCCCTGATCGTCTCGCTGTACGGCGCGTACGGCCGCGGCCTCGCGCCGGGCGAGGAGCCGTTGCCGGTGGCCGAGCTGATCCGGCTCCTCGCCGTCCTCGGCGTGGACGCGCCCTCGGTGCGCTCGTCGGTGTCGCGGCTGAAACGGCGCGGTCTGCTGCTGCCGCGCCGGACGGCGGACGGAGCGGCCGGATACGCCCTGTCGGACGACGCACGCCAGCTCCTGGACGACGGCGACCGCCGGATCTACACCCGTACGGAGCCCAAGCTGTCCGACGGCTGGGTCCTCGCCGTCTTCACCGTCCCCGAGGCCGAGCGCCACAAGCGCCATCTGCTGCGCTCCCGGCTCGGCCGGCTGGGCTTCGGCACGGCCGCCCCCGGGGTCTGGATCGCCCCGGCGCGGCTGTACGAGGAGACCCGGCACACCCTGGAACGCCTGGAGCTCTCGTCGTACGTGGACCTCTTCCGCGGCGAGCACCTGGGGTACGCGGCGACCGCGGAGGCGGTGGCCCGGTGGTGGGACCTGCCGGCGATCGCCAAGCTCCACGAGGAGTTCCTCGCCGCCCACGAGCCGGTCCTGCGGACCTGGACGGCCACCCGGACGGACTCCCCGGGTTCGGCGGAGGACGCCTACCGGGACTACCTCTTCGCCCTGGACTCCTGGCGCCGCCTGCCGTACGCGGACCCGGTCCTGCCGGCCGAGCTGCTGCCGCAGGACTGGCCGGGCGCCCGCTCGGCGGAGGTCTTCGCGGCGCTGCACGAGCGGCTGCGGGACCGGGGGGCGGAGTTCGTGCAGGCGTGACCCTGGTACGTGGCCTCCCGGGGCGCCTCCTGGCGGCGGCGCCTCCTGGTGGCGCCGGGTGACGACTACCCCAGCGTGAGCCGCGGCTTCGGCGCGTCCGTGCGGCCCGTCGGGGGCTTGCGGCTGCCCGCGCGGTACGGGGCCGGCCAGGGGGCCGCCGGGCCCCGGTAGGTCTGGTCGGCGGCCGCGTGCAGGGTCCAGTGGGGGTCGTAGAGGTGGGGGCGGGCGAGGGCGCAGAGGTCGGCGCGGCCGGCCAGGAGGAGGGAGTTGACGTCGTCCCAGGAGGAGATCGCGCCGACCGCGATCACCGGGACGGCGAGCGCGTTACGGATCCGGTCGGCGTAGGGGGTCTGGTAGGAGCGGCCGTACTCGGGGTGTTCCTCGGGGACCACCTGACCGGTGGAGACGTCGAGGGCGTCGGCGCCGTGCGCGGCGAAGGCGCGGGCGATCTCGACGGCGTCCTCGGCCGTCGTACCGCCCTCCGCCCAGTCGGTGGCGGAGATACGGACGGTCATCGGCCGGTCCTCGGGCCACACCTCCCGTACCGCGTCGAAGACTTCGAGCGGGAAGCGCAGCCGGTTCGCGAGCGCGCCGCCGTACGCGTCGTCCCGCCGGTTGGTCAGCGGGGAGAGGAAGCCGGAGAGCAGGTAGCCGTGCGCGCAGTGCAGTTCGAGCAGGTCGAAGCCGGAGCGGGCGGCGCGTCGGGCGGCGGCGACGAAGTCCTCGCGTACGGCGGTCATCCCGGCCCGGTCCAGGGCGTGCGGGATCTGGTTGACGCCGGGCCTGTACGGGAGCGGTGAGGCGGCCGTCAGGGGCCAGTTGCCGTCGGGGAGCGGCTGGTCGATGCCCTCCCACATCCGGCGGGTGGAGCCCTTGCGGCCGGAGTGGCCGAGCTGGACGCCGATCGCGGTGCCGGGCGACCGTCCGTGGACGAAGGCGGTGATCCGGCTCCAGGCCGCCGCCTGCTCGTCGGTCCAGAGGCCGGTGCAGCCGGGGGTGATGCGGCCCTGGGGGCTCACGCAGACCATCTCGGTCATGACGAGCCCGGCGCCGCCGAGGGCCCGCGCGCCGAGGTGGACGAGGTGGAAGTCGCCGGGGAGCCCGTCCTCGGCGACGTACAGGTCCATGGGTGAGACGACGACCCGGTTGCGGAGGGTCAGTCCGCGCAGCCGGAAGGGGGTGAACATCGGCGGGGTGTCGGGCGGGCAGCCGAAGTCGCGCTCGACGGATCCGGTGAAGGCGGGGTCGCGCAGCCGCAGGTTGTCGTGGGTGACGCGGCGGCTGCGGGTGAGCAGGTTGAAGGCGAACTGACGGGGCGGCTGGTCCAGATAGCCGTCGAGCTCCTCGAACCAGCGCAGGCTCGCGGCGGCGGCGCGCTGGGTGGACTCGACGACGGGCCGTCGTTCCGTCTCGTACGCGGCGAGCGCCGCTTCGAGGGTGGGCTGTTCCTCGACGCCGGCGGCGAGCGCCAGGGCGTCCTCTACGGCGAGTTTGGTGCCGGAGCCGATGGAGAAGTGCGCCGTGTGGGCGGCGTCGCCGAGCAGAACGGTGTTGCCGTGGGACCAGCGCTCGTTGACGACGGTACGGAACGCGGTCCAGGAGGAGTTGTTGGAGCGCAGGGCCCGGCCGCCGAGCGCCTCGGCGAAGAGCTTGGCGCAGCGGGCGGTGGACTCCTCCTCGTCGAGCTCGTCGAAGCCGGCCGCCCGCCAGACCTCCTCGCGCATCTCGACGATGACGGTGGAGGAACCGGCGGAGAAGGGGTAGCCGTGCAGCTGCATCACGCCGTACTCGGTCTCGGCGATCTCGAAGCGGAAGGCGTCGAAGGCGAAGTCGGCGGCGAGCCATATGTACCGGCAGCGGTGGGTGGTGAGCGTGGGCCGGAAGACGTCCGCGTAGGTGTCGCGGGTCCGGCTGTGGACCCCGTCGGCGGCGACGACCAGGTCGTGCGTGGCGGCCAGCTCGTCAGCGGGTGGGGCCTCGGTGCGGAAGCGGAGCCGTACGCCGAGTTCGGTGCAGCGGGCGTGCAGGATCTCCAGGAGCCGGCGGCGGCCCAGGGCGGCGAAGCCGTGACCCGTGGAGGTGAGGAGGTGTCCGCGGTGGGCGATGTGGATGTCGTCCCAGCGGACGAACGCGTCCTGGAGGGCGCGGTACACGGCGGGGTCGGCGTGCTCGATCCCGCCGAGGGTCTCGTCGGAGAGGACGACGCCGAAGCCGAAGGTGTCCTCGGGGGCGTTGCGCTCCCAGACGGTGACCTCGCGGTCGGGGTCGAGCCGCTTGAGCAGCGCGGCGGCGTACAGCCCGCCGGGCCCGCCGCCGACGACCGCGATACGAAGGGGGGCGGAGGGCTCCGATGCGCGGGCCCCGGGCGCCACCGTCACCGCCCCTGCCACTTCGGGGTCCGCTTCTCGGTGAAGGCCGCGTGGAACTCGGCGTAGTCCTCGCCGTTCATCAGCAGCGCCTGGGTGGCGGCGTCCAGTTCGACGGAGGCCGCGAGCGGCATGTCCAGCTCGGCGGTGAGCAGGGCCTTGGTCTGGGCGTGGGCGAGGGCCGGTCCGTCGGCGAGGCGGCGGGCCAGCTCGGCGGCGCGCGCGTCGGCGCCGCCGTCGTCGGTGAGCTCGCTGAGCAGGCCGATCCGCTCGGCCTCGGGCGCGCGGACCGGTTCGCCGAGCATGAGCAGCCGGGTGGCGTGGCCGAGGCCGACGACCCGGGGCAGCAGGTAGGCCGCGCCCATGTCGCCGCCGGAGAGCCCGACCCGGGTGAAGAGGAAGGCGAAACGGGCGGTCGGGTCGGCGATCCGGAAGTCGGCGGCGAGGGCGAGGACGGCGCCCGCTCCGGCCGCGACGCCGTGGACGGCGGCGATCACGGGGAACGGGCACTCCCTGATCGCCCGGACGACCTGCCCGGTCATCCGGTTGAAGTCGAGCAGCTGCGCCGTGTCCATGGAGAGCGTCGCGCCGATGATCTCGTCCACGTCGCCGCCCGAGCAGAAGCCGCGGCCCTCGCCACCGAGGACGAGGGCGCGCACGGCACGCTCCCGGGAGAGTTCGGCGAGCAGATCGCGCAGGTCGGCGTAGGCGCCGAAGGTGAGCGCGTTGAGTTTCTCGGGGCGGGCGAGGGTGACGGTGGCGACGCCGTCGTCGACGGCTAGGCGCAGATGGCGCCAGCGCTCGGTGCGGGGTGCGGAGCCGGTAAAGGGGCTCATACGGAACGGCCTCCCTTCCTCCTGTACGGAGCGTATCACCGCATTGTGACTGTCGTCACGAGTGCGCGATAGAGGAGGTGGCCGGCCTTGCGTCCGAAGGTCCCGGGCGATCGATGACCCTGGACCCCGCCGCGAGGGAGGGGGTGCCCATGGATTTCACTTTTGCGGTTCGTAAGGTTGAAAGCAGGACGTCTCGGCGCCGCGCCGTCCTCCCCCACCTTCCTCGGCGAACGGATCCAGCCATGGTCGACACCACCGACCCCATCACGTGGCGCATCCAGCTTCCGCACACCACCGCCGCCGTGCCGATCGCCCGCTCGCTGGTCCGTACGGCGCTCACCGACCTGGACGCGCCCGCCGACAGCGACACTGCGGAGCTGCTGACCGCGGAGCTCGTCGCCAACGCGGTCGAGCACACCGACGGCGAGGACCCCATCGAGTTGGTCGTCGAGCTGCTGCCGGGCGGCTGTCAGGTCGAGGTGCACGACCGGCGCCCGGCCCGCCCCGGAGAGCTGATCTGCCCCGAGCCCGGCGAGGCGCCGGACCCATGGCAGGAGCACGGCCGCGGCCTGCTGCTCATCCGCGCGCTGAGCAGCGACTGCGGCCACCGCCACACCGCGCACGGCAAGGCGGTCTGGTTCACCCTTCCCGCGGTGCCGCGCCAACGCGGACCAGAACTGCGCCGACCGGCGCGGGCGTGACCGGTGCGGGCGGGACCGGTGCGGGCGCGGCCGGCGCGGGCGGCAGCATCACAGCCGCGACCGGCGCAGGCGGGACCGTCAGGCGCCGCCCGCCAGGGTGGCGACCATGACCGCCTTGATCGTGTGCATCCGGTTCTCGGCCTCGTCGAAGACGACGGAGTGCGCCGACTCGAAGACCTCGTCGGAGACCTCCAGCTCGGTCAGTCCGTGACGGGCGTGGATGTCCCGGCCGACGGCCGTGCCCAGGTCGTGGAAGGCCGGCAGGCAGTGCAGGAACTTCACGGCCGGGTTCCCCGTGGCGCGCAGGACGTCCATGGTCACGGAGTACGGGGCGAGGTCGGCGATCCGCTCGTCCCAGATCTCCTTGGGCTCACCCATGGAGACCCAGACGTCGGTGGCCACGAAGTCGGCGCCCCGGACACCCACGGCAACGTCCTCGGTGAGGGTGATCGTCGCGCCGCTCGTCTCCGCCAGCTTCCGCGCGGCGGCGACGATCTCCCCGGCCGGCCAGTACGCCTCCGGGGCGACGATCCGGACGTCCATACCGAGGAGGGCGCCGGTGACCAGGTAGCTGTTGCCCATGTTGAAGCGGGCGTCACCGAGATAGGCGAACACGAGGCCGTCCAGCGGCTTGTCCGTGTGCTCGGTCATGGTCAGGACGTCTGCGAGCATCTGGGTGGGGTGCCAGTCGTCCGTCAGGCCGTTGAAGATCGGGACGCCGGCATGGGCGGCGAGCTCCTCGACGTTGGCCTGACTGTCGCCCCGGTACTCGATGCCGTCGAACATCCGGCCGAGGACGCGGGCGGTGTCCTTGACCGACTCCTTGTGGCCGATCTGCGAACCGGAGGGGTCGAGGTAGGTGGTGGAGGCGCCCTGGTCGGCGGCGGCGACCTCGAAGGCGCAGCGGGTCCGCGTCGAGGTCTTCTCGAAGATGAGGGCGATGTTCTTGCCGCGCAGCCGCTGGACCTCGGTGCCCGCCTTCTTGGCCGCCTTCAGCTCGGCGGCCAGGTCGATCAGACCGCGGAACTCCTCGGCGGTGAAGTCCAGCTCCTTGAGGAAGTGGCGGCCGATGAGGTCGGTGGCC
The DNA here is from genome assembly GCF_040645695.1 of Streptomyces sp. NPDC046712. NCBI lineage: Bacteria > Bacillati > Actinomycetota > Actinomycetes > Kitasatosporales > Streptomycetaceae > Streptomyces > Streptomyces sp. NPDC046712. The sequence goes on along the minus strand of NZ_JBEYYW010000028.1, from coordinate 52,713 downwards.
ATGGGGCGCTCCTGGATACGGTCGGGGACAGCGACTACGACTGGAAGTATATACGTGGTCCAGTATGGCTATACAGTGACGCCGCCCACTCGTCGCCCCGACGGCTCCTGACACCGGTCCCCGCACCAGTCCCCCCACCGGTTCCGCCGGTCCGCACACCCGTCCTCACACGGCGTCACGCTCCACCGGACAGCTCATACAGCGCGGCCCGCCCCTGCCCCGCCCCAGCTCGCTGCCCGGGATCTCGATCACCTCGATGCCCTGCTTGCGCAGATGGGTGTTGGTGGTGACGTTCCGCTCGTACGCCACGACGACGCCCGGCTCGACCGCGAGGACGTTGCAGCCGTCGTCCCACTGCTCGCGCTCCGCCGCGTGCACGTCCTGCGTCGCCGTCAGGACACGGACGTCCTGCAGCCCCAGCGCGGCGGCGATCGCACTGTGCATGTGCTCCGGCGGATGGTCGGTGACCCGCAACGACTGGCCCTCGTCGCCCGGTTCGATCGTGTACGAGCGGAGCATGCCGAGGCCCGCGTACTGGGTGAAGGTGTCGACGTCGACCATCGTCATCACCGTGTCGAGGTGCATGAACGCCCGCGACTTCGGCATGTCGAGGGCGATGATCGTCCGCGCCGAACCGGCCGCGAACAGACCGCGGGCCAGCATCTCCACCGCCTGCGGAGTCGTGCGCTCGCTCATTCCGATGAGGACCGCGCCGTTGCCGATGACGAGGACGTCCCCGCCCTCGATCGTCGACGGATAGTCGGCCTGACCCTCCGACCAGTGGTGGAAGCTGCCCGCCTCGGGGCCGGTGAAGAGCGGATGGTGCTTGTAGATCGCCTCGAAGTGGACCGTCTCGCGCTGCCGGGCCGGCCAGCGCATCGCGTTGATGGAGACGCCGTCGTAGATCCAGGCCGAGGTGTCCCGGGTGAAGATGTGGTTCGGCAGCGGCCTGAGGACGAAGTCGTCCAGGTCCATCACATGGAAGCGGACCGAGGTCGGCTCGCGGTGCGCGGCCAGGAACTCCCGCTTCGTCATCCCGCCGACCAGCGCCTCGACGAGCTCGGCGGCGTCGAGGGAGTCGAAGGCCGCGCGCAGATGGTCGGCGGCCAGCGGTCCGTACTCCTTCTCGTCGAAGACCCGGTCGAGGACGAGTTTGCGGGCGGCGGGCAGCTCCAGCGACTCCCGCAGGAGATCACCGAAGAGATGGACCTCGACCCCCCGGTCCCGCAGTACGTCGGCGAATCCGTCGTGCTCATGCCGGGCCCGGCGCACCCAGAGCACGTCGTCGAAGAGGAGAGCGTCCTTGTTGGAGGGTGTCAGCCGCTTCAGCTCCAGATCGGGCCGGTGCAGGATGACGCGGCGGAGCCGCCCGGTCTCGGAGTCGACATGGAATCCCATGCGCCCATCCTGACGGAGCCGGGCGGCTCGCGCGTGGTTCTCGCAGCGGTCAGCCGTCCCCCGTCATGAGGTACGAAACGATGAAGATGACCGCGATCGCGAGCACCGCGACGATGGCGAAGACGACGACCCGGTCGTCACCGCCGGACGGGGCGGGGGGCGCTACCTCCTGGCGTGGGGGCTGCGGGGGTGGTGCCGGCGGCGCCACGGTCCGGAGCGGCGGCGCGCCCGGGGCGGGAGGGCGGGACGCCGGGGCGGGAGGGCGGGACGCCGGGGGCTGGGCGTACGCCTCCCTGAGGAGCGCGCGCCAGACCTCCTCGGGCAGCCCCGGTCTCTCGTCGTCCACGATCTGCCGGAACGCGGCCCGCGCGGCCGGGACGGGGCTCGACCGGAGCCGGGACAGCAGCGCCACGAGTGCGCCGGCCGGGACGTTGCCCTCGTCGAGGAGAGGACGGACGGCCCAGCGGTGGAGCGCGGCGGCGTTGGCGGCGCGTTCGGCCTCGCCGGGCTCGTCGTGGTGGGTGGAGCGGGGGGCGGTCGCGAAGAGCTCCTGGCCGATCACGAGGTCACGGAACTCCCTCCGCAACGGATGGTCCCAGGACGGCAGGCGGCGGGCGACCTCCCGCATGAGCAGGGTGGTGACGGTGTACGACTGGGGCCGGCGCAGCGCGTCGAGGAGTTCGCCGTCGGCGCTGGCTCCTATCCGCGCCTCGGCGTCGTCGGCCGAGGCGGCGAGCAGCCGTACGAGACCGGTCTCGGCGACCCGTCCCCGCCGTCGCGGCCTTGGCAACCGCCACCGCGCACCGCCCTCGGGCCCGCGCCACTCCGGGGGTACGACGGGCACGGCCACCGGGCCGTGGACCGCCCCGGGCACCGTGGCATCGTGCGGGGCCCGCGGAGAACCGGGGGCTTCCCGGGGCACGGCGGCCTCCCGGTACGCACCGGCAAGCTCGCCGCCCTCCGGGAGCGGGTGCGCGCCGCGAGGCTCGGGGTCCTCGCGGAACGGCCGGTGTCCGGGCTCCTCATGGAGCCGGTGCCCCCGGGGCACGCGAGACTCGTGCTCCTCACGGGACTCGCGTGGGTCGCGCTGGTCGCCTGGATCACGGGCCCCGCGCGGATCACGCGGATCGCTCGGATCACGGAACTCACGGGACTCACGCGGGTCGCTCGGATAACGGGACTCGCGCGGACCGCTCCGATCATGCGGACCGCTCGGATCGCTCGGATCACGGGACTCACGCGGATAACCGGGCTCGCGCGGATCGCTCCCATCATGCGGATCGCTCGGATCACGCCGATCACGCGCATCACGGTGCTCGCGGAACGCCCCGGTGTCCCAGGACCCCCGAGACTCGGGGTCTTGACCGGTGCCGCGCGCGCTCTCCGAACCCCGCGCCGCCCGCGCCCCGCGGGACGCCGCGCGGTCGAGGGTGGTCAGCGCGCGCTCCGCCGTCTCCAGCAGGGGGAGGTGGTCCGCCCCCGGTACCGAGCACAGCGCGTCGGCGACCGCGGCCGCCCGCCGTCCGTCGCCCTCGGACAGCGCCCACAGGTGGTGGTGGACGAGCCGGGCCGCGACCTCCTCCGCCCGGTCGCCGAGGCGTTCGCGCGGATCGACGCGGCGGCGGTCGGTGTTCCGGCTCGCCGCCCCCGCCCACTGCCCGACGAACACGAAGCGCAGCGCGGGAAGTTCGACCGTGTCGTGGCTCGCGAAGGTCCAGCGCCGGTCGGGGACGAGCCCGCCGAACATGCCGTGCAGCCCCGACAGCACGGCGGGCGCCGCGTCCCCCCGCTCGTCGAGCAGGGTGAACCTCGCCTGCGGATTCCGCAGCAACTCGGCCGCAGTACCGACGAGTTCGGCCTCGACGCGCGGCAGGTCGAGGGCCCCGAGACCCGGCCCGGACGAGCGCGCCAGCGCCCGCGCAGGCACGACGTCGAGCGGGCCGCGCACGTCCGCCAGGGGAAGCGCGGCACCCTCCCAGTTCCACCCGTGCAGCCCCAGACAGGTGGCGGGGTCGAGCAGCTCCGGCGGCCCGACGAGCGCGTGGCAGATCACGGAGGACCGTCCCCCGGGGTCCGTCCACGGCGTACGGCGGATCAGCAGGACCCCCGCGCGCTGATGCAGGCGGAGCAGCGCGGGCCGGGTCTCCTCGCCGCTCGCGCGCAACAGCGCCCCGAAGATCCCGAAGAGCGTCTCCACCTCCTCGCGCGGCGCCGACCAGGCCACGGGCCCGAATCCGGTACTGCCCGAGACGTTCTCGCTGTCCCAGCGGAAGACGATCTGGTCGACCTCGTTCTCCGACCGCGCCATCAGGCCCTCCCCTCGCTCGGTTCCGCCTCGGGAAGCAGCCCGCACATGGCGAAGATGGACAGCAGCGGTGCGAGGACCCGGCGCGACCGCGCCCCGTGCGGGAACCGGTCCCCCTTGGCCTGCCCGCCCGTCGCCGCGACGAAGTGCAGCGTGCAGCGGGCACAGTCGTCGAAGGGCTTGAGCCAGGCGGGGCTCGCGTGATGGGCCAGGAAGGCGTACGCGTCCCGGCTCTCGGCGCGCAGCGCCTCGCGGTCGAGCCGCGGGGGCAGCGCACGGCCCAGCCAGCGGTCGACGGCCGGTTCGAAGCGCACCAGGTCAGACTTGTTGACGGCGATCGTCGCCGGCGCGCCCACCAGTCCGCCGCTCTGCCGCGGGATCCGGTTGAGGACCGTCGTGAACGCCTCGTCGCCCAGGTCCCGGCGCGGCAGGCCGTTCTGCTCGCGGACCGGGTCGAGCGACGGCATCCGCAGCGCCCGCAGCGGGTCCAGAACGAAGACGAAGGCGTCGACGCCCATCAGGAAGCGGGCGACCTCCCCGTCCTGGGCGAGGTCCTCACCGGCCAGGTCGAAGAAGACGACCGGCCGGGGCAGCGCGCCGCGCGCGGAGACCAGCAGTCCGTCGGCGAACCGGGCGAAGGTCTGCTGCCCCGTACGGCCCAGCTGCCGCCCCTGCTGCAGGCTCTGCACCCGTTCCCGCAGAAAGGTGCGGTGCGCCTCGGGGTTGAGCGGCAGGCATTTCAGGCCGTACGGCTCCAGGCCGCCGAGCTCGACCTCGCCGAGGATGGCGGCGAGGAGATGGGTCTTGCCCACGGAGGAGCTGCCGACGAGGGCGATGGACAGCGGCTCGCCGTTGGTGAGGTAGGGCACGGGGAGTTCGTGCGCCTCGTCGCCCGCCCCGGCGTGCGGGCACAGGTGGTACGCCTTGCGCAGGGCGTCCTGCCGGTGTGCGGGGCGGTGTTCGCCGCTGAGGTCGAGCGGGATCCGGTTCCCCTTGGCGTCGATGGTGACGAGCAGGCTCTCGTCGTACTCGATGGGCAGCAGGCAGTGCGGGCACATCCGGCCCCGCGTCGGCGGTGGCGGGGAGGGTTCCGGGGTGATCGGGGGCGGCGTCGGGGTCGGGTCGGGGTCGCCACCGCCGAAGAAGCGGTCGCGCAGGGAGCGCCTCGGCGGCACCAGGTCGTACGGATTGCGCGGGCCCTCGTACGAGGCCGGTGGAGGCTCGTACGGATTGCGCGAACCGCTGTGGAAGGGGCCCTCCCCCGGCCGCTGCCCCCTCAGTACCTCGCGCTTGCGGGCGAGTTGGGCGTCGTACTCGGCACGGCCGCGGCTGAGCGGGTCGGCGGTGCCGACCGCCGTGGCGAGCGGATCGGGAACGTGGAGCAGCCGCATCAGTTCGACGGGGGTCGGTCGTGCGGCCGCCTCCGCGGCGAACAGGCCGCTGTGTTCGAGCGCGGCGAGGCGCCGGTAGTCACCGAGGTCCTCGGGCGGGCCCTCGCCCCGGTCGGGGTGACCGGAGAGCAGGTAGTAGCCGAGCCTGGCAACCGACCACAGGTCGTCGCGGGTGTCGGCCGCGCCGCGGCCCGCGCGCTGCTCGGGCGAGGCCCAGGGCGCCGCGCCGAAGGCCTCGCGAGCCTCGCCGGTGCGCAGCGCCGCGTACGGTTCGCACAGCCGTACATGGGTGCCGTCCCAGCGGACGGTGTCGGGCGCGATGGCCCGGTGCACCAGCTCGACCTCGTCGAGGAGGCGTACGGCGAGGGCGAGTTGGGCGATGATGTGCTGCTGTTCGTCTCCGCCGAGCCGGTCCCGGCACTCGGCGAGCGGGGTGCCGCCCGGCATCCGGTAGAGGACGAAGGGCTCGGCGCACTCCAGGTCGAAGCCGATCACCCGGGTGAAGACCTCGCCGAACTTCTCGGCACCGTAACGCCGTTCGAGGGCGACGGCGGCGGAGACCTCCCGTTCGAGCATCCCGTACCCCCGCGGGTCTCCCTGCGCGGAGAGCGGCAGCCGGAACTGAAGGACCGGCCAGCCGGCGCTCAGGGTGACCTCCCGGGCCAGGACGCCGGGGCGGCCGGGGAGCCTGCGGTCCTCGCCGTAGCGGACGGCGAACCTGATCGGCTCCTCCATGTACGTGAAGAACTCCAGCTCCTCCTGCGGGCCGGGGCGTTGTGCGGCATCCGTCTCGATCATGGCGCTCCCGCCCCCTCTTCCCTGACGATGCGCACCACGTCGCCGCGCAGCGGCACGAGGCGCAGGATGCCCGCGTGGCGTCCCGCGCCCGTCCACACCACGTCCTCGGCCGTGCCCCGCCAGATGTCGTCGCCGGTGGCACCGCGGCGCATCGCCTCGGGCACGAACCGGACCTGTCGGGTGGCCGAAGGGTCGTGGGACAGCATCCGCAGATGCTCGGGGCCGCACAGCGGCACCGTGCGTTCGGGGTCGTCGTCGGCCGCGAGCAGCAGGGCGACCGCGTCCGGGGCGACTCCGGTGAGGCGGGCGGCGTCGGGGCGTTCGCCCCGGTCCGCGCCGCCGGGCGGTGGGGAGGCGGCCACGTCGCGCTCCAGCCGGACCCGGGTCTCGTGGAGCAGCTCCGTGAGCCGGTCGTCGAGCGGCAGCCGGCCGGCGTTGGCCGGATCGCGTTCGATCCCGGCCCAGCAGCCGTCGAGGATGCGGACGGTGCCGTCGACGAGGTCGGCGACGAGGGTGTCCACCAGGGCGGGTCCCCCGTCGCCGAACCGGCGTTCCAGCCAGGGCGGCGCGGAAGCCGCGGCCCGCTGCGGGGCCATGGCCGGGGCGGCGGCCGGTGCCGGGTCCGGGAAGGCGGCGGGGCGGGGCGACGGCGGTGGGTCGTCCCGTACGTCGGACCAGGCGTCGTCGCCCGCGCTGTCCGCCCAGTCCTGCCAGCTCCAGGCCGCGGCCGCGGTCACTGGGCCCGGGCTCGCCGGGGCGTCGGCGCGCTCCTCCGTCTTCCGCCCGCCGTCCTCGTACCCGTACCCGTTTCCGTAGTCGTACGCGTCCGCGGTGGCCGCGAGCCCGCGCAGCAGGCGGGCGACCGCCCCTGCCCCGTCCGAACAGTGGTGGCGCACGTCGGCGAAGAGCCAGTCGTGCACCGCGGTCGTGACGACGAGGGCGTGGATCTCCCCCAGCACCCGACCCACGCTCTCCGGGTCCACCCGGGACCACCAGTCGTCCACGGCACGCGTCCAGTCCCGCAGGGCAAGCGTCACGACGGCGGCCACGGCCACCAGCAGGGTCGCCGCGCCTGCCCAGAGCGGGAGGCCGAGGAGCTGCCCCAGGCCCGCCCCGGCGGCCCCGCCGGCGAGGCCGCCCAGGAGCCGGGGCGCGGCGCCCGTGGCGCCTCCGCCGTCCAGCCGTCCGTCCGGCGAGCGATTGGGCCTGCGCCGCAGCATCAGATGGGCGAGGGCCCCGCTCAGGACGCCGACGGCGGGGCCGAGGGCCCAGCCGGCGCCGGGCCAGAGCCCGGCCAGGAAGGCGAGGACGGCGGTGACGGCCGCGGCGACGGCGCGTGAGCCGCCAGCCGTGAACGGGTGCTGCGCGGCCAGGCGGTTCATCTCCTCCGAACCGCAGATCTCGTCCAGCCGGGCGAGCCGGGCGGCGCTGCCCGCCGGAGCGGTGCGCGCCGAGAGCGCGGCGAGCCGGGCGGCGACGGACCGCAGCGGGAGCCGTCGGCCGATGAGTTCGTGGGTGTGGTCGCGCAGCGCGGGGACGATCCCCGCGCGCGAGATCTCCCGTGGCATCTCGGGCAGTTCGATGCCCCGGTCCCGCAGATGCCCGCGGTGCTCGGCGGTGAGCCGCGTGCCGCCCGCGGCGGCGAACGCGTCGGCCACGGCGGTACGGAACCGGGCCAGGGCGCCCGCCACCCGCTCGATGTCGCCGGGCAGGTCGAGCGACCGGCCCGACCCGGTGAGCAGACCGGCGGGGCCCCGCACCCACGCATGGCCCTCGACGGCGTCGTCCAGCGCCTCCTCGCAGGTACGCAGCAGGCCGCCGGCCCGGCCATGGGCCGGCAGCCAGTCGTGACCGGACAGGGAGCGCGGCACGGACTCGTCGAGGAGCAGGGCGAGTTCGGCGGGGACCGCCTCGGTGGGCGCGTGGGCCGGGACGTCGGGTCCGGCCAGGCCCTCCACCGCCTGTCGCCAGGAACGCGCGCGGGCCTCGTCGGTCAGGTCGTGCTCCAGGACGCGGGCGGAGGGGACGGCCACGCCCCGCACCACGCCCTCGAGGGCGCGCAGCACGGCGTCGAACACCTCGGGGGTGGACACGACGTCGACGAGCGGGCGCAGCGCGGCGTCGTCGGAGCCGTCGAGGAGCCACAGCACCCCGGCGCCCGGTGGCCGCAGGGTCAGCGAGCGGCTCAGGGTCCGCTGCCCGGGGGCGGCGACGGCCACGCAGACGATCTGCGCGGGGCCGTGGGACGACAGGCGTTCGTGCAGGAGCTGATGGGCGACGAGCCGGTCGGCGTCGTCGAGGACGAGGAAGCGCCGCTTGCCCCGTGGCTGCGGTGCCGCGAGGGCCGCGCGCACCGCGCCGTCGGGGTCGTGCACCCCGGCCCTCAGGTCGAGGCACACGGCATGACCGGGTACCGGATGGTCCGGGATCGCGCGCGGGCTCACTCCTCGTCACCTTCCATGGGCCAGGGGTTGCGCGCGTCCTCGGTCTCCGGCTCCCGCCGGGGCTGGTACGACGCCCGCGGCTCGTCCCGGGGCTGTTCGTACCCGGGCTGCTCGCGCCCGGGCTGCTCGTACCGCGGCTGTTCGTACCCGGGCTGCTCATGCCGAGGCTGCTCGTACCTGGGCTGTTCGTACCCGGGCTGCTCGTGCCGAGGCTGCTCGTACCTGGGCTGCTCGTACCCGGGCCGTTCGTACCGCGGCTCCTCGTACCGGGGCCGTGCGGGCTCGGGCCGTGGCGGGAGGTCGTCCCGTACCGACTCCGCGGCCGGTGCCGGCGCCGGGCTCGGCACCTTCGCCGATGCCGGTGCCGCCGCCGGTGCGTGGCGCTCGAAGAGGGCGCGCAGGGTGGGGCGGGTGGCGAGGCCGGCCCCGGAGAAGCGCATGTCCAGGGCGCCGGGGAAGGTCACCTCCCAGAAGTGGCGCAGCGGCGCGAGCCACTCCGCGTTCTCCTGCCCGTACTCCGCGGCCATCTCCTCGATGCGGACGAGCTGGCGCGGGGCGACCTTCTCGACGAAGTGGACGAAGAGCGGCGAGGGACCCACCGGCGTGCGGGCGAGCCCCTTCGGCAGCGCGCGCATCAGCCGTTCGCAGAACTCCTCGATGATCCGGCCCTCGTCGAGCAGTGCCCAGCGCTCGTAGGCGCGCAGCAGCCCCGCCCAGCTGGAGAGCCCCCCGTCGAAGCCCTCCAGGCGCAGCGACATCGACGCGGACTCGCCTTCCTGGAGCCGGATCCGGACCGTCTCGGGCGAGTCGGCGGGGCCCTCGACGGTGATGTGTTCGTTCCACATCGCGTTCAGCAGCCGATGCAGGATCCGCTGCCGGTCGTCCTCGGTGGAGACCAGCCAGTCGTCCTGGTAGCCGAGCCGCTGCCGCCAGTGCAGGAAGTCGTCCTCGCCCGCCGAGTCCCGTGCGTCGGCCCAGAGGGAGAGGACGCTGCGCACCTCGGAGATGTCGGTGAGGTTCATCCCGCTGCGGAAGAGGACCACGGTCAGGGAGTCGGTGTCGACGGCCCGGTACTCCTGGGTCGCCCCGGCCGGCAGGTTCAGCTCCTCGGCGAGGTACTCGGCCGCGCGGGCGTCGGACTCGCTCGCGGGATGCACGATGAGGATCTTCAGGGGCCCGCTGCCGTCCGGGCTGAAGCCCACCGGGAGCAGCCCGGCGAGACCCGCGCGGAACTGTTCGAGCCAGCGGACGTCGATCTTCGACTCGGCCGCCTCGTCCCCGGACGCGGCCCGCAGCAGCAGCTCCATCGACGGCAGCAGCGGACGTGTGTACCGGTCCTCGTTGGCCTCGCCGAAGAGCCGCTTGACGCGCTGCTCCACGACCTGCTTGATCTCCTTGACCGAAGCGCCGGGCGAGCGGCGGACGGCGTCCAGGGCCGAGCGCCAGTCCTCGGGGCGGACCAGCCGGCCCAGGAGGGTGGCGGCGTCGACGTTCTCGGGCAGTCGCTCGCTCTGCGCGAGCCGGTCGAGGACGTCGTCGTAGAAGGCGCGCAGGCTGTTCTGCGGGGGCAGCAGATAGGTGATGCCGGTGCGGTCGTCGCGGTAGAGCTCGCGCCTGCGGTCGGCGAACAGCCGTCCCTCGTCCTGTTCGTGCGCGCGCAGCGCCCTGGTCAGCTCGCCGAGGTCGTGGACGATCCGGTGCAGCGGGTCCCGCCACTGCGGCTCGCCGCCCTGCCAGGCGCTGTGCCAGAGCTTCCGCGCCCGCCACTGGTACCAGTCCTGCTGTGCGGCGAGCGCGTCCTGTACGTCGGGGTCCGTCCACCGCGCCGGTACGAGGCCGGCGGCGGTGCGCCTGATGTGCGGGATCACGGGGGCCGCGTTCTGGACGTGCCCGGGCCGTTCGGGTTCGTTGCGCCGGTTGTCGAGCATGCCGGTGAACCCCTCCCTGGCGACCCGGTCGGGGTGGCCCGGCAGGCCGTTCAGGATGGCCTCGAGCTGGAAGGGCCCGACCTTGTCGAGGAGTTCACGGGCTCCGGCGCCCGGTTTGAACTCCTCGATGAGACGCGGCACTTCCCGGTCGAGGTTGGTCTCCAGGCGTTCGAGCGAGTCCTGCATGTCGCCGAGCCGGTCGCGCAGCGCCTTGGTGATCGCCCGGCTCCCGCGCGGGAGTTCCTCGGGGTCGAGGACGTCCGGGGCCTCCCGGGTCCACAGCCGGCCGATGCCGGAGCGGTTGAAGAGTTCCCGTACGAGCTCGGAGGCCTCGGAGGAGGGCCGCCGGGCCTTCTCGGTCATGCCGCGGACGGCCTGGGCGAGGAGGCGGGCGGCGACGATCTCGGCGAGGTCGTCGACCGGCACGGTGAGGGAGGCCGCGAGACTCGTGGACATGCCGCGGTAGCCGATGCCGGTACGGGCGGGGGTGGACCGTTCCACCGCCTTGTTGACGAAGCTGGCGGCGAAGGACTGGTAGTCGTCCTCGCCGCGGTTGCCCGCGCCGCCGGTGTCCTCGCTGAGTTCGGTGCCGATGAGGGACATCACCATGGCGGTGATGGAGCGGCGCAGGTCCTCGGACCGGATCACGGAGGGCTTGGAGAAGAGGAAGGCGGTCTGCACGGTCGAGGGCCGCAGCGCGACGACGCCCTCCCCCGGGTAGTGGACGCCGATCCGGCTCCGCTGTGCGACGTCGCCGACCTCGTCGAGGGCGTCCGGCACGTTCTGGTCGTCGACGAGCCGCGAGAGGTCCACCAGGGCGCGGGCCGCGTTCAGTTCGGCCTCGCGGCCGCCGCCCGCCTCGGGCGGGAACGCGGAGGGCATGACGACCAGCGGATAGATCTTCACGCCGCGCACCTTGGCGTGACGGAACTCGTGGCCGATGAGGTGGAGGAAGTCGTAGAAGATCCCGGCTCCGGTGCCGCCTGCCACCGAGAAGGCGACGAAGACGTCGCAGCCGCGGATCCGGCCGCCGCCGACCCGCTGGAGGTCGCCCGCCGCGGTGCCGATGGCGCTGATCGCCTCGCGCAGCTGGCGCAGTACCGGTTCGAGGCCGGAGCGCATCGTCGCGAACAGCGCGGCGCGGCCCACGGTCGGCAGCTGGCCCGCGCCGGCGTGCAGGGGGGCGACCCGGGGCTGGCGGACCTGCGGCGGCAGCCACGACCGGGTCTCCTCGTGCAGGGCGATCCGCAGCATGCGGGTCACCTCGGGGGAGGAGTCGAACTCGGCCGGCAGCAGGTCCCGGACCATCCGGGACGTGCGGGCGAAGGCCTGGCTCTCGGAACCCTTGGCCCGGAACTGCGGCTGGCGCAGCAGGTCGCCCTCGCTGAAGTCGGCGTACACGAACTGGAGGCATTCGGGCAGCTGGAAGGGCAGCCGCTTGCCGCCGTCGACGAGGTCGGTGCCGTCGGGGCCGCACAGCTCCCTGCGCAGGCTCCGCTCCAGTTCGCTGCCGATGCGTCCGCCGGTGCCGCCGAGGCCGACGAAGAGCATGGGCTGGTAGATCTTCATGTCGTGTCTCCCCTTGGGACCCCGTGGTGCGCGGTCCGGTCAGAAGTTCGGGTCCCATGTGCTGGTGGTCGTGGGCTGCTCGGGGCGGCCCGTGTCGGTGCCGGACGTACGGCTCCGGTCGCGGCCCGTGTCGCGGTCGCGGCCGGTGTCGCGGTCGCCCGATGCGGGGGCGCGGCGGGTGACGCGGTCGCGCCAGCCGGACGCACCGCGGGTGCGGGTGCGGCCCGAGCCCGTCGAGCGGCCGGTGCCACCCGCGCCGCCGGCTCCCGCCGGACCGCCGCGAGCGGTGCGGCGGCCGTCACCGACGACGAGTTCGAAGTCGTCGAGCCCGGCCGGCACCCCGGGCCGTACGCCGAACTCCCGCCCGCCGTGCGGGCGCAGCAGCAGTTCACCTGCGCCCGTCCGGCGCAGCCGGTGGGCCGAGGACGCGCCGCGAGCCCGGCGCAGCGCGGGGGCCGCCCCTCGTGCCTCCTCGATCGTGAAGAGGTACTCGCCGCCGCTGCTCTGGCCGTTGCGGACGCTGAGCGTGCTGAGGACCTGTCCGTCCCGGAGGAGTTCGAGCCGGACCCCGGTCAGGTCCTTGCGACGGCGCCGGGCGGCCAGCCGGACACCCACGACGGCGCCGGCGAGCAGGACGGCCGCCGCCACGCCGACCACCGCCCACCACCAGCGGTCCCACCAGGTGGGGGGCGCCTCGACGCGGACGTCGAGGAAGGCGGTGTCGAGGACCCGGCCGGCGTCCTCGGGGTCCAGGACCTCGACCAGGCCGCCGAGTTCGCCGACGGGGGTGCCCTTCCCCACGGTGACGGTGAAGTCGACGCGGGTCTTCCGGCCGGCTTCGGCGGTGACCGTGGCCGGGGACACCTTCAGGTCGGAGCCGGCCGTCTGGTCCTTCAGTGCGAGGCGCAGCGTGTGCGGACCGCTGTCGTTGTTGGTGACGTCGAGGGTGCCCCGCACCGTGGCTCCGGGGTGCACGGTCACCCGGTCGACGGTGAGCCCGGCGGTGACGGCGGGGGTGCCCTCCGACCTCGTGGTGTTCAGCGGGCGGCGGTCCGAAGTGACCCCGGGCGCCGCCATGTTCGCGATGAGTGCCAGGTCTCCGGTGGCGGTGGCCGGGACGGTGATCCGGCCCGTGAACCGGACGTCGCCGGCCCGGCGGTCGGGGGCGCGCCCGTCGTCGGCGAGGCGGACGGTGACCGGGGTGAAGCCGGCGCCGCTCAGCACGGCGGAGACATTGATGCCCTCCAGCTGCTTGGGGTCGGTGATGACGACGCCGCGCCTGGTCTGCATCCGTACCTCCACGACGGCCTCCTGGCCGGCGCGCGGGGAGGCGGGGTCGAGGGTGACCTCGGAGCGCAGCCTGCCCTGCCAGATCGCCCGGACGGCGACCTCGCGGTCCCGGTGGCCCTCCGGGGCCTCGACGTGGACGCGCCAGCGGCCGGGCATCGGGTTCTTGACGCGCAGCGCCTCGACCGGGCCGTCCTGTCCGCTGACCTCGAAGGTGGAGCCGTCGAACTCGCCCTGGGTGGGCACCTTGCGGCCGCTCGGGTCGTAGTAGGTCACCCGCACCTTGGGGTCGTGCTTGCCGACCGTGAGCGAGCCGTCGGTGGCGATGGGCGGGATGGTGACGGACAGGTCGGCGGGCGGCTTGCCGACGGTGCCGTGCGCGATCCGCGCGCAGCGGGCGGCCGCGAAGGTCTCCTGGAGCGCCTTGTCGATCTCCGCCGCGGTGTCGACCACCCGCATCCTGGGGGTGGCCTCCGCCAGGTCGGCGCAGCGGCCGCGGTGGCCGCCCTCGGCCATGGCGGTGAGTGCCGCGCGGTCGATCTCGCCGCCGAAGCCCAGGGGCCAGATCTGGACGGACGCCGCCCGGGCGCGGGCGAGTTCCTCGGCGAGCCGCTTCTCGCCGTTCGCCTGCCGGTTGGCCTTGTCGGTGCCGTACTCCGGGCTGTCGCTCACGTCGAGCTTGCCGTCCGTGAGCAGGAAGACGACCTTGGGTGTGTTCGTACGGCCGCCCTCGGTGAGCCGGGAGACGGCCTGGCGGATCGCGGCGGGGAAGTCGGTACCGGGGCCCATGCCGGCGGCGTCCCGCCGGGTCAGCTGCGGGACGCAGTCGCTGAGGCTCTGGCGCCCGGCCGCGTCGGCGACGGTGAGCGGGCAGACCTCCCGTACCGGGGACTGACCGGCCTTCTCGGAGCTGCCGAAGCCGATGACGGTGGCCCGGGAGCGTTCGGATATCTCACCCTGGCTGAGGAGGGCGGCCGCCTCCGTCTCCAGGGCCAGATCCTTGTCCGCGAGGCTCGCCGACTGGTCCACGACGACGGCGAAGTCGATCGGGTCCGGACCGTCCGACGGTTCCGTCGGCGCGGTCGTGGCGTTCGGCGCCGCGGGGGTCCGCGGGCTTGCCGCGTCCGCGCCGGTGGGGCCCGTCGGACCGGAGAGCGCCAGCAGCGCGCCGGCCAGGAGCAGGACGCCCCCCGTGTTTCTCCACTGCATCGTCTCTCACCACAGTTCGCTGAAGAGGGCCGGCAGGGCGCCGAGCACGAGGGAGCAGACGCCCAGGCGCAGCCACCGGTATTTCGCGGCGAGCACGACACCGTGCACGCTCGCCTGTTCGAGGAGCCAGCCGGTGGCGTCGTCGCCGGACGCCGTGAGCCGTACGCGCAGGGCGTCCGAGGACGTCCCCGCCGTCAGGTCCCGCAGGAGGGTGCGGTCGGCTCCTGTACGGGTGCGGGGCAGGACCACCGAGACGAGCATCAGGACCCCGGCCGTCCACAGCGTCCCGGCCACGAGGAGCAGGGCGAGGTCCGTGCCGGACGAGGGCAGCGGGCCGCGGTCCCGGGAGAAGACCACCGCGAGGAAGGCGAGGGCGCCGGAGAGCAGGATCGCCGCCTTGGTGTCGGCCCGGCCGATGTCCTCGCGGACGTCGGCCAGGAGCCGGTCTGCCATGAAGCGCAGGTCGGCGGGGTCGGGGGCGGAAGACGGCGCCGGGGTGGGCGCGGGGGGCGGGGAGGATGTCGGGGGCGGGGAGGGCGCCGGGACCGGCGCGGGCGTGGTCATTCGGAGTCCCAGTCGTCGAAGTCGGAGCTGGGCCGGGAGCGGGGCTGCCGGCCCCGGCTGTCGTAGCGGTCGCGTTCGTCCCGGTCCCGCTCGGAGGACGACTGGACGCGGGTCGGCTCGTACACCGGCCGTTCGCCCGAGTCCCGGTCGCCGCCCCGTTCCCCCTCCCGGTACGCGTTCCGGGTGCCCTCGTCGGCGTGGGCGTCCGCGTCCTCGTCCCCGTAGGCGTCGGCGTCCCAGGGCGGCAGGACCGGTTCGGGCAGCCCCCGGTCCAGCGCCGCCCGCCTGCGGTCGGGCCCGGGCGGGTTGAGGACGTGTCCGGCGACGCCGCCGAGCACGGTTCCGGTGCTCTCCCGCAGGAACTCCAGTACCTGGTACATCGGTTCGCCGATGTCGTGCCGTTCGAGGACGCCCGTGTCGAGGAGCCGGTTGAAGACAGCGAGGAAGTCGGCCTGGCCCTCACGCTTCTCCTGCTGGAGTTCGCGCCTGATGTCCCACTGCTTGTCGGGATTCATCGCCATGTGGTGGGCGATCTGCGCCAGGTCGCCGCGCCGGAAGAGCTCTTCGAGATCGCGGGCGCGCTCGGCGACCAGCCGCCTCTCGGCCGCCTCCTTGAGACGCTGCTGCTCCATCTCCCGCTCGTCGACCTGCATGGTCACGCCGACCATGTCGCGCTTGCCGATGGCGTCCTTGATGGCGTCGTCCAGGTCGATGAAGACGAGGACGCGGGTGCGCAGCCCGAGATCCGCGCCGAGGCTGAACCGTCCGGAGCTCAACTCGTCCCGTACGGCCTCGTCGGCGCGCTGGGCGTCGGTCAGCCGGAACCTGCGGGACACCGCGCGCAGGCCGTCGAGGAGGTCGTCGCGCAGCAACTCGGCGACGTCCCAGACCTGTTGGGTGACGACGAGGTGCGGGTCGGCGACCTCCCACTGCACCCGGGCGGCGGCCTTGAAGAAGACGCCGTCGCCGGAGGCGGGCAGGGCGAGCTCGAACTCGGTGACGTTACGGCCGAGCTGGACCTCGAAGACGGTGTACGGCGACCCGAGCAGGGGCTTGTTGGTGTCCTCGTGGTGATCGGGCCACATGACCCGGTGGCCGCCGTTGCGGTAGAGGAGGACGGCCGCGATCTGGCCGCTCTCCCGCTTGTACGGGGGCTTGCGCTCGCGGAGCAGCGGGCCCCCGGGCCCCTGACGCCCCGGTCCCTGCCCCTTCCTCCCCTGGCCCCTGCCCTGACCTTGGACCTGACCCTGACCTCGGCCTTGGCCCTGTCCTTGGCGCTGCCCCTGGCCCTGGCCCTGGCCTTGGCGTCCGCCGGGCTGACCGCCCCCGTTCCGCGGGTCGTTCATCGCGTCGCTCCTTCCGCCACGGCGTCCCACATCCGGCCCGCCGCGCGTTTGTCCATGGGCCGGTCCCGGTCGCCGACCAGCTCCTTCAGCAGCCCCCGCAGCCGATCCCGGTCCCTGCGGCTCACACCGAGCAGCGGCAGCAGCCCGCAGACGTGACCGAGCGCCTCCTCGTCCTTGGCCGCGCGGCGCAGCAGGCTGCCGAGCCCGTCGAGGGCGGCCTCCCCGGAGCGCGCCGTGTTGAGCGTGTGACGCAGCAGGGCGCCCAGCTCCGGCGCGAGTGCGGGCCGGGTGGCGAGCAGCGCGACGAGCAGCGGCCGTGCGGCGTGCGGTTCCAGCTCGGGCACGTCGCGCAGCCCCCACAGATGGGTGGTCCGGAACGTCAGGGTGTTCAGCAGGGAGACGAGGACCATGTTGGCGAGATTGAGCCGCCCGTCCTTGAGCCACTCGGCCATCCGCCTGGTCACGGTCTCCGGCTCCCCCGAGGCGAGGAGCCTGACGACGCTGAACGCCGCCGCGGAGATGACCTCCACGTCGGTCGCCTCGCGCCCGCGCACCACCCGTGCCAGCGCGTCGAGCGAACCGCTCACGGTGCCCGCCGCCAGCATGTAGCCGTGGGTGAGCAGGACCACGTCGCGGAGCCCGTCGTCCTCGCCGGACGCCCACTGCTTCAGGACGGCGACGACGGCGGGCCGCACCCGCGGATCGCGCGCGGCCTCGGCGAGCGCGGTGGCGGCGGCCATCCGCGGTACGGCGCCGTCCATGGTCGCCATCGGGGCGATCAGTTCGCCGAACCCGTGGATCCAGTCCCAGGAGCAGAGCACTCCGGCGGCGATGGACGACCGGACCCACACCTCCGGACGCGGGTCGTCGCACAGCGAGCGGAGCCAGCGGGAGACCGGGCCGCGCACGTTGTGGTAGCCGTGCCAGACCTCGCCCAGGACGGCGGTGGCCAGCGCGTCGCCCTGGAAGCGGATCGCCCGCACCGGGACCTTGGCCGGCCCGAGGTCGAGCTCGCCGTCCTCCAGGACGGAGCGGGCGAGCACCGGACGGCTGTCGGCGTGGGTGCCGAACAGCCTGCGGCCCGGCGGGTGTTCGGGGTCGAGTGTGGAGCTGAGCTCCCAGGCGAGGAGTTGGGCGGCCTCGGCCGCGATGCTGTACGCCGAGCCGTTGAAGACGGCGACGGCGATACGGAAAGCGGTGGCGTCGAGGGCCGGCTGCGCCTCGGGCAGGGTGCCGGGCCGGTCCGCGCCGGCGAACCAGGCGCGCGCCTGGGCCCGTACGAACGCCGAACAGTCCTCCAGGAGCTCCTCGTCGGTGAGCTCCTCCTTCTGCCGCCGGGCCAGATGGTCGGCGAGCCGGGCGGCCTCGCGCGGGCGCAGGGCGTCGAGCCCCAGGGCCTTGGTCACCTCGGGCCGTCGGGCGAGCGCCCGCGCGGCGTCGAGGGCCCCCGCGGGCTCGCCGCGCAGCAGCTGCCGCAGATGACGGTGGAGGACCTCGTCGGAGGGCGGCGGCGGGCAGTACATCCCGTACCGTCCGCGCATCAACCGGTCGGCCAGGTCGCCGCTCTCGACGAGGACGACGCCGAACGCCTCCTGCTCCTGCAGCTGCCGGCTGAACCGGTCGAGGTGCAGTTCGGAGAGCCGGACGCGGGCACGGGCGGCCCTGCCACGGGGTTCGTCGCGGCCGCGGCGCGGCTCGTGCTCGGGCCGGGCGTCGTCGGACGGCAGCTCCAGGAGGTGGCCGCAGGCCCGCTCCAGCACCTCGGTCTCGATCTCGTCGACGCGGTGGCGGGGGTCGAGGCGGGCGACCTTGTGGTCGGTGAGCTCGGAGAGGAGGGCGAGGGCGGTGGCCTTGCGGCCGCTGCCGCTCTCGCCGCACAGGACCAGGAGGCGGGTCTCCCGCAGGAGTTCCCGCATCCGCACGTAGCCGGGCACCTCGCAGTAGATGTCGTCCAGGTGCTGGAGGGTCTCCTCGGGCACGCGGCCCGTCACGAAGTCGGATCGAGTGCCGGGGCTCGACCAGAACTGGGTGAAGAACTGGTTGCCCTCGAATATCTGGCCGTCGCGGCCGATGTCGTAGGTGCGGCCGGAGGGGCGCGGCGCGAGCGTGCGCAGGGCGGCGCGCGCGGTGTCGGCGCCTCCGGTGCCGCCGACGCCGTCGAGCGGACTGCGGCCGGCCCGGTCGAAGGGGTTGGCCTCGGGCGGCTGTTCGCCGGCGCCCGCGCCATCGGCCCGGTCGCCGTCGGCCCGGTCGCTGCCGGACCTGGCACCGCCCGCCGCTCCCCCCGCTCCTGCGGAGTCTCCCCGGTCACCACCGGAGGAGGCGCCGTCGTCCTTGGGCTCGTCCTGGGCCGGGGAGCCGTCCTCGTCGCTCATGCGCCCTCCCCGTTCCGGATGCCGGTGATTCCGCCGTGGATGGTGTTGTCCTTGATCACCAGGAGGTCACGACCTGCGTGGTACCGGTCGCCTCGCGTCGGCCCGAGCGGGGTCTCGGTGGGCGGTGGGCCGTCCCCCCGCGACGGCCCACCGCCGGTCTCGGAGTCACCACTGCCGTGTCCGGCGTCCCCGCCGTCCCGCTCGTCGAACGGCGGCAGCGGCGGCGCCGTTCTGCGGGGGATGTGGAACCAGGCGGTCTCGTCGGTCTCCTTGGAGCGCACCCGGGCCTGCCGGTAGTGCCCCGGCTCCACATAGCGGCCGCCTTCCACGACCACGTTGTCGTAGAGCCAGTCGGAGACGACGACGAGCAGATCGGCATCGGGCGCGGCGGTCATGATCTGCTTGGCCGTGGGGCTGTCGCAGAGCCGGCAGGCCAGGTCGACCGCCCGGCCGACCAGGCCGTGGCCGTCCTCCAGGACGAGTCCCGCGTTCATGCCGACCCGCATCCGCAGCCGCTCGCGGCGGCCCGCGTTGTGCTCGCGCAGGCACTCGTACAGGGTGTCGATCCACCGTCCGACCATGAACGCCGGCGGGACCTCCGGGCGCAGCGCCCCGAGGATGCCGTCGCCCCGGTCCTCCTGGTGGACCGTGCCCGGTTCGACGCCGATGGCGGCGTACGCCTCGCCGAACGCCTCGTACATGGCGGCGCGCATCCGGCGCTTCGCGTCCATGCTCCAGGTGCCCGATCCGACCGCGTCACCGAAGACGACGAGACGGTGGATCGCACCCGCACTCGCTCCCGCGCTCGCTCCCGCACTGCTCACTCGGACTCCCTGTGTGCCGTGTTGCCGTGGTGACGGGTCAAGCCTGGCCGCGCGCGGCGGCCGGCGATGTAGCCGTTTACACACCCGGCGGAGGTTTCTCCGCCGTTTTCGTGTGGGGTGATCCGCCCTGGGCCAGCAGCACAAGGACGGGCATGTCGATGACGACCACACGGCGGTTCGCCGTGCGCACGACGTCCTGTTCCCGCAGCAGCCGGAGGGCCTTGGCGACGGCTTCCCTGGTGGCTCCTATGGCGGCCGCCAGGTCGTGCTGGGGAAGGGGAAGTTCGAGTACGGTGCCGGCGTCCGCGCGCCGGCCAGCCCGCTCGGCGAGCTCGACCAGGCGTGCGGCAAGCCGCTGGAGCACGGTCTCGGACGCGAGGGAGCGGCGCTCGACGTCGGCGCTACGGAGCCGGGCGGAGAGCTGCCGCATGATCAGCGAGGTGGCGTGCGGATGGGCGGCGAGGAAGCGCCGGAAGCGGTCGCCGGAGATGGAGACGGCCTCGACGCGGCCGAGGGCGGTGACGGTGGCGCTGCGCGGTCGGCGGTCCACCGCGGCGAGATCGCCGACCACCTCGCCCGCGCCGCGCAGGGCGAGGATGAGGCGGGTGCCGCGCTCGGTCTCGACCGAGACGACGGACCAGCCCGACATCAGCGCGAGGACGTACGCGGTGGTGTCCCGTTCCCGGATCATCACCTCGCCGGGCTCGTAGGCGCGCGGGGTCCCCTCGGCGAGGAGCGTCCGGCGGTCCCGGTCGGGCAGGGCGTGGAGGAAGGAGCGGTCCTGGCCGAACAGACTCACCGTCACTCACCCCCGCCCACCTGCGAAGCCCTGGCAGCCACGTGGGGACCGTGCCCGCGCGTCCGTGTGTTTGTTCCCACCTCAAGTGACGTATGCAGTCACACTATTGACACTGCGTCACGTCGTGGGGTGAAGAACGCTAGGGGCTGCCGAAGAGGCCCGTCAACGAGCACGGGGGGCGCAGGGGAGCGCAGCTATCCATTCCCCTGCGCCCCCCGTGGTGCGCCTGTCACAGACGCGGGTCCACCGGCTCGGACTCCAGTGCGAGCACCGCGAAGACCGCCTCGTGCACCCGCCAGAGGGGCTCGCCCTCCGCGAGCCGGTCCAGCGCCTCCAGGCCCAGCGCGTACTCGCGCAGCGCGAGCGACCGCTTGTGGCCGAGGAAGCGGTTCCGCAGGCGCTCCAGGTTCTCCGGACGGGTGTACTCGGGACCGTAGATGATCCGCAGGTACTCCCGGCCGCGGACCTTCACGCCCGGCTGGACGAGCCGGCCGTCGGCGCCCCGCACGAGCGCCGCGAGCGGTTTGACGACCATGCCCTCGCCGCCCGCCGTCGTCATCTCCAGCCACCAGTCGACACCGGCCCGCACGGACGCCTCGTCGCCCGTGTCGACCACGAGCCGTCGCGTGACCTGCAGCAGACCGGTCGGGTCGGATTCGACCAGCCGGTCGAGCCACCCGAGCTGCTCGTCGTGCGGCACGGCCGCCAGCGAGCGGCCCCGCGCGGCGAGGATCTGGAACGGCGCGAAGCGGACACCCTCAAGACCCTGCGTCGGCCAGCAGTACCGGCGGTACGCCTCGGTGAACGCCTCGGCGTCCACCGCCCGTTCGCGCTGCTTGGCGAGGAGCGCGTCCACCCCGCCCACGCCCCGGGCCGCCGCCTGCTCCAGTGCGCCGAGCGCACCGGGGAACACGGCGCGGGAGGCCGCGCCGACCGCCGCGTACTGCGAGCGCAGCAGCCCGGCGGACTTCAGCGACCACGGCATCAGCTCGCCGTCGAACAGCAGCCAGTCCGTGTCGAGCTCCTCCCACAGCCCGGCGGCGGTGATCGCCACCCGCAGCCGCTCGAGGACCTGCTCGGTGACGGTTTCGTCGTCGAAGAACGGCCGTCCGGTGCGGGTGTGCAGCGAGCCGGTCACTCCGGCGACCCCGAACCGCTCGCGCGCCACGCCCTCGTCCCGGCAGACCAGCGCGACGGCCCGCGAGCCCATGTGCTTCTCCTCGCACACCACCCGCTCGACCCCGTCGGCCGCGTACTGCGCGAAGGCCTCGGCCGGGTGTTCCAGGTAGCCGTCCTCCTTCGACGTGGCCGTGGGCGCCATCGTCGGCGGCAGATGGGCGAGCAGCCGTGGATCGACGGCGAACCGGCTCATGACTTCGAGCGCGGCGGCCGCGTTCTCCTCCCGTACGGAGACGTTGCCCATCTGCCGGGTCTCCACGATCCGGCGTCCGTGCACGTCGGCGAGGTCCAGCGGGCGGCCCTCGTGCCCGCCGGGCGCCTCGGTGGCGAGCGGCCTGGCCGGCTCGTACCAGACCTTCTCCGCCGGTACGTCGACCAGTTCACGCTCCGGCCAGCGCAGCGCGGTCATCTTCCCGCCGAACACCGCGCCCGTGTCGAGGCAGATGGTGTTGTTGACCCACGAGGTGTTCGGGACCGGGGTGTGGCCGTAGACGACCGTGGCCCGGCCGCGGTACTCCTCCGCCCACGGGTAACGCACCGGAAGCCCGAACTCGTCGGTCTCCCCCGTCGTGTCCCCGTACAGCGCGTGCGAACGCACCCGGCCGGAGGTCCGGCCGTGGTACTTCTCCGGCAGACCGGCGTGGCAGACCACGAGCCGGCCCTCGTCGAGGACGTAGTGGCTGACGAGCCCGTCGATGAACGCGCCCACCTCGGCGCGGAACTCCTCCGTCTCCCGGCCCAGCTGCTCGATGGTCTCGGCGAGGCCGTGCGTCTCCTGGACCTTGCGGCCCTTGAGCCAGCGGCCGAGCTTGTTCTCGTGGTTCCCGGGCACACAGAGCGCGTCACCGGACGCCACCATGGACATCACGCGGCGCAGGACGCCCGGGCTGTCCGGTCCGCGGTCGACGAGGTCACCGACGAAGACGGCCGTACGCCCCTCGGGGTGGTGGCCGTCCACATAGCCGAGCTTGGCGAGCAGGGTCTCCAGCTCGGAGCGGCAGCCGTGGATGTCGCCGATGATGTCGAAGGGGCCGGTGAGGTGACGCAGGTCGTTGAACCGCTTCTCCAGGACGACCTCGGCCGCCTCCACCTCCTCGACGCTGCGCAGCACGTGCACCTTGCGGAAGCCCTCGCGCTCCAGACCGCGCAGCGAGCGGCGCAGTTCGCGGCGGTGGCGCTGGACGACATGGCTCGGCATGTCCGCCCGGTCGGGTCGCCCCGCGTTGCGGGCCAGGCACACGTCCTCGGGCAGGTCGAGGACGATCGCGATGGGCAGCACGTCGTACCGGCGGGCCAGCTGTACGAGCTGGCGCCGGGCCTCCTGCTGCACGTTGGTGGCGTCGACGACGGTCAGCCGGCCGGCTTCCAGTCGCTTGCCCGCGATGTAGTGCAGGACGTCGAAGGCGTCCTTGCTGGCGCTCTGGTCGTTCTCGTCGTCGGCGACGAGGCCGCGGCAGAAGTCGGAGGAGATGACCTCGGTGGGCTTGAAGTGGCGCTGCGCGAAGGTGGACTTGCCGGAGCCGCTCGCACCGATGAGGACCACGAGGGACAGGTCGGTTACGGGCAGCGTGCGGGTCTCGGCGGTGTCGGTGGTGTCGGTCATGCCTGCTCCTCCTTCGAGGTCGGGGTCGGTGTCCGGGCCAGGGTGGGGGTCGGGGTCTCGGTCGGGGCCGGGGTCTCGGCGTTCTGCGTGAAGACGGCCATCTGCGTGGGCGGACCGACCTCGGGGTCGTCCGGGCCGACGGGGGTGAACTCGACGCCGTATCCGTACTGCTCGGCGACGCGTTCCGCCCAGGTGCGGAACTCCTCGCGGGTCCACTCGAAGCGGTGGTCGCCGTGCCGGACGTGTCCGGCCGGGAGGGACTCCCAACGGACGTTGTACTCGACGTTCGGCGTGGTCACGAGGACCGTCCGGGGTCGGGCCGAGCCGAACACGGCGTACTCCAGCGCGGGCAGCCGCGGCAGGTCGAGGTGTTCGATGACCTCGCTCAGGACGGCCGCGTCGTAGCCGGTGAGCCGCTTGTCCGTGTACGTGAGCGAGCCCTGGATCAGCTTCACCCGGCCGGCCTGCCGCTCACCGAGCCGCTCCAGCCTGAGCCGACGTCCGGCGATCGTCAGGGCGCGTACGGACACGTCGACGCCGACGATGTCGGTGAAGCGCACGTCCTTGAGCAGCGCCTGCACCAACTGGCCCTGCCCGCAGCCGAGATCGAGCACGCGGGTCGCGTCGGCGGCACGCAGCGCGGCGAGGATCGCCTCCCGGCGCTGCTCGGCGAGCGGCACCGGCTTCTCTTCCGTGTCGGTCGTCTCGTCGACCGCGTTGTCGACGTCGTCCACGTCCAGGTCGTCGCTCTCGGCGAGGCGCACCAGCTCCAGGCGCTCCATGGCCGCCCGCGTCAGGCCCCAGCGGCGCGACAGATAACGGCTGGTGATCAGCTTCTGCTCGGGGTGGTCGGCGAGCCAGCCGTCACCGGCGCGCAGCAGCTTGTCGACCTCGTCGGGCGCCACCCAGTAGTGCTTGGCGTCGTCGAGGACCGGCAGTAGGACGTAGAGCTGGTTGAGCGCGTCGGCGAGCCGCAGCTCCCCTTCGAGGACGAGCCGCACATAGCGGGAGTCGCCCCACTCGGGGAACGCGGTGTCCAACGCGACCGGCTCCGCCTCGACGGTGTCCCAGCCGAGCGGGCCGAACAGCTTGCCGACCAGCTCGGCCCCGCCGCGCGACGGGAGCGCCGGCACCTCGATGCGCAGGGGCAGCGGCGCGGCGGCCCGCTCGGGCATCGCCTTGCAGCTCCCGCGCAGGGCGCTCTTGAAGACCGTGGACAGGGCGACGGCGAGCAGCGAGGACGCGGCGTAGGGCCGGTCGTTCACGTACTGCGCGAGTGCGGCGTCCGGGGCGCCGCCCCGGCCCTTGCCCTTGCCACGGCGCACCAGCGCCACGGGGTCGATCTCGAGGAGGAGCGCGGCCGTGCACCGCTCGGCGGTCGCCTCGGGGTAGAGGACGTGCGCCGTGCCGTGCGAGGTCGAGAACGTCTGCGCGTTGTCGGGATGCTTGTGCAGCAGAAAGCCCAGATCGGTCGCGGGACGTTCGGGGGTGCCGGTCGTACTGATCGTCAGGAACACACGTCCGAGTATGGTCCGCCGTTCCCCCTCCGACCAGGCATTTTCCTAGGGGCTGTCCGGCCAGGATCCGCCGGACAGCCCCTAGCCCTCCGCGGGATCCGCGAGGGCGGCGGCCAGCGCGGCGATCCGCTCGGGGCCCACGCGGCAGCAGCCGCCGAGCAGCCGGGCCCCGGCCGCGGGCCACTCCCGCATCCGCCCCGGGTCGAAGGATCCGCTCCCACGCCACGCCCGGGCCTCGGCGTCCCACACCTCACCACTGTTGGGGTAGACGACCACCGGCTTCCCCGTCGCCGCGGCGGCGATCTCCACGGCCCCGCCCGCGTCCTCCGGCTCGCAGCAGTTGACCCCGACCGCGATCACCTGGTCATTGCCCGCCGCGAGCGCGAACGCCTCCGTCAGCCGCTGCCCGGCGCGCGTCCGCTCCCCGGCGATCGTGTACGAGAGCCAGACCGGCACGCCGCATCCCTCGACGGCCCTGAGCAACGCCTCGGCCTCGTCGACGTCGGGCACCGTCTCCAGGGCCAGCACATCGGGCCCCGCCGCCGCGAGCGCCTCGACGCGGGGCCGGTGGAACCGCTCCAGCTCGGCCACGGTCAGCCCGTACCGGCCGCGGTACTCACTGCCGTCGGCGAGCATCGCCCCGTACGGGCCGACCGACCCGGCGACCCACACCTGCTCGGCGGCCCCCTCCGCCGCCGCCCGGCCCAGCTCCACGCTGCGTCCGAGCAGCCGCGCGGTCTCGGCCCGATCGATGCCGCGCCGGGCGAAGCCCTCGAAGGTGGCCTGGTAGCCGGCGGTGATCAGCACCCGGGCGCCCGCCCGCACGTACGCCGTGTGCGCGGCCGCGATCTGTTCGGGCCCGTCGGCGAGCAGCCGGGCCGACCACAGCTCGTCGCGCAGGTCGCAGCCCTGCGCCTCCAACTGGTTGGAGAGCCCGCCGTCGAGGACGAGTACGTCGTCGGCGAGCGCCTCGGCGAGGGTGCGCGCGTGTGCCATCGGGTGTCCTTCCCTCGGGTCGGCCTCAGCCCAGCTGGGACTGGACCTGGGCGGAGATCAGCTCCAGGTGGTCCAGGTCGTCCAGGTCGAGGACCTGGAGGTAGATCCGGGACGATCCGATCGCCCCGTACCGGCCGATCTTGTCCACGACCTCGGCGGGCGAGCCCGCCAGGCCGTTCGCCTTCAGCTCCTCCACCTCGCGCCCGATGGCCGCCGCGCGGCGGGCCACCTCGGCGTCGTCCTTGCCGACGCAGACCACCAGGGCGTTGGAGTACACCAGGTCGTCGGCGCGGCGGCCGGCGGCCTCGGCGGCGGCCCGGACACGTCCGAACTGCCGCTCACTGTCCTCCAGCGAGGCGAACGGGATGTTGAACTCGTCGGCGTACCGTGCGGCGAGGCGCGGGGTGCGGCTCGCGCCGTGCCCGCCGATGAGCACCGGGATCCTCTCCTGGGCCGGCTTGGGCAGCGCGGGCGAGTCGACGAGCTGGTAGTGCTCGCCCTCGTAGGAGAACGTCTTGCCGATCTCGGTGCCCCACAGGCCCGTGACGATCGCCAGCTGCTCCTCGAGCCGTGCGAACTTCTCCTTGGGGAACGGAATCCCGTACGCCCGGTGCTCCTCCTCGAACCAGCCCGCCCCCAGGCCGAGTTCGACCCGGCCGCCGGACATCTGGTCCACCTGGGCCACCTGGATGGCCAGGACGCCGGGAAGGCGGAAGGTACCGGCGGTCATCAGGGTGCCGAGACGGATCCGGTTGGTCTCCCGGGCCAGGCCGGCCAGCGTGATCCACGCGTCGGTGGGCCCAGGCAGGCCGTCGGCGGCTCCCATGCTGACGTAGTGGTCGGAGCGGAAAAAGGCGTCGAAGCCGAGTTCCTCGGTGGCCTTGGCGACCGTGAGCAGGGTGTCGTAGTCGGCCCCTTGCTGGGGCTCCGTGAAGATTCGAAGATCCATACCTCCATCCTGCACCGCCGGGTGCTCGTCAACCTCTTTCATCGGCCTCCGTGGACCCTCCCGTGGCCCCTCCCCGGGGCGGGCCTGCCGGGAAGCGGACCTCGTTCCGGTCGATCTTCGCCGCCAGTGCGGCGAGCGGATCGACGCCGAGCACCCCGCAGAACTGGAGCAGATACGCCAGCACGTCCGCGACCTCGTCCTCGACCCGGTGCGCCCGCTCCGGGTCGTCCATCACCCGGTCCGCCTCGTCGGGCGTCAACCACTGGAAGATCTCCAGCAGTTCGGCCGCCTCGACACTGAGCGCCGCTGCCAGGTTCTTCGGCCGGTGGTACGGCTGCCACTCCCGTGCGGCCGCGAACTCGGCCAGCCTGCGCTGCAGTCCCGCTACATCCAGTTCCGTCACGGCACCAGGTCTACCACCGACACCCGGGCGTCAACTGCTGCGGGCACACCGACGATTGCTAACCGGGGACACTCCCTGTATCTTCCGAGAGAACCGTGGAGTATCCCCGTTTAGCTGTCGAGGAGTTGCCCAAGCCATGAGTGAAGAGACCGTCACCAGCCCCGCGAGCCGCCGCCGGCCTCATCAGGGCGGCTCGGCGAACCGCCGCCCCGGCGCGGTGCTCGCCATCGTGCTCGCCCTCCAGACGATGCTCATCCTCGACGTGAACGTGGTGAACATCGCCCTCCCCGACCTCAAGGAGGCGCTCGACTTCACGCCGACCGGGCTCTCCTGGGTCCTCAGCTCCTACTTACTGACCTTCGGCGGACTGCTGCTGCTCGGCGGCCGCGCCGGAGACGTGCTCGGACACCGCCGGGGCATGCTCGTCGGCGTCACGGTGTTCACCCTCGCCTCGCTGCTCGGCGGCCTCGCCGACTCGGCGGGGACGCTGCTCGCCGCCCGCGCCCTGCAGGGCGTCGGCGCCGCCGTCGCGGCGCCCACCGTGCTGGCGCTGATCG
Source organism: Streptomyces sp. NPDC046712 (assembly GCF_040645695.1). Lineage (NCBI taxonomy): Bacteria > Bacillati > Actinomycetota > Actinomycetes > Kitasatosporales > Streptomycetaceae > Streptomyces > Streptomyces sp. NPDC046712. Next base: position 25,272 of record NZ_JBEYYW010000028.1, on the reverse strand, counting down.
CCACCCACTTCACCGACGGCACGTCCCGGGCGCGCGCCCTCGGGCTCTACGCTGCGGTCTCCGGCTCCGGCGCCGCCGTCGGCCTGATCGGCGGGGGCCTGCTGACGGACTGGCTCTCCTGGCGCTGGGTGCTCTTCATCAACGTCCCGATCGGCGTCGCGCTGCTGATCGCGGCCCCGATGTTCATCCATGAGACCGAGCGCAAGCCCGCCCGCTTCGACCTCGGCGGCGCCCTCACCTCGACCGTCGGAACGACCGCACTGGTCTACGGCTTCATCCGGGCCGCCGAGAGCGGCTGGAGCGACATCCTGACCCTCGGCTCCTTCACCCTCGCCCTCGTCCTGCTCGCACTCTTCGTCTTCATCGAGACCCACGCCAAGCAGCCGATCACCCCGCTTCGACTGTTCGCCGACCGCAACCGCGCGACCGGCTACCTCTCGCTGCTGTTCGTCATGGCGGCCGGGAATGCCCTGTTCTTCTTCCTGACCCAGTTCCTCCAGGAGGTTCGCGGCTTCACCCCGATCCAGGCGGGTCTGGCGTTCGTGCCGCTGGCCGTGCTGATCCTCGCCGCGTCCAGCATCGCCGCGAAGGCGCTGCCCAAGGCCGGCCCGCGCGTACTGACCGCCATCGGCGCCGCGGCCATCAGCGTCGGCCTGATCTGGTTCGCCGGGATCACCCCCGAGGCCGAGTACGGCTCCGCGCTGCTCGGCCCGATGCTCGTCGCAGGTCTGGGCATGGGCACCCTACTCGTCGGTGTCACCACCATCCTGATGTCCGGCGTCGCACCGGAGGAGACCGGCGCCGCGTCCGGTCTGCTCAATGTCATGCAGCAGATCGGTGGCGCGCTCGGCTTGGCCATCATGGTCACCGTGTTCGGCGCCGCGAGCCGCGGCGCGGCCGACGAGGTCCCGGCCGGCCTCGACGCCAAGGGCACGTCGGACTTCGTCCTCACCGAGGGCGTCACCACCGCGTTCGCCTGGGGCGCCGGATTCACCGCGCTCACCATCCTGCTGACCCTCCTCATGCGCACCGCCCCCTCGGGCGCAGAGAAGTCCGACGCGGAGGCGGGATAGAATACGGGGTCACACCCCGGTTTGAACCATCCAGCCCCGGCGAGGAGAAGAACGCCCGATGCGCGCAGATGCCCGCCGCAACTACGAGCGACTCCTGTCCGAGGCCAGGAAGGCTTTCGACAAGCACGGCATCCACACCTCGCTCGACGACATCGCCCGGCAGGCGGGGCTGGGCAACGCGACGCTCTACCGCCACTTCCCGACCCGGGAGAGCCTGCTGGAAACGATGCTCCGCGACAGCATCTCCCAACTCGACGACACCGCACGGGGGTTGCTGACCACCGAGCCCGCGGGAGCCGCGCTGGCGACCTGGGTACGGGCGGCGGTGGCCCATGCCACCACATACCGGGGTCTCGTGACGATGCTGATGGACAGCCTCAAGGACGAGACGTCCGAACTGAACAGCGCCTGCACGTCGATGCAGTCGTCCGGCAAGCACCTGCTGGAGCGGGCGCAGCAGGCCGGGGAGGTACGGGGCGACACCACGGCCTCCGAGCTGTTCGCACTGATCGCGGCCGCGGCCTGGACCCGGGAGCACGCCCCCGACGAGGCCGACCAGGTGCTGACCGTCCTCATCGACGGCCTGCGGCCGCCACGGCACTGACGGCGCCGACCGCCCGGGCTGTCAATCCTTCCGTCAGCATCCGCTCCGCCCCTGCACGGTCGGGTGAATACCGGCCTCCTGGCGAGGCGCGTCCCGCCAGGCCAGTGACCGTGGCCCGGCACCCGTCGTTGGCTCGGGCGGAGCCGGACCGCCCGGCCCGCGCGCCGGCGGCCGCTGCCGGTGTGTCGTTCTCACGTGTGGCCCTCCCTCACGGGACGGGCCTGGGCCGAGGAGGCCGCCATGTCCCAGGAAGCCGCGCCTCAAAGGGCGATGCCCGAGCAGCCGGTGCAGCAGTCCGTGCCCGAGCAGAAGGGCGCCGGCGCCCCCAAGGGCCTGCTGCAGCAGATGGAGGAGCTGATGGCGGCGCTCAACGCCGATCTGTCGCAGCTCGACGCCGACCTTCAGTCCTCGGCGGACCGCCATGAGGCCCGCGCCGAGGGCGAGCCCCGCACGGACTGACAGCGCCCCGGCCGCCCACCGCCCGTTTCCCCGGTCGCCGTTCCCGCGGTTCCCGTTCATGACGGCCCCGCCGGGCCCGCTCGCCCCCGGGCGGCATCGGGCGGCCGGTCCCGCTCCCGCACGGCGAGCCGGCGCAGCATCCCCCGCACCCGGTCGTTCGACTCGTCGGCGGCGTCGATCGCCTCGATGCACTGCCAGTACAGGCCCTCCTCGTCGGTGACACAGGCCACCCCGACGAGAGCGATGCCCACCTCTCCGAGCAGCGCGCTCAGCGCGGTCAACGCCACACGCGTGTCCCCGACCTCGGTCAGCCGAGTGGCCCTCAATCCGCCGATGCGCAGCGCGGGATGGTCGACCGCCCCCGGCCCACCCGCGACCTCGCTCAACCCCCGCGCCTCGCCCCGCACCTCCAGCGGTCCGCAGAGCGCGAGATGACTCCCTATCGCCTGGGCGAGGGCCTGCGCCTGCCATGCCTCCGCCACGATGTCCAACGCTTCCACGCTCCGCGCCAGCGCGTTCCGCCCCGTCGCGATCAGTCGCTCCGCTTCCATCGACGCCGCCCCCGTTCGTACGACTTACTGCCTACTCACTCCACTACCCAGAGTGAAGGCGCCTGAGCCCAAACGCCAGAGGAATTCGGAAATCTCTGGACAGGAAGCTCGATGGGGAAAACCTGATCACTCCGAAGAGTGACGATGACCGTCCTCGGCGGCACTCGTGGACCGTTCTGGGGCCGACCGCCGCGGACGCGGATCTCGTTCCGGTCGAACATCACCGCCGACGCGGACCGCGAACTCGGCCCGTCCGCAGGGCAGTCCGCAGGCCCGTCCGCAGGGCAGTCCCCCTCCCCTCTCAGGTCACGGCCGCAGCTCCACGACCGAGACCCCGGGCATCTCCCGCGCGCTCGCAGCGGCCGACTCCCCGACGGTGGCCACGAGTCTGATGTGTCCACCGGCACAGATGGTCGTGGCGAGGCCGAGCAGTTCCGTGAGCTGCCGACGGTCAAGACCCCGGTCGCAGCCGTCCGCGAGAACGGTCAGCGTCCGCATGGCGTCCGGGACTTCGGCGAGCTGATCCATGGCGAGCACGCCCGGTCCTGTGAGGAGGACGAGGGCGAGGGCGAGATAGCGGAGCTCCCCGTCACCGAGCCGTCCCAGCGGGGTGGCCGTCGGGCGCGGCATGGCGGGGGAGGCACCCGCGCCGGCCCGGACGTACGCCGCCCCGGCCTGCGCGACCGCGCGTTCCAGCACCGCCCGTACCCTCCCGTCCGCAAGCTCCTCGACACCGACCCCGGTCACGGTCCCGGCGCAGCCCGCGCCCGCGACCGAGGCCAACCGGGCATGCCGGCGCGGGCAGTCGGTGCGGGTGCGGTGCAGCACCTCCGCGAGGTTGTCGCAGCCGCGCCGCAGCCGACCCTCGCCCGCCGGAACCGGTGCGCGCATCAGATCCGGCTGAGGGTCGCAGACGAAGACGGAACGCAGCGCGACCACCACCTGCTCGGCCGCCGCAAGGACCTCCAACTGCCCCTTCGTCTTGCCCGCGACCCGCAGGGGCAGCAGGGCCGTGCCCAACAGGTCGTCGGGGAACGGTGCCCGTGTGACGGGGGTGGCCCCGGCGGTGTGCCATTCGGCCTGGACGGCGTCGCGGCCCGGATCGCGGAGGGCGGTGGCGAGCAGCGTGCGGCCGCGGCAGGTGAGCCGTTCGCCGACGATACGGAGCCGGGGTTCGGCCTGTACGGCGAGGTCGAGGTGGACGGGGCCGGCCGGGCCGTCGACCGTGCATCCGATCCTGAACCCCCGCCTCCCCTGGGCATCGGGCCTGGCCCGTTCGGGAACGCAGTCGGCCGCGTCGGGAAAGGCGGTGGCCAGGTCGTCTCCCGCGCCCAGCCGCGCCAGCGCCTCGTACGCCCGCAGAGCGCTGGACTTCCCGCTCCCGCTCGCCCCGGCGAACAGCGTCACGGGCCCGAGGGGATGGATGGCCGCGCGGTGGGAGGCGAAGGCCGAGAGACGCAGTTCGGTGAGGGCGGGGCGAGCGGGGCGTCGTGTGGAACCGCCGATGAGCTGCCGCATCATGTCGCGCGAGGGCTCGTGCGCGGAGTGCGCCGAGCGTCCGGAGTGCGCGGAAGCTCGTACGGAGTCGCGTGCGGGACCGGGCACGACGGCGGTGGCGAGGGAGGTGGCGGAAGCGTCGGAATCGGGCGTAAGGCCGCCGGTGGAGTGCATGATCGGACCGTACGCAGACCGGTGTATGACGAACCGTTACACCGTGATGACCTTCCTACGATCGGGGGACGGTGATCCCCGCGCCGTCGTCCTGCGACTCCGTGTCCGGCGCGCCCTCGACCTCGGTGCCGGCCGGGGTCAGGAGGAAGACGTTGCGGTCGACCCGGTGCATGGCGCTGCCGAGTCCGAAGACGACACCGCTGCTGAAGTCCAGGATGCGCTTGGCGACTTCGGTGTCGGCGCTGGTCAGGTCGAGCAGCACCGGGATCTGGGCGATGAGGTATTCGGCGACCTCGCGGGCGTCGGCGAAGACCTGCACACGCAGGACCACCATGCGGCGCTGCTCGGCGTCCTCGTACGGGTCGGGCATCGCGCGGTGGTCGACCCTGGACGGCCATTCGTCACGGCCGCGCAGGGGCACGACCTGGGCCAGGCCCTCCCACTGCTCGTCGGTGACGTCGTACCTCTCGTACCTACTCATGCACCCATCCTCCCGCCCCTCACCCGTTCGGCCCAACAGCGACACGAACGACTCGGCCGGCACCTCAGCGTTCGACCGGCAGGCCGCGCGGTTCCTTGATCCGCTTCATGATGATCTGCGAGTTGACCTCGGTGACTCCGGTCAGTGAGGTCAGCCGCTCGATCCAGAGGCGTTCGTACGCGGCGAGGTCGGCGACCGCGATCCGCAGCAGGCAGCCGGGGCTGCCGAAGAGGCGGTGCGCCTCGATGACGTCGGGGATGTCCCGCAGCGCCTCCTCGAAGGCCTCGACGGTCTCCCGGTCGCGCCGGACCTCGATCGAGACGAGCACCTCGAAACCCCGCCCGACCGCCGCCGGGTCGATGACCGCGCGGTAGCCCTGGATCACCCCGTCCTCCTCCAGCTGCCGCACCCGCCGCAGGCAGGCCGAGGCGCTGAGGCCGACGCGCTGGGCGAGCTCCAGATTGGTCAGCCGACCGTCCTCCTGAAGCTCACGCAAGATACTGCGATCGATCCTGTCCATGACGCAATTATGCACGCCGAAATTCATGATTCCGGGCCTGAATCCGCAATCACATTCGATACAAGCTGTCCTATCGTTGCGAGGGCGACGACCTTCGACCTCCGGGACACATAGACATGCAGTGGACACGCGACGACCGGCCCCGCCGGATCACCCTCATCAGCACCGGCGGCACCATCGCCAGCCGCTGGCAGGGCACCGGGTACGCCGCCGACGCGTCCGGCGACGACGTCCTGGCCACCTCCGCCCTCCCGGAGGGCGTGACGGTCGAGGTCGTGGACCTGTTCAACGTCAACAGCTCCCGGATGACCAGCGCCCGCCAGCTGACGCTGCTGCGCGCGGTCCACGCGGCCCTCGCCGACCCCGACGTGGACGGTGTCGTGGTCACGCACGGCACGGACACCCTGGAGGAGTCGGCGTTCTTCCTGGACCTCCACCACTCCGACCCGCGACCGGTGGTCTTCACCGGCGCACAGCGCCCGCTGGGTACGGGCGACGGCGACGGCCCGGGCAATGTGTACGACGCCCTGCAGGTCGCCGCCTCGGTACGTGACCTGGGCGTGCTCGTCGTCTTCGACGGCCGGGTGCACGCGGCGCGCGGCACGGTGAAGACGCAGACCCTGGCGGCCGACGCGTTCGCCGACCCCTCCGAGCACGACCTCGGGAAGGTCGGATTCGGCAGCGTGGACATACGCCGCAGCCCCGACCGCCCCACGCCCCTGCCGCTCCCCACGGCCGTCACCGCGACCCCGCCCCGGGTCGACATGGTCATGCACCACAGCGACGGCGACCCGCTCTTCCTGAAGACGTCCGTCGCGGCGGGCGCCCAGGGCGTCGTGCTGGTCGGCACCGGCGCGGGCAACGCCACTCCCGAGATCGCCGAGGCCGTCGAGGACGCCGTCGCCCAGGGCGCGCTGATCGCCCTCAGCACCCGGGTCGCCGCCGGTCCGGTCGCGGAGATCTACACGGGCGGCGGGGCCGTGGACCTGGTCGCCGCCGGCGCGGTCCCGACCGGATCGCTGCGTGCGGGTCAGGCCCGCATGGCCGTCCTGGCCGCCCTCCTGTCCGACGTCACCCCGGACCGCCGCCCCGCGCTGCTGCACGGCCTGCTGAACGGCCCCACCCGGGCCGAACCCGCCCTGACGGCGGCGGGCTCCCGCTTCTCCGGCGGCTCCTGACCACGCGCCGGCGTCCGTCCCCTTCCCCTCCCCCGACGGACGCCGGCCCTCCTTCCTCCTCCCGGCGGGTTCACCCGCCCGGGCACCCCGCCGTGCCCTGCACACCCTCCCCTCCCTCCCCTTAAGGCACTGACCGCCATGAAGACTGTCTCTCGCCGTGAGCACGACCTCCTCGGAGAGCGGGAGGTGCCTGCCGACGCGTACTGGGGCATCCACTCCCTGCGCGCCATGGAGAACTTCCCGATCACGGGAACGCCGATCTCCGTCTACCCTCAGCTGATCGACGCGCTGGCCGCCGTCAAGGAGGCAGCCGCGCTGGCCAACGAGGAACTGGGCCTGCTCGCCCCGGAGAAGGCGGCCGCCATCGTCGCCGCCTGCCGGGAGATCCGCGGCGGAAAGCTGCACGACCAGTTCGTCGTCGACGTCATCCAGGGCGGCGCCGGAACCTCGACGAACATGAACGCCAACGAGGTCGTCGCCAACCGCGCCCTCGAACTCCTCGGGCACGCCAAGGGCGAGTACCAGCACCTGCACCCGAACGAGGACGTCAACCTCAGCCAGTCCACCAACGACGTCTACCCGACCGCCGTCCGGATCGCGGCGATCACGGCGGTCCGCGGGCTGCTCCAGGCCACGGCCGTGCTCCAGGACGCGTTCGCGGCGAAGGCCGTCGAGTTCCGCGACGTCCTGAAGATGGGACGCACCCAGCTCCAGGACGCGGTGCCCATGACGCTGGGCCAGGAGTTCTCCACGTACGCGGTGATGCTGGACGAGGACCGCAACCGGCTGGCCGAGGCGGTCGAGCTGATCCACGAGATCAACCTCGGCGCCACGGCGATCGGTACGGGCCTCAACGCCCCCGCCGACTACGCCGAGACGGCCCGCCGCCACCTCGCCGAGATCACCGGGATGCCGCTGGTGACCTCCGCCAACCTCGTGGAGGCGACGCAGGACTGCGGCGCGTTCGTCCAGCTCTCCGGTGTCCTCAAGCGCCTCGCGGTCAAGCTCTCCAAGACCTGCAACGACCTGCGCCTGCTCTCCTCGGGTCCGCGCGCTGGTCTGAACGAGATCAACCTCCCCGCCGTACAGGCCGGTTCGAGCATCATGCCCGGCAAGGTCAACCCGGTGATCCCGGAGGTCGTCAACCAGGTCGCCTTCGAAGTGATCGGCAACGACATCACCATCACGATGGCGGCGGAGGGCGGCCAGCTCCAGCTCAACGCCTTCGAGCCGGTCATCCTGCACTCCCTGGCGAAGAGCATCACCTCGCTGCGGGCGGCCTGCCTCACGCTCGCCGAGCGCTGTGTCGTGGGCATCACGGCCAACACCGACGAACTGCGCGCCGCGGTGGAGAACTCCATCGGCCTGGCCACGGCCCTCAACCCGCACATCGGCTACACCGCGGCCACCGCGATCGCCAAGGAGGCCCTCCTCACGGGTCGCGGCGTCGCCGAACTCACCCTGGAGAAGGGCCTCCTGCCCGCCGCCCGCATCGCGGAACTGCTGACCCCGGAGCGCCTGACGGGCACCGCGCAGCCGCTCCGCTGACACCCGCGCGCTCCGGGGCCGCCCTCCGGCGTCAGACCACCAGGACGATCTTGCCGGTCGTGCGGTCGGTCTCGCCGAGGGCGTGGGCCTTCGCGGCTTCCGTGAGGGGGAAGGTGGCCTCCACGTGGGCGCGCAGCGTTCCGGCCTCCACGAGACCGGCGATGGCGCTCATGCCCGCGTGGTCGGCCTCGACGAGGAGGGTCTCCACGCGGACCCCGCGCGCCTCCGCCTTCCGCGCCTCGTCGGGGTCGGTGGGCGGCAGGAGTGATACGACGATTCCGCCGGGGCGCAGGACCTCGAGCGAACGGGCGCGGGTCTCCCCCGACATCGGGTCGAGCACCACGTCGATGTCGTGGGCGGCGTCCCGGAAGTCGGTGGTGCGGTAGTCGATCACTTCGTCCGCTCCGAGGGAGCGGACGAAGTCGTGCTTGGGCGCGCTCGCGGTGCCGATCACGTACGCGCCGCGGGACTTGGCGATCTGGACGGCGAGATGGCCGACACCGCCGGCGGCCGCGTGGACGAGGACCCGCTGACCGGGGGCGACCGCGGCGGTGTCGACGAGCGCCTGGTACGCGGTGAGTGCGGCCAGCGGGAGGGCTCCGGCCTGGACGTGGTCGATGCCCGCGGGCTTGCGGGCGAAGGCCCGGGCGGGCGCGGTCACGTACTCGGCGTGCGAGCCGACCCCGTAGGGGTAGGGCAGCATGCCGAAGACCTCGTCGCCCGGCTTGAAGAGCGTCACGCCGTAGCCGACGGCCTCGACGACGCCGGAGACGTCCCAGCCGAGGACGAGCGGCATGCGGTCGAGGAAGAGTCCCTGGGAGCGGTGCTTCCAGTCGGTCGGGTTGACGCCGGCCGCGCGGACGGCGACGAGGATCTGGCTGGGGCCGGGGACGGGCCGGGGCAGCAGGACCTCCTTGAGCACGTCGGGGGTGCCGTGGGCGTCCTGGCTGATGGCGCGCATGGTGGCGTTGTTCGTCATGCATCCAGGTTCGCGGCCGGCCCGCTCGCGTACCATGGCATGATTGCCATCTTTCGACAGGATCGTGCCATGCCGGATCGTGCTCACCGCGTCGTCGTCCTCGCGCTGGACGGGGTGTACCCCTTCGAGCTCGGCATCCCGAGCCGCGTCTTCGGGGCGGCGGACGGCCGGTACGAGGTTCTGACCTGCTCCGTCGACGGCGGCCCCGTGCGTACCAACTCCGACTTCTCCGTCACGGTGGAGCACGGGCCGGAAGCGCTGCGTACGGCGGACACCGTCGTCCTCCCGCCCTTCGACACCGCCGAGATCACCCGGGAGCTTCGTGCGGAGGTCGCGGAGGCGCTCGCCGTCATCCGCCCGGACGCGCGGATCGTGACCATCTGCACCGGGGCTTTCGTCCTCGCGGCGGCGGGGCGCCTCGACGGCCGGCCTGCCACCACCCACTGGGCACTGGCGGACGTCTTCCGTGCCTGGTACCCCCAGGTGGCCCTGGACCCGGACGTCCTCTTCGTCGACGACGGCGACGTACTGACCTCGGCGGGCGCCGCCTCCGGGGTGGACGTCTGCCTGCACCTCGTACGCAAGGACCACGGCACCGCCGTCGCCAACCGGGTGGCGCGGGTCTGCGTCGTACCGCCGTGGCGGGACGGCGGCCAGGCCCAGTACATCGAGCAGCCCGTACCGGACCCGGACGCGAACGGCACCTCGGCCACCCGCCAGTGGGCCCTGGAGAACCTCCACGAACCGCTGACCCTGACGGAGCTCGCCGACCACGCCCGCATGAGCCTGCGCACCTTCGCCCGCCGCTTCAACGAGGAGGTCGGCATGAGCCCTGGCCGCTGGCTCATCCAGCAGCGGGTGGCCCACGCCCGGCACCTGCTGGAATCCACGGACCTGGCGGTGGACGACATCGCCGGCCAGGTCGGCTTCGCGACCGGCACCTCACTGCGCCAGCACCTGCACGCGGCCATCGGCGTCTCGCCGCTCGCCTACCGGCGGACCTTCCGGGGCAGCCTGACGCCCCAGCTCTGAGTCGCGGTCGACGTGCGTGGGCATGACGGACGGGCGGGCCGTCTCGGCGGGGACGCTCCCACGCACGGGTGCCACATGGCGCCACAATGACTTGCGATGGCGCCACAATGGTGCCACTATCTCTTCATGGACTTGACCCCGTACGTCGATCACCTCCGCCATGAGCTCGCGGTCGCCGCGAACGCCGGCGGGGACGAAGCCCGCGCCCTGGCCGAGCGGCTGACCGCGCCCCTGGAGTCGGCCGCGCGGCTGACGCTCCTGAACGCGCTGTCCGACGCAGCGAACGAGATCACCCGCGAGCTGGCGCCGGGCTCGGTGGACGTGCGACTGCGGGGCCTCGACCCCGACTTCGTGGTGACGACACCGCTGGCCCTGGAGAGCCCCGGCGAGGAGGGGCCCGACCTGACACCACCGATGGCACCATCCATGGCGCCGGTGGCACCACTCGCCGCGGAGGGCGAGGAGGGCGCTACGGCCCGGATCAACTTCCGGCTCCCGGCGCACCTCAAGGCCCGCGTCGAGGACGCCGCCGGCCAGGAGGGCCTGTCCGTCAACGCCTGGCTCGTACGGGCCGTTGCCACCGCCCTGGAACCGGGCGGACCGGGCCAGCCCGCCGCCCGCACCACCCGACAGGGCAAGAGTTACCGCGGTTGGGTCCGCTAGTCGGAGCACCACCGCACGCCACCCGCACCACCTGCGCAAACACCTACCAGAGCCAAGAGGACGGGACAGCCATGCCTTCTTTCGAGACCCCCGAGCCCATCACCGCGATCATCGAGTTCGAGGTCGGCAATGTGCGGATCACCGCGAGCAAGCGCACGGACACGGTCGTCGAGGTGCTGCCGAGCAACGGCGCCGAGGAGGTCGACGTACGGGTGGTGCAGCAGACCAAGGTCACGTACGCCAACGGCGTGCTGACCGTGAAGGGGCCCAAGAAGCGCTCCCCGTTCGGCAAGTACGGATCGATCGACGTGACCGTCGAACTGCCCGCCGGCTCTCACCTGCAGGGCGCCTCCTCCATGGGGGACTACACCTGCGAGGGACCGCTCGGGGAGTGCCGGGTCAGGACCTTCGGCGACATCCGGCTCGACGAGGCCGGTGTCACGAACCTGCGTACGAGCACCGGGGACATCCACGTCGGCCGCGCCGTGGGCGACGCCGAGATCTACGGGATGGGCCGGGTCGAGATCGGCGAGATCGTGGGCGGGGCGACCGTCAAGAACGGCAACGGTGACACCGCAATCGGCGAGATCACCGGTCATCTGAAGGCCAACTCGTCCAACGGCCGCATCACGGTCGGCGTCGCCCACGCGTCCGTGGAGGCCAAGTCCGCCAACGGCGCCATCCGTATCGGCGAGGTGGCCCGCGGCGTCATGCAGCTCCAGACCGCCGCGGGCGACGTGGAGGTCGGCATCCGCGAGTCCACCGCGGCTTGGCTGGACGTCAACTCCCGCGTCGGCACCGTCCGCAACTCGCTCGGCGCGTCGGCGAGCCCCGACACGTCCGAGGAGACCGTCGAGATCCACGCCCGTACCGGCGGCGGCGACATCGTGATCCGTCGCGCCTGAGCTCTCCCCCCGCTCAGAGGCACCTTCAGGCGCCCCGAACGCCCCAGGCGTGTGTCGCCATCCTCGTGATGGCGACCGCGCGAAGCGGGCGACTCCTTTCACCCGTGCAATGTCACATCCCACACGAAGGGAGGTGGACTGCATGACCATGACGTCCACCCTCACGGCCGACCCGGCGATCTCCGCCGTCGGACTGCGCAAGTCGTACGGCGACAAGGTCGTCCTCGACGGCGTCGACCTGACCATCCCCACGGGCACGATCTTCGCCCTGCTCGGCCCCAACGGCGCCGGCAAGACCACCACCGTCGAGATCCTCTCCACGCTCATCGCCCCCGACGCCGGCCAGGCCCGGATCGCCGGACACGACCTCGCCGAGCGGCCCGAGGGCGTGCGCGCCGCGATCGGGGTCACCGGCCAGTTCGCCGCCGTCGACCAACTCCTCACCGCCGAGGAGAACCTGCTCCTCATGGCCGACCTCCAGCACCTCCCCCGGCGCGAGGGCAAGCGCCGAGCCGCCGCGCTGCTGGAACGGTTCGAGCTGACCGAGGCCGCCCGCAAACCGGTCTCCACCCTCTCCGGAGGCATGCGCCGCAAGCTCGACCTGGCGATGACCCTGGTCGGCGACCCGCGGATCATCTTCCTCGACGAGCCGACCACCGGCCTCGACCCCCGCAGCCGCCGCACCATGTGGGAGATCATCCGCGCCCTGGTCACCGACGACGGCGTGACCGTCTTCCTCACCACGCAGTACCTGGAGGAGGCCGACCAGCTCGCCGACCGCATCGCCGTCCTCGACGGCGGGAGGCTGGTCGCCGAGGGCACCTCGGACGAGCTCAAGCGCCTCATCCCCGGCGGGCACATCCTGCTCCGGTTCGCCGACGCGCATCGACTCGACGCCGCAGCCCGCTACTTCGGCGCGGCGGCCCGCGACCCCGAGGAGCTCACGCTCCGCATCCCCAGCGACGGCAGCATCCCGACCCTGCGGGCCGTCCTCGACATCCTGGACGACGCGGGGGTCCAGGCGGAGTCGCTGACGGTGCACACCCCCGACCTCGACGACGTGTTCCTGACCCTGACCGGTCACGGCACCACCGACACCGCCACGGAGACGACCCGATGAGCACCCTCGCGTATGCCGTCAGCGACTCGAAGACCATGCTGCGGCGCAACCTCAAGCACGCCCTGCGCTATCCGTCGATGACCATCTCCGTCGTCGTCATGCCGGTGATGATGCTGCTGCTCTTCAACTACGCCTTCGGCGGCGCTCTCGGCGCCGGAATCTCCGCCGGCCCCACCGGCAGCGGAAAGTACATCGACTACGTCGCGCCCGGCATCATCCTCATGACCGCGACAGCCGGGGCGGTGGCCACGGCGGTCGGCGTCTGCGTCGACATGACCGAAGGCATCGTCAACCGCTTCCGTACGATGTCGATCTCCCGCGCCGCGTTCCTCACCGGACACGTCGTCGGCAGCCTCATCCAGACCCTGGTCGCCATCGCCCTGGTGATCGGCGTCGCCCTCGCCATCGGATTCCGCCCCGACGCCACCGCCGTCGAGTGGATCGCCGCGCTCGGCCTCCTCACCCTGCTCACCCTGGCCCTGACCTGGCTGTCCGCCGGCATCGGTCTGGTCGCCAAGACCCCCGAGTCGGCCAGCAACACGCCCCTGCCGCTCACCTTCCTGCCCTTCCTCGGCAGCGCCATCGTGCCGACCGACTCGATGCCGACCGGGCTGCGCTGGTTCGCCGAGTACCAGCCCTTCACCTCTGCCATCGAGACCCTGCGCGGCCTGCTGATGGGCACCGAGATCGGCAACAGCGGATACATCGCCCTCGCCTGGTGCGTCGGCCTCACCCTCGTCGGCTACCTCTGGGCGCGGTCCGCCTTCGGCCGCACCGCCAAGCGGTAGCCGACTCCCCCTCGTTCGCAGCACGTCACTCTCCACGGAGGAACCATGCAGCACGAACCGTCGCCCCGCCCCGAGACCACCGAGCCCGTCACGCTCCCCACGCAGCGCACCGCCGGCTGCCCCTTCGATCCGCCGGCCGGCCTCGCGGAGCTGCGCGAGGCGAGGCCCCTGACCCGGATGACGTACCCGGACGGGCACGTCGGCTGGCTGGCCACCGGCTACTCCGCCGTCCGCTCGATCATGGGGGACCCGCGCTTCAGTTCGCGAAACGAGCTGATGCACTACCCCTTCCCCGGCGGCCCCGAGGGCCCGCTGCCGCCCGCCCCCGTCGGCGACATGACCGGGATGGACGCGCCCGAGCACACCCGCTTCCGGCGGCTGCTGACGGGCAAGTTCACCGTCCGCCGCATGCGTCAACTCTCCGAGCGCGTCGAGGAGATCACCACCGAGCACCTGGACGCGATGGAGCGCCGCGGCCCCGGCACCGACCTGGTCGAGGCGTTCGCCCGCCCTCTCCCCGCGCTGATGATCTGCGAGCTGCTCGGCGTGCCGTACGCCGACCGTGAGCGTTTCCAGAACCACGCGCACACGATCATGTCCATGGACGCGACGCCCGATGACCAGCAAGCCGCCTTCGTCGGACTCCTGGAGTACATGGCCGCGTTGGTCGCCGCCAAGCGCGCCGAGCCATCCGACGACCTGCTCGGCGACCTGGCCCAGGACTCCGACCTCACCGACGAGGAACTGATCGGTATCGGGGGCTTCCTGCTCGCCGCCGGGCTCGACACCACCGCCAACATGATCGCCCACGGTACGTTCGCGCTGCTCAGCAACCCGGAGCAGGCCGACGCCCTGCGTACGGACCCGGACCTCGCCCCGCAGGCCGTCGAGGAACTCATGCGCTACCTGACCGTCGCCCCCACCACCGTGAAGTCGGCGCTGGAGGATGTCGAGTTGGAAGGGCAGCTCATCAAGGCCGGCGAGAGCGTCACCATCTCGCTGGAAGCCGCCAACCGGGACCCGGAGCGATTCCCCGACCCCGACGTCCTCGACCTGCGCCGCAAGGCCACCGGGCACCTGGGCTTCGGACACGGCAGCCACCAGTGCCTGGGCCAGCAACTGGCCCGCGTCGAGATGACGGTGGCCCTGCCCGCGCTGCTGAGGCGGTTCCCCACGCTGCGGCTGGACGTGCCTGCCGAGGAGGTGCCACTGCGGACGAACATGAACATCTACGGAGTGCACCGGCTGCCGGTCACCTGGCACGAGAACTGATCCCATGGACATCCATGTCGACCGCGACCGCTGCCTCGGTGCCGGAATGTGCGCCCTGACCGCCCCCGAGGTCTTCGACCAGGACGAGGACGAGGGCCTGGTCACCCTGCTGGACGCCCGGCCGCCGCGGGAGCGGCACGCGGCGGTCCGCGTCGCCGCCGGTGTCTGCCCCGCCGCGGCCATCACCCTGACGGAGCGCGGCTCCTCCCCCGCCTCGTAACAGCGACGGCCTCTCCTCAGGCGTCGCCTCCGCGGGACCGCCCTTCGGCGGTGTCATGGCGACTTCCTTCACCGACACCGGTCCGCCCTCTGCGCGCGGTGTCCCTGGTGCCCGATGAGCACCTGTGCCCGATGAGCACCGCGCCTCACCCGAAAAGACTCACCCGAAAAGATCCGGTCCGTCGCCGACGGCGCCTTCGGCATGCCGTCGGCGACGCGACCGCCTCACAGACAGGACTCCTCCGCCGTGGCCATGTTCCTCTCCCGACTGGGCCGCTTCGCCTTCCGAAGGCGGGGCCTGGTCGTCCTTCTGTGGCTCCTGGCGCTCGTCGGCGCCGGTTTCGCGGCCTCCACCGCCGCCGCCCCGCCCGCCGACACCTTCTCGATGCCGGGCACGGAGTCGCAGAAGGCGTTCGACCTCCTCCAGGAGAAGTTCCCGGACGCCCGCACGGACGGCGCCGCCGCCCGCGTCGTCATCCGCGCCCCCGGAACCGAGAAGATCACCTCCCCCACCCGCAAGGCGCAGGTCGAGCAGCTCGTCGCCGACCTGACCAAGGCACCTCAAGTCGCCGCCGTGGCCGACCCGTTCAAGACGAACACCGTGAGCGGCGACCGTACGACCACGTACGCCTACGTCACGTACAAGGCGCAGGCCACCGAGCTCACCGACGCGGCGCACGACGGTCTCACCGACGCGATGGAACGGGCCCGGGACGCCGGCCTCCTCGTCGAGGCGGGCGGCGACGCCGTCAAGATCGAGCAGGCGATGAGCGGTACGGGCGAGAAGATCGGCATCCTCGTCTCCGCCGTCGTCCTGCTCCTCACCTTCGGCTCCCTGGTCGCCGCCGGAATGCCCCTGCTGACGGCCATGATCGGCGTCGGCATCGGCATCAGCGGCATCACCGCGCTCGGCAGCACCCTCGGGCTGTCGTCCACCACCTCGATGCTCGCGATGATGATCGGCCTCGCCGTCGGCATCGACTACGCCCTGTTCATCGTCTCCCGCTACCGCGCCGAGATCGCCGAGGGACGCGAACGCGCGGAGGCCGCCTCGCGCGCCGTGGGCACCGCCGGCTCGGCCGTCGTGTTCGCCGGGCTCACCGTCATCATCGCCCTCGCGGGGCTCGCGGTGGTGAACGTCCCGATGCTCACCAAGATGGGCCTCACCGCGGCCGGCACGGTCGCCGTCGCCGTCCTGGTCGCGATCACGTTCGTACCGGCGCTGCTCGGCTTCGCCCCCGTCAGGGTCCTCGCCCGCAGGGACCGCAAGCGGCACACCGGCAAGCCGCTGTCGAAGCGTCAGCAGCACAGGGCCGCCAAGCGCGAGGCCCGCCGCAAGCCCAACCTCGGCGCCCGCTGGGCCTCTCTCGTCCTGCGCCACCCCGTCGCCGTCCTGCTCCTCGGAGTCGTGAGCCTGGGCGCCGTCGCCGTACCCGCCGCGAGCCTCGAACTGGGGCTCCCGGGCGAGGGGTCGATGGCCCCGGCGACCACGCAGCGCAAGGCGTACGACATGCTGTCGGACTCCTTCGGTCCCGGCTTCAACGGGCCGTTGACGGTCACCGTCGAGGCGAAGGACGCGAAGGCGGCGGCCGAACAGGTCCGCACGGCCCTGGAGGGGGTCCGCGGAGTCGACGCCGTCTCCCCCGTCACCGCCAACCGGGCGGGCGACACGGCCCTCGTCACCGTCGTCCCCGAGACCGGTCCGACCGACATCAGGACCGAGGAGCTGGTGCGCTCCCTGCGCGGCACGGCGGGCGGCCTCGAGTCGCGCACGGGCGCCTCCGAGATCCTGGTCGCCGGCCAGACCGCGATGTTCATCGACTTCTCGCAGACCCTGGACGACGCGCTGCTCCCCTACCTCGCCCTGGTGGTCGGCCTCGCCTTCCTCCTGCTCATGCTGGTCTTCCGCTCCGTCCTGGTCCCCCTCAAGGCGGCGCTCGGCTTCCTGCTGTCGGTGAGCGCGGCCCTCGGTGCCGTCGTGGCCGTGTTCCAGTGGGGCTGGCTCGCCGACCTCTTCGGCGTCGACCAGCCGGGCCCGGTCATGAGCACCCTGCCGATCTTCATGATCGGCGTGGTCTTCGGCCTCGCGATGGACTACGAGGTCTTCCTGGTCTCCCGGATGCGCGAGGCGTACGTCCACGGCGCACGCCCCGGCGAGGCGGTGGTCACCGGATTCCGGTACGGCGGCCGGGTGGTCAGCGCGGCCGCGATCATCATGACCAGCGTCTTCTCCGGCTTCATCGTGGAGGACAACGACTTCATCAAGATGATCGGCTTCGGCCTCGCGGCCGCCGTCCTCTTCGACGCCTTCGTCGTCCGCATGGCCATCGTCCCCGCCCTGTTCGCCCTGCTCGGCAAGTCCGCCTGGTGGCTGCCGAAGTGGCTCGACCGGCTCCTCCCGAACATCGACGTCGAGGGCGAAAAACTGACGCCCCAGCCCCGAGACCCCTCGCAGGGCCCCGTGCGAGAAACATCCCTCGTGGGCTGACCGCCCACCCCCCCTCCGCAGAAAGCCGCCCCTGAACCCGGCCCGAACACGGGCCGGCGGGGCGGCTTTCGGCAACGCCGGCAGCGAGCACCCGGCCCGTCAAGTCACCGTCGCGCTCGGCGACTTGGCCGGGATGCCAAGCGCGGAGAATCGCACGCGTGTGCTGTTGAATGGCGTCATGTGGATTACCGGTGCGTTGGTCGGGACGCTTGTCTTCCTGCTTGTGGTGGTGGCCCCTGCGGTGGTGGGGCGGCGGCTGCTGGGGGTGCGGGCGGGGGCGGTGCGGGTCGCGACCGCGGGGGCGTGCGGACTCGCGGTGTCCGGGGGGTTGTTCGGGCCCCGGCTGGAGGAGTCGGGGGAGCTCGCGCCGCTGCTGTCCTTGATGGTCGGGGTGGGGATGCTCGCCTCGATGGTTGTTCTCGTCGCGCTGGACATCGTGGTGCCCATGGGCGCCGTACGGCCGCTCGGGTGGGCGCAGTCGGTGCGTGGGCAGATCGCGCGGGCGCGGCGGTACTCCAACGTGGTGCGCATCGCCGGCCGCCACGGGCTCGGTCCGTATCTGCGGGGCCGGCGGAGCGCGCCCGGGGTGCGGCACGAGTTGCTGGCGCGGGAGTTGCGGCAGGCGTTGCAGGCCGGCGGGACCACGTTCGTAAAGCTGGGACAGCTGATGTCGACCCGGCGGGACCTGCTGCCCGAGGTGTTTGCCGAGGAGCTCAGTCTGCTGCAGGACCAAGTGCCGCCCGCGCCGTGGAGCGAGGTCGAGACCCAGCTTCAGGAAAGCCTGGGAGCGCCGGTGCGGGAGGTGTTCGCCACGTTCCAGCGGGTCCCGCTGGCCGCGGCCTCCATCGCGCAGGTCCACGCGGCCGCCCTGCATGACGGCACCGAGGTCGTCGTCAAGGTGCAGCGGCCCGGGATACCGGAACTCGTGGATCGCGACCTGGACATCGTCGGGCGCCTGGCCGCCGCGCTGAGCGACCGTACCTCCTGGGGGCGCGGTCTCGGGCTGAAGGAGCTGGCGCAGGGCTTCGCCGTCGCACTGCGCGAGGAGCTGGACTTCCGCGTCGAGGCTCGCAACATGACCGCGGTGCGTCGGGCCGCCGAGGCTCGCGGCGACTCCAGCGTCGCCGTCCCTGTCCTGCACGGACAGTTCAGCACGGAGCGTGTCCTCGTCATGAGCCGGGTCGAGGGCACCTCGCTCGGCAAGGCGGTCCCCGACGACGAGCGACACGGCACCCAGCTGGCCGAGACCCTTCTCACCGCGCTGCTCAACCAGATCACGCTGGACGGCGTCTTCCACGCCGATCCGCACCCCGGCAACATCCTGCTCCAGCCCGACGGCACGGCCGCCCTGCTCGACTTCGGCTCCGTCGGTCGGCTCGACGCCGGGCTCCGCGAGGCGATGGGCGGTCTCTTCCTCGCCGTCGACCGCGGCGATCCGCTCGCCCTGCGCGAGGCCCTCCTGGAGATCACCGACCGTCCCGAGGAGGTCGACGAACAGCGGCTGCTGCGCGCGCTCGGGCAGTTCAGCGCTCGCCATCTGGGGCATGGATCCGCGCCCGACGTGGAGATGTTCAGCGATCTGTTCCGGCTGGTGGCCGACTTCCGGCTGGCGGTTCCGCCGGAGATCGCGGCGGCGTTCCGGGCCCTGGCCACCCTGGAGGGCACACTGGTCCGCCTCTCCCCCGGATTCAACATGCTGGAGGCGTCGCGAACGTACGCCTCGGCCCGCCTCACCGACCGGCTGGGACCGCAGAGTGCGCGTGACACCGCCCGCGACGAACTGATCTCCCTGCTGCCCGTCCTGCGACGGCTGCCCCGCCGCCTCGACCGCCTCGGTGGTGCGCTCGAGGAAGGTCGGCTCGGGCTCAATGTGCGGCTCTTCGCCGATCCCCGCGACCGGCGGGTCGTCGGCGAGCTCGTCGGGCGGGTGGTGCACGCCTTCGTCGGGATCTTCCTCGGGTTCGCGGGCCTCCAACTCCTGGGTATGGAGGGCGGGCCGCGCGTGAGCGAGAACCTCGGACTGTACGGGCTGACGGGCTTCAACCTCCTGATTCTCTCCGCCGCCATCGTCCTCCGTACCGTGTATGTCACCAGCCGGCCCATGGAATGAACGTCCTTCCTGGATGGGAACGCCCGGACGCCATCGCGTGACTGCGACGCGACGCGCCGGCCTCCCGTGCGTTCCCCCAGCACTGTCACTGCCCGAGCCCTTGAATTTCGCTAAACAGCCCTGTTCCGATCGTGCCTTGATGGCCTGTTCAGCGGGGCGGTTGAGTGGTCGACACGTGATCCCGACCACTTGAAACAGGGGAAGCATGACGATGCGGGCGATAGGCCAGGACGTTTTCGGCGGTCCCGAAGTCTTGAAGATCGTGGAGGCCGTGCGCCCTCAGGCGGGACCGGCCGAGGTGCTCGTTCGGGTGGTGGCGGCAGGAGTCAACCCGACCGACGCCTGGCACCGTTCCAGCGGCGGACTGGCGGGTGGTGACGTTCCCATCAGGCTGGGCTGGGACGTGTCGGGCGTGGTGGAGGCCATCGGAGCGGGTGTCACGACCCTTGCGCCCGGAGACGAGGTGTTCGGGATGCCACGCCATCCGCGGCCCGCTGGTGGCTATGCCCAGTACGTCACCTCCCCGGCTCGGCATCTGGTTCACAAGCCGTCCGAGATCTCCCATACCCAAGCCGCCGCCTTGCCCCTGGCCGGTCTCACCGCGTGGCAGGCGCTCGTCGACACCGCCGACGTGCGACCCGGACAGCGGGTGCTGATCCACGCCGCCGCGGGCGGAGTCGGGCATCTGGCCGTCCAGATCGCCAAGGCGCGCGGTGCCTACGTCATCGGCACCGCCCGATCGGCCAACCACGCTTTCGTACGCGGCCTGGGTGCCGAAGAGGTCATCGACTACACGCAGGCCGACTTCACCTCCGCGGTTCACGACGTCGACGTCGTCATCGACACGATCGGAGGCGAGTACGGGCCGCGCTCGCTGAAGACCTTGCGCCCGGGCGGAATCGTCGTCTCGCTCGCGTCTCCGGCCGAAGCGGCACTCGCCCATGTGGCGCGGCCACTCGGGCTGCGCACCCAGTTCATGATCGTCGAAGCCGACCAGGAAGGACTGCGGCAGCTCGTCTCGCTCGTCCAGGCCGGCCTACTGCGCCCCGAGATCGCCACCTGCCTGCCCTTGGAGCAAGCGGCCCGGGCGCACGAGCTGAGCCAGAGCGGCAGCACCCGCGGAAAGATCGTCCTGACCGTGGGGCGGGGCTGATGGCGACCTTCGTCCTGGTCCCTGGCGCCTGGCACGGCGCCTGGACCTTCCAACCGCTGGCCCGACGACTGCGCGCGCACGGCCACGAGGCCCACGCTCTCACCCTGACCGGCCTCGGCGAGCGCAAGCACCTGCTCACCGGCACCGTCAACCTCGACACCCACCTGCAGGACGTGCTGAACCTGCTGGAGGACGAGCAGATCACCGACGCCGTCCTGGTCGGCCACAGCTACGGCGGCATGGTCATCACCGGAGTCGCCGACCGGGTCCCCGACCGCGTGAGTGGTCTGGTCTACATCGACGCCATGGTGCCCCGAGAGGGTGACTCGTGCTGGTCCCTGGTCACTGAACAGGAACGAGCCTGGTACCTCAACGGCACCGAACGAACCGGCTACTCCAGCGACCCCCTGCCCTTCTTCGACCCGCGCGCCACCCCCCATCCCCTGGCCTCCCTCCTCCAGGCCATTCGCCTGCGCCACGATCTGTCGGCGTTCGCCCACAAGCACTACATCTACGCCACCGGCTGGGACACGCCCTCCCCGTTCGAGCCCGTCTACCGACGTCTGCTGACCGACTCCTCCTGGCGGGTCCACGCCGTCCGATCCGGCCACAACGTCATGCGCGACGCCCCCGAAGAGCTCCTCAACATCCTCATCAAGACGACATGTTGACTCAGCCGCCCACAGCACTGAAGGAGAAACAGCAACGCATGAAGCCTCCGCGCGTGCTGGCACTGGCCCAGCTGATGAACTCGATAGGGGACGGCGCCTACTACGTCACCTCCGCTCTCTACTTCGCCAGGATCGTGGGCCTGACCCCTGCCCAGATCGGCTTCGGCCTGACGTTGGGCTGGGCGGTCGGTTCGGTGGTCGGGGTTCCCCTGGGAAACCTGGCCGACCGGCGCGGCGCGCGCGGCACCGCCGTCCTGCTGGCGATGGCGACCGCGATCGCGGTGGCGTCGTTCCTGCTGGTGCGCTCCTTCCCGCTGTTCGCAGTGGCCGCCGTGCTCTACGCGAGCTGCCAGTGCGGGCTCACCGCGGCCCGGCAGGCACTGCTGGCCGGGCTGGTGGAACAGGCCAGGCGCACCGAGGTGCGTGCCTTCCTGCAGTCGACGACGAACGCCGGCCTGGCCGTCGGCGCCGCACTCGGTGGGCTCGCCCTGCAGTCCGACACTCGCGGGGCCTACCTGGCCGTCTTCCTGATGGACGCTGTGAGCTTCCTGACCGCGGCGCTCGTCCTGAGCCGTCTGCCCGTGGTCACCCCGACGAAGGCGACACCGGGGGAGCCACGGCTCGCGGTCCTGCGGGACCGCCCGTACGCGGTCGTCACCCTGATCAACGCGGTCATGCTGTTCTACATGCCACTGATCAGCCTGGTGATCCCGCTGTGGATCGTGCAACGGACCCAGGCGCCGGCGTGGACGGTCTCCGCGCTGCTGGTGCTCAACACCCTCGGTGTGGTCGCCTTCCAGGTCCGGGTCGCGCGGCGGGTGAGAGGTCTCAGGAGCGCCTCACGGGTCATACGGCACGCGGGTCTCGTCATGTTCGCCGCGTGTGCCGTCTTCTCCCTCTCCGCGTTCGGGTCCTCCGCCTGGACCGCCGGACTGATTCTCCTGGCGGCGGCAGGTCTGCAAGTCCTCGGCGAGATGATGCTCGCCTCGGGCGCCTGGGAGATCAGCTTCGGGCTGGCTCCCGCCGATAAGCAGGGTCAGTACCAGGGCTTCTTCGGCACCGGGCAGGCCGTCGCCAGGATGCTCGGTCCTCTGGTCCTGACTACCTTGCTCCTGGGCTGGGGTGCTCCCGGCTGGGTCCTGCTCGGTGTCCTCTTCGCCGCGGCGGGGATCGCCATGGGGCCGGCCGTCCGCTGGGCCGAGCGCACCAGGGCCCACCCCCGTGAGGGTGGTGTCAAGTGTTGGCGTCGGCGGCGGCTTGGACGAACGCCCGCAAACGAGTGCTGATGTTGCTCTCCAGCCAGACCGGGCCCCACTGGACGGGTGCGGCGTCGTTGAAGGCCACATACGAGACGTCCGGGCGCGGGTAGAACTGCCGGGCGTGCTCGCCGACCGGGAAGACGCCCTCGCCTGCGGCGACCAGGGCCAAGACCTCGGGGAAGGTGGCGGCTGTCGGGCCGCATGGCACGGGTCTGCCCGCCGGGGTGTGGGTGGGCGTACGTTCGTGGCGCAGCTCTTGGGGCATGTCGTGCGGCAACTGGATCACGGGTTGCTCGGCGAGGACTTCGACCGATATCGACGCATGCGCTGCCCATGACGATCCGGCCGGCACCGCCAGGACTCGGGCCTCCGACAGCAGGACCGGCCCGGCAACCGCCTGGGAGACGGGGAAGGCTGTGATGAGAACGTCCAGCTCTCCACCGCGCAACCGCGTCATGGCGTCATGGATCTGGCACTCGTGGATGGTCACCTTGCAGTCAGGGTGGCGGACGGTGAACAGCTCGAGGGCCTTGAGGAGGAGCTGCCCCGCCGCTGCCCCCAGGAATCCGGCCCGCAACAGGCCGGTGGTCCCGCGCGCCCGCTCGACCGCCCGGTGGACGGCCTCATCCATGCCCTGCACCAGCGGAGCCAGGTCCGCGGCCAGGTCGCGGCCGAGGGGGGTCAATCTCACCTGGCGGGTGGTGCGCTCGAACAGCGGCGCGCCGATCCGCCGTTCCAGCTTCTTGATGGTCTGGCTGATCCGGCCGGTCGTCAGGCCGAGCTGCTCGGCGACCCGACCGAAGTGCAGCTCCTCGGCCAGAGCCAGGAAGGTCTGCACCTCCGTGCGTTCCAACAGCACTGCCCCTCCCCGAGCCCTTGAGTTCCGCCCTCAACCCGACTTTCGGCGGGGCCCGCCGCAGCAACGCGGGAGTCCGACGCGCAACCGCCGACGGGCCGCCATGCCGAGCATGATGCCCCAGATCAGAAAGAGGGCGTACCAGAACAGGCCCAAGCAGCTTGCGAATGGGCGTCCTTGGCAGCGAACGCGAAGCAGGTCAGCGCCCCTACTTCACCGGCTCCAGAATCGCCACGCACTCCACGTGGTGCGTCATCGGGAACAGGTCGAACGCTCGCAGGGTCCGCACGCGGTAGCCGCCCTCCTTGAAGTACGCGATGTCGCGGGCCAGGGCCGCCGGGTCGCAGGCCACGTAGGCGATCCTGCGTGCGCCCAGGCCCGCGAGGTGCTTGACCGTCTGCTTGCCGGCGCCCGCGCGGGGCGGGTCGAGGACGATCAGGTCGACCTCGGTGATGCGGGTGCGCGGGAGGACCTGGTCGACCTTGCCCTGTTCGATGCGGACGCGGTCGTAGTCCTGAAGGTTGTGGCGGGCGTCCTCGACCGCGCGCTTGCCCGACTCGATGCCCAGGACCGCGCCCTGGTCGCCCACGCGGTCGGCGATCGCTCCCGCGAAGAGGCCGACGCCGCAGTAGAGGTCGAGGGCGGTGTCGCCCTTGCGGGGCATCAGGCCCTGCATCACGGCGAGGACCAGCGTCTGCGCGGCCTTCGGGTGGACCTGCCAGAAGCCGCCGTTGCCGACGCGGTACGTGCGGTCGTCGGCGCGCTCGCGGACGAAGGGGCGGCCGTGGACCCGGTGGACACCGCCGTCCTTCTCGTCGATCCGGAGGACCGACACCGGCTTGTCCAGTTCCACCAGAGGGAGACGCGCGCCGGGGCGCGGGGTCAGGACCACCTGACGGTCGCCCGAACCCGAGGCCGCGATCGCCTCGATCGAGGCCATGCCCTCCCACGTGCGCTTCTCGATGCCGAGCTCGGACACACCCTCGGCCGCGATCATGCAGTGGTCGATCACCTCGACCTCGTGCGAGCGGTGGCGGCGCAGACCCGCGTGGCCCTCGGCGTCCACGGCGTACTGGACGCGGGTGCGCCACTGCGGGACCTCGCCCGCCGGGAGCTTGTCGCCCTCGGCCGGCATGACCGTGCCGTCCCAGCCGGCTTCCTCGGGGGTGAGACCGGCCAGGCGCTGGAGCTGCTCGGCGATGACCTCGCCCTTGAGGCGGCGCTGGGCGCCCGGCTTGGCGTGCTGCCAGTCGCAGCCGCCGCACTTGCCCGGGCCCGCGAACGGGCAGGGCGCCTCCACCCGGTCCTTCGAGGCGTCCAGGACCGTGACCGCGTCGGCGCGCAGGAAGCGGGACGTCTCCTCGCCCTCGGTGACCCGGGCGACGACCCGCTCGCCCGGCAGCGCGTGCCGGACGAAGAGGACCCGGCCGCCCTCCGTACGCGCGATGCAGTGGCCGCCGTGTGCCACGGGGCCGACCTCGACCTCGTACTCTTCCCCGACCAACGAAGAAACAGGTGCGTTCTGCATGACGGGGTGACTCCAGAGAAAGAGAGAGGTGGGCTGCCGCTAGCGGCAGACCCGGGGCCCAGACCCCTCGGGCCGCGGACCCTCGCGCGCCCGGGCCCCAGGACCCCGGGGCCTACGGACCACCGAGCCCCCGGGGACGCACCC
>NZ_JBEYYW010000027.1:0-111107 GCF_040645695.1 Streptomyces sp. NPDC046712 | reverse complement strand
CGTTCTCCACGTCGAAATGCGTGCCGTGATGAGTGACGTACCCGCCCTCGAACAGCCCGCGAATGATGCCCACGGCCTCTTCCAGCATCTCCAGGACGGCGTTGCGAGGGTTCAG
Source organism: Streptomyces sp. NPDC046712 (assembly GCF_040645695.1). Taxonomy (NCBI): domain Bacteria; kingdom Bacillati; phylum Actinomycetota; class Actinomycetes; order Kitasatosporales; family Streptomycetaceae; genus Streptomyces; species Streptomyces sp. NPDC046712. The sequence goes on along the minus strand of NZ_JBEYYW010000027.1, from coordinate 110,992 downwards.
CGGATGGTCACCAGGCGACCGGGAGACGCTCGGGGATGCGCTTCATGAAGCGGGTGCGCCAGACGAGTTGGTCGACCGGGACCGCGAGGTGCAGGTCGGGCATCCTGTCGAGGAGGACCTCCAGGGCGATCTCGGTGTGCTTCTTCCCGAGGGCCGTGGCCGGGCAGTAGTGCTGACCGCCGCCGAACGACAGGTGCGCCGGGGCGTTGGGGCGCGTGATGTCGACGGTGTGCGGGTCGGGGAAGACGGCCGGGTCGGTGTTGGCCCCCTCGACCAAGACGAGAAGGAGCTCGCCCTTGCGGACCTCGACGTCGCCGAGGGTGACGTCCTCGAGGGCGAGGCGTGGCAGCCCGTCGGCGATGGAGAGGTTGACGCGCAGCAGCTCGTCCACGGCGGTGGGGATCCGCTCCGGTTCCTTGCGGAGCTGTTCCCAGACGTCGGGGTTCTGGAGCAGGGAGAAGATGGCCATGGTGAGGAAGCCCATGGTGGAGATCACGCCCGCGCCGAAGAAGGTGACGCCGACCGTGGCGAGCATCTCGTCGGTCAGATGGGCGTAGTCGGGGTTCCCGCGCAGCGCGGCGAGTTCGGCCATGAGGCCGGTGGTGGCCGGATCGTCCAGTCGCTCGACCATGTAGGCGATGTCGCGGTCCCAGTTGAGCCGGGCGCCGGTGACGGGGCAGGCCGAGTTCATGAACGCGATGTCCAGGCTGGCGGCGAGGCGCGGCGCGTCGGCCTCGGGTATGCCGAGGATCCGGCAGTGGAGGTGCTCGGCGTAGGGGTTCGTGAAACGGCCGCGGAGGTCGACGGGCGGGCCGTACGCGAGGAGTTCGTCGACGAGCTCGGAGGCGTGGCGGCGCATCCAGTCGGTGAGGCCGTCGGTCTTGGGGTTGATCGCCTTGAGGACGGCCTTGCGGAGGCCCGCCCCGGTGATGTTGCCCATGTTGTTGACGACCTCGGGCGGGATGGTCAGCGCGTACTGCCGGGGGACGCCGGGTGCCGAGGTGTCCTTGAGCGAGAAGCGCGGGTCTTCGAGGACCTGCTTGCACAGCTCGTAGGAGGACACCAGCCAGGCCGGGTCGCCGGCGATGGTGCGGACGCGTTTGACCGGCTCGGCGCGCAGGGCCTCGATCTCGGGCGGAAGGCGGTCGCCCCGGGGGGAGAACGGGAAGTCGGTCAGCGTGTCAGTGGTCATCGTGGTCTCCGAGAAGTGCGCTGACGATGGCGTGGCCCTGGTTGCGGGAGGCGCGCAGTCCGGAGCCTCTGGAGTAGAGGAGTTCGGCCATCGGCAGGAGCTGGTGGTAGCAGTTGAGGGAGGAGGGGACGTCGAGGATCGCCGGGGTGTCCAGGAAGAGCGGTGCCTCGGCGCAGATGTACTGGAGGCAGACCTCGCGCTGGCGGGCGGTGGGGGTCTGGCCTTCGAGGACCTTGGAGGAGAGGAACGCCGTGACGAGCTTGTCGCAGGTGGCGAGAAACTCCGGGTCGGTGGCGAGCAGGTCGTCCAGGTGCTTGCGCAGGTGCCGGTAGGCGGGTATGTCGAGGAGCGCGGACATGGGGCGTCCTCTGAGCCGTTCGCCGCTGGGGTCGGTGGCGGCGACGGCGTTGTTGACCTTGGCGCGTACGCCGCGGAGGTTCTTGACCGTCTTGCGGCGGGCCTCGTCGGGCGGGTAGCCGAGGGCCTCGTACATGTCGGCGACGTGCAGGTCGGTGTAGATGAGGTCGACCTGCTCGAAGTTACGCAGTCCCCACGCGGCGAGGTCGGCCACCCGCTGGGCGGAGAAGTAACCGTTGCCGGGGGAGATGCCGATGACCGCGTGAGCGCCTTCGGTGTGGATCACTTGGCAGTGCTGCGTATACGGCTGGACCTTGAAGCTGTCGGTCGCTGTCGTCAAGTGAAGAGATGTCCTTCGGGCGCCGCTAGTCCCGTGGGGGCCGTGTGCCCCTGGTGTGGCGGCGACGGCATGAAGTTACCGGCGATCCCCACAGAGTGACGATTCTGATCACGACGTGACTCGAAATCATCTGTACATGACCGAAATTAATGCGCCACTCCGGTGTGGAGCGGCGCATTCCGGCCAATGTCTCGCGTGTTGGACGCTCAGCTCGACTCGCGGCGCACCAGCTCCGTGGGCAGAATGACCGCGGCCGGCTCCTCGCCCCCGATGCGGGCGAGCAGCATACGGACCATCTCACTGCTGATGCGGTCCCACGGCTGCCGGATCGTGGTGAGCGGCGGACGGGAGGAGAGGGCGGCCTGCGAGTCGTCGAAGCCACCCACGGCGACGTCCTGCGGGACCCGGCGGCCGGCGCGGTCGAGGGTGTCGAGCACGCCCTGGGCCATCAGGTCCGAGGCCACGAACACGGCGTCGATGTCCGGGGCGCGCTCCAGGAGGAGGGCCGCGGCCGTCTCGCCGCTCGCCCGGCTGTAGTCGCCGGTGACGATCAGCGCGTCGTCGGCGGGCAGTCCGCACTCGGCGAGCGTCTCGCGGTATCCCGCCAGGCGTTCGACGCCGCCCGGGGTGTCCAGGGGGCCGGTGACGGTGGCGATCCGGCGGCGGCCCGTCTCGTACAGGTGGCGCACCATGTCCCGTGCGCCGTCCCGGTCGTCGGCCGCGACATAGCCGATCTTGGCCGTCTGGCCGAGCGGCTTGCCGCAGGCGACGACCGGGACGCCCGCGGCGTGCAGCTGGGCGACCACGGGGTCGCCGGAGTGGCTGGAGACCAGCAGGACGCCGTCGACGTGCCCGGCCTCGATGTAGCGAAGATTGCGCCGCCGTTCGTCCTCCGTGCCCGCGATCATCAGCAGCAGCGGGATGTCCTGGGCGGCGAGCGCCTGGGTGCAGGCCCGCAGCAGCACATTGAAGTTGGGGTCCTCGAAGAACCGTTCCTGGGGCTCGGTCAGCAGGAATGCCACCGAGTCGGACTTGCCGGTGATCAGCGAGCGGGCGTGCCGGTTGACGACGTAGCCCGTTCTGCGGATGGCGGCGTCGACGGCCGCCTTGGCTGTGGGGCTGACGTAGTGCCCGCCGTTGAGGACGCGCGAGACGGTGCCGCGCGAGACCCCGGCCTCGCGCGCCACGTCGTGGATGGTGGCCGGGCGGCGCCTGCCCGCTGGAATGCTCATGCTCTGTTCCCCTTGTTCCCCGGTGCTCAGGACTTTACGGCGCCGGACAGCAGATCGAGGCTCCAGAAGCGCTGGATGACCAGGAACAGGGCGATGAGCGGGACGATCGCGAGCAGCGCGCCGGTGATGACCAGGGTGTAGAGGGCGGGTTGGCCCGCTCCCTGCTTGAGGAGCGTGAACAGCCCCACGGTCATGGGGAACTTCTCGTCGTCGCCGAGCATGATGAACGGCAGCAGGAAGTTGTTCCAGATCGCCACGAACTGGAAGAGGAAGATCGTCACCAGGCCCGGCGACATCATCGGGACGGCGATCCGCAGGAAGATCCGCCACTCCCCCGCGCCGTCCATCCGTCCGGCCTCGACGAGTTCCATGGGGATGGCGGCCTCGGCGTAGATCCGGCCGAGGTAGACGCCGTACGGGGAGAGGATCAGCGGGAGGAGGACGGAGAGGTACGTGTCCGTCAGGTCGGCCTCGGCCATCAGGAGGTACTGCGGGATGGCGAGGATCACCGGGGGCATCAGGACGCCGGTGAGGATCAGGTTGAAGAAGGTCTCGCGGCCGCGGAAGCGGTAGAGGGCGAGGGCGTAGCCGGCGAGCGCCGAGACGATCGTGGACAGGACGGCGCCGAGCCCGGCGTAGAACACCGAGTTGGCCATCCAACGCCAGTAGAGGCCGTCGCGGTACGCGCCCAGGTCGGCGAGGTTGTCGCCGAAGCCGTCGCCGGGCAGGAAGGTGAAGGTGGAGAAGAGGTCCGCGCCGGACTTGGTGGAGGCCACCAGGACCCAGGCGATGGGCAGCAGGCAGTAGAGCGCGCCGAGGACGAGGGCCGCGGTCGGCAGCAGCGCGACGCGGCGCGGGCTTGGGGTCCCCCCGCCGGAGGCATGGGGAGGGCCCTGGGAGGTTCCCGGGGTGGTGCCGGCGGCCGGGGCGGCTTGGCGCACCTGTGACGGGGAGGCGAGCCCGCTCATCGGGTGGCTCCTTGCTTCGTACGACGGTTGGAGGCCCGCAGGAGGCCGAACGACAACAGGAAGGTGGCCGCGGCGAGGACGACGGCGGTGGCCGACGCGGCATGGATGTTCCCGCCGGTGAAGGCGTCGTTGTAGACCTTCATCAGGGGGCTCCAGGTGGTCGGGATGCCGTTGGTGAGCGGCCGGAGCGTGGTGGGCTCGTTGAAGACCTGGAGGGTGGCGATGATCGAGAAGAAGAAGGTGAGCACCAGCGAGGGCGCCACCATGGGGATCTTGATCCGCAGGGCGATCTGCAGCTCGGAGCAGCCGTCGAGCTTGGCGGCCTCGTGGACCTCGGCGGGGAGCGAGCGCAGCGAGGTGTAGATCACGATCATGTTGAAGCCGGTGCCGCCCCAGACGGCGATGTTGGACATCGCGAGGTAGAGGGGTCCGCCGTCCATCAGGTCCGGCTGCGGCAGTCCGAGGGTGTCGAGCAGGTGGTAGAAGGGGCTGACGTCGGGCAGGTACAGGAAGCCCCACATGAGGGCCGCGATGACGCCGGGGACGGCGTACGGCAGGAAGATCGTGAGCCGGGAGAAGGAACGGGCCCGGACCCGCTCGGTGTCGAGCAGCAGCGCGAAGAGCAGGGCGAGACCCAGCATGACGGGGACGACGATCGCGCCGTAGCCGAGGATCCGCAGGGCGCCGGCGCCGAGTTCGGAGTCGGTGAGGGCGGCGGTGTAGTTCTCCAGGCCGGCCCAGACCTCGCTCCTGGACCCCTTGCCCAGACCGAGGCCCTTGACCTCGATCTTGTGGAAGCTGAGCCAGATCGCGTAGCCGATGGGCAGCGCGAAGAAGAGGGCGAACAGGACGGCTGCCGGGAGGAGGAAGCCGTACGGGGCCACCTTGACCCCGTACGACCGGCGCACGCCCTGGGTGGGCTGCGTCACTGGGCGACCTCGAAGCCCTGCTTCTTCAGGTCCGCGACGGTGGCGGCCTGCATGGCGCTCAGGGCGCCGGCGAAGTCGGACTTGGCCTTGGCGGCCTTGCCGAACTCGTCCTTGAAGGAGGTGTACGCGACGTTCACGTTGGGGCCCCAGGCGGCGGGGGCGGTGGTCTTCGCGATCGCCGCGGCCTGTGTGTAGAAGTCGGGCTGGTTGGCGAAGAACTCCGGGGCCTGGGCGAGCGCGCCGCCGGTCTGCGCGGCGGTGGCGGCCGGGTAGATGCCGGCCTCCTTCACCAGGGCGGCGAGCGCCTCGGGGTCGGTGTTCAGCCAGGTCGCGAACTTCGCGGCGGCCGCCTTGTGCTTCGAGTCGGTGGTGACGGCGGTGGTGGAGCCGCCCCAGCTGCCGGTGGAGGGCTTCGTGGCGTCCCACTGGGGCAGCGGCGCCATGGCCCACTTGCCCTTGGTGTCGGGCGCGGCGGTGGTCAGGACACCCGGCGCCCAGACGGCGCTGACCCAGGCGATCTGCTGCCCGGTGTTCAGGGCCTTGTTCCAGGCGGGGGTGTACATCGGCTGGTTGTCGATCGCGCCATCCTTGACGAGGCCGCCCCAGAAGTCGGCGACCTTCTGGGTGGCCGTGCCATCGACGCCGACCTTCCACTTCTGGTCCTGGGTGGTCCACCACTGGGCGCCGGCCTGCTGGGAGAGGCCGGCGAAGAGGCCCGCGTCGTTGGAGGAGAAGGTGGTGAGAGCCTTGTCGGGCGCCTTGGCCTTGAGGGCCTTGGCGGTGGCGGCGAACTCGTCCCAGGTGGTGGGGACCTTGAGGCCGTACTGCTTGAAGAGGTCGGTCCGGTAGAAGAACATCAGGGGCCCGGAGTCCTGGGGCACCGCGTAGACGGCGTCGGAGCCGAGCGTGGTCTGCTGCCAGAGGCCGGGGGCGAACTTGTCCTTGGCGCCGCCGACTTCCTTGGAGATGTCGGCGAGGGCGTCGTTGCTGACCAGCGTCGGCAGGGCCTGGAACTCGGCCTGGACGAGGTCGGGTGCCTGGTGGGCCTTCGACGCCGTGATGATCTTGGTGACCAGGTCGTCGCCGGAGGCCTGCTTCTGGACGGTGACCTTGATGTCCGGGTTCTTCTTGTTCCAGATCGCGGCCACCTTGTCCATGTTGGGCGCCCAGGCCCAGTAGGTGAGCGAGACGGGTCCGGACTCGGCCTGCTCGCCGCCCTCTTCGGACGAGCCGCAGGCGGTCAGCGCGGCGGCGCCGAGAGCGACGGCGGTGGCAGTGGCGACAACACGGTGGCGCAAAACGATGGGCATGGAGCCCCTCCCCTGACGAGCGGTCCCTCCGTTGCGAGAAGACCGGCCATGCATCTGTGAGCGTTCACAGTAGAGAAACGTTCCGGACACTTGTCAATGGTGGATCGTGTGCGGTTATGTTGCGTTGCCACATCGAGATCTGATGTGTGTACGTTCACAGATGTTCGAGTTCTGACGTTCAGGAGACACGCATGCCGGACATGACTCCCCAAGGCCTGCACCGGCTCGCCTTCGGTGGGGACTACAACCCCGAGCAGTGGCCGGAAAGCGTCTGGCAAGAGGACGTCCGGCTGATGCGCGAGGCCGGTGTGACCATGGTGAGCGTCGGGATCTTCTCCTGGGCACTGCTCGAACCCGAGCCGGGAACGTACGACTTCGGCTGGCTCGACCGGGTCCTGGACCTGCTGCACGAGCACGGCATCCGCGTCGACCTGGGGACGCCCACGGTGGCGCCGCCCGCGTGGTTCTACCGCGCCCACCCCGACGCGCTGCCGGTCAGCCGCGAGGGTGTGCGGTACGCGTTCGGCTCACGCGGGGCGATCTGCCACAGCTCGTCGGCGTACCGCGAGGCCGCCGCACGGATCACGACGAAGCTGGCCGAGCGGTACGCCGGCCATCCCGCCCTGGCCCTCTGGCACGTCCACAACGAGTACGGCGTCCCGGTCAGCGCCTGCTACTGCGAGAGCTGCGCGACCCACTTCCGGCGCTGGCTCGAGAACCGGTACGGATCCGTCGAGGCCGTCAACGAGGCCTGGGGCACGGCCTTCTGGGGCCAGCACTACACCTCGTACGAGCAGATCGACCCGCCGCGCCTGGCCCCCACCGTGGGCAACCCGGCCCAGCAGCTCGACCACCGCCGCTTCGCGGACGCCACCATGCGGGAGAACTTCCGCATGGAACGGGACATTCTGCACCGGCTCTCCCCCGGCGTCCCGGTCACCACCAACTTCATGACCGCGCTCAGCCAGTGCGATTCCGTCGACTACTGGGCCTGGGGCCGTGAGGTCGACCTCGTCACCAACGACCACTACCTGATCACCGACGGCCGCCGCACCCACGTCAACCTCGCCATGGCCGCCGACCTCACCCGCTCCGTCGCGGGCGGCGCGCCCTGGCTGCTCCTCGAACACGCCACGTCGGGGGTCAACTGGCAGCCCCGCAACCCCGCCAAGCGTCCCGGGGAGATGGCCCGCAACTCCCTCGCGCACGTCGCGCGCGGATCCGAGGGCGCGATGTTCTTCCAGTGGCGCCAGTCCCGGCGCGGCGCGGAGAAGTTCCACTCGGCGATGGTTCCGCACGCCGGGACCGGCTCCCGGGTCTGGCGCGAGGTGGTCGGGCTCGGCGCCGACCTAGACACCCTCGCGGGGCTGCGCGGCACACGGACCGTGCCGGACGTCGCCATGCTGTGGGACTGGCAGTCGTGGTGGGCGCAGAGCCTGGAGTGGCGGCCGAGCGAGGACCACGACGCGCGCGAGCGCGCCGACAGCTTCTACGAGTCGCTCTACGACCGGCACCTGACTGTGGACTTCGCTCACCCGGAGGCCGATCTGTCGGCCTATCCGCTGGTCGTGGTCCCGGCGCTCTACCTCGCCACCGAGGCAGCGGGGCTCAACCTCCGCGAGTACGTCCAGAACGGCGGCACGCTCGTCGTCTCGTACTTCTCCGGGATCGTCGACGAGCACGACGCCGTCCACCCGGGCGCCTACCCGGGCGCTCTACGCGACGTGCTCGGGCTGACCGTGGAGGAGTGGTCGCCGCTCGGCGCGGGCGAGTCGGTGCGGATCGCGGGCCCCGACGGGGCGACGCTGCCCGCCGACGTCTGGACCGAGTTCGTGGTGGAGCGCGGCGCCGAGCCGGTGTGGACGTACGCGGACGGGCCGGCCGCCGGGCGCCCCGCCGTCACCCGCCACCGCCTGGGCAGGGGCACCGCCTGGTACGTCTCCACCCGGCTCGACGCGGTTTCGCTGGACACGATCCTCGGCGCGGCCTGCGAGGACGCCGGGATCGAGCCGCGCGGCGACTTCCCCCGGGACGTCGAGGTCGTACGCCGCTCCGGAGCGGAAGGTGACTACCTCTTCGCGCTCAACCACACCGCCCACGACGCGAAGGTGCCGCTGGAGGCCCCCGGCACCGAACTCCTCGGCGGCGAACGCGCCGACGGGCACCTCGCCGTCCCGGCCGGGTCGGTGCGCGTCATACGGCTCGGCGCCTGATCGCTCCTCACCCATGACTCCCCGGGGGCGGGCGTCCCGTACGAGCGCCCCCGGGTGAACGGCACCACCCCGCACCATCCTCCCCCTCCCTCCACCGTCGAAGGGACATCGACGATGCACGCCGTTCCCCGCACCCTGCGGACCCTCATGTCAGGTACACGCCTACGCATCGCCGCGGCCTCCGCGCTCGGCGCCCTGCTCCTGTCCGCGCTGCCCGCACAGCCGGCGCAGGCGGCCTCGACGCTCACCAACACCGGTTTCGAGGCCGGCGGCACCGGAACCGCCACGCCGTCCGGCTGGTCCACCTACTCCGCGACCGGCCAGAACACGGCCTCCTTCACGGAGGCCGGCGGACATGGTGGCAGCTACCGGCTCACGCACTGGGCGTCCACCGCCTACCAGGTGGAGACGTACCAGTACCTTTCCGGTCTCACCAACGGCAGCTACACGCTCAGCGCCTGGGTGCGCTCCAGCGGTGGCCAGAGCTCGGCCTACCTGGCCCTGCGCAACTGCGGCTCCGCCGAGCAGCGGACCGATCTGCCGCCCACCCCCAACGGCGCCTGGATACGCCTGGTCACGTCGGTCAACGTGACGGGCGGCCAGTGCACGATCAGCATCAACTCCACCGCCGGCGCGGGCCAGTGGCTCAACGTCGACGATCTCACCTTCGCCGCCGGCTCGACCGGCCTGTCCGTCAAGGGCGTCGACATCTCCTCGCTGAAGAAGAGCGAGGACCTCGGCGGTACGTACCGCACGGCCGCGGGGGCCACGGCCGATCCCGTCTCCCTGCTGAAGTCGGCGGGCGCCACCTACGGCCGCCTCAAGGTGTGGGTGAACCCGGCCGACGGCTACAACAACAAAGCGCGGGTCCTGGCGACGGCCCAGCGCATCAAGGCCCAGGGCATGAAGCTGCTCGTCGACTTCCACTACTCCGACACCTGGGCCGACCCGGGGGCCCAGGCGAAGCCCGCCGCGTGGGCCTCGCACTCGTACAGTCAGCTCACGACGGACGTCTACAACCACACCTACGACGTGCTGAACGCCCTCAAGGCGCAGGGCACGACGGCCGACATGGTGCAGATCGGCAACGAGATCAACACCGGCATGCTCTGGCCGGAGGGGTCGACGGACAACTGGTCGCAGCTCGCCGGGCTGCTGAAGTCGGGGATCAACGCCACCAAGGCGGTCTCCTCGTCCACGCAGATCGCCCTGCATCTGGCCCACGGCGGTGACAACAGCCTGTACCGCTGGTGGTTCGACAACGCCACCGCGCAAGGAATCCCGTACGACGTCATCGCGCTGTCCTTCTACGGCTACTGGCACGGCGCGCTGTCCGATCTGCAGGCCAACCTCGACGACATCTCCGCCCGCTACGGGAAGAAGGTCATGGTCGCCGAGACCGCGTACCCGTTCCGGCTGGACAGCGAGGACAGCCACGAGAACATCATCGACACCACGGCCGAGCTGGTCTCCGGCTACCCGGCGAGTTCGGCCGGTCAGTCGGCGTGGCTCCGTGACGTGATGAACGTCGTGGAGGCCGTACCGAACGGCCGCGGGCTGGGTGTCGTCTACTGGGAGCCCACCTGGACCGCCGTCTCCGGCAACGGCTGGAACCCGGCGGACCCCGCCTCGGGCAACGGCTGGGAGAACCAGGCCCTGTTCGACTACGACAGCAGGCTGCTGCCGGCGGCCTCCTGGCTCGCACACCGCTGACCGCACGCGCCGCCACCGGCTTCGCCTCCGTGGAGAGGCGAGGCCGGTGGCTCGATGGGCGCGGCGGGACCGTCACGCGGAGGCGGTGGGGACCCGGTTGAAGATCCGGCCGCCGAGATCGATGCCGACGATCGCGCCGCTCGCGTCCCGGGAGAAGAAGCCTCGCTGCCCCTTCAGTCCACCGGCGGTGACGATGAACTCGTCGTCGCCGGGCAGCAGGCCCATGGCGGCCGGCTCGTAGTCCGCGGGCATCTCGAAGTCGGCGGCCTCGCGGATCTCCGGCTTGATCGCGGCCGCGAGGGTCAGGCCGGTCCCGTCGGTGGCGACGGTGAGCGTCATCGCGTCGTTGTCGTAGGCCCCGACGACCTCCTGTGCCCGCGCCTCGTCGTACGGAAGCGGCTCCGGGTCCTTGTCCACGACGCCGAGGTAGTGCTCCAGGGCCCAGCGGACGGCGGCCCGGTTGAAGGGGCTGCCGTCCGAGCCGGAGTTGGACAGGGCGACGACGGCGAAGTTCCGCTCGGGCACGATCACCAGTTCCACGAACTGGCCGTTGGTCGAACCGCCGTGCTCGATCGTCCGTACGCCGTCCACCTCGCGCAGGAACCAGCAGATGCCGAAGCCGTCGCCGAGGTTGCTACCGCGCAGCTCGACCGTCTGCTCCCGCATCCGGTGCAGCAGTTCGGTGGGCAGGAGCCGCTCGCCGTTCTCCGTAAGACCGTCGCCGAGCTGGAACCGCGCCCATCGGAGGACCTCCGCCGCCGAGGACGCGAGGCCACCGCCGGGGTTGTTGCCCCGGGTGAGCCGCCACTCCTTCGCGACGGCGAGGTTGCCGTCCTCGTCGGGGTTGTGGCCCACGGCGAACCGGCGGGTCATCACGTCGGCGGTCCCGAAGAAGCTGTTCGAGAGCCCCAGCGGCTCGAACAGGAGCGAGGCGACGGCCTGCTCGTACGTCAGTCCCGTGACGTTTTCCAGGACGCGCCCGAGGAGGTTGTAGCCGGCCTGGCTGTACGAGGCGCGGTCACCGGGCTCGCCGATGAGCTCCAGCTCGGCCATCTTCGCCACGAAGGCGGCCAGAGCGTCGTCGCCGTCACCGGTGTCGGTGATGATGTTCCAGCTGAGGCCCGAGGTGTGGTTGAGCAGGTTCATCACGGTGATGTCCGCCGCGGCCTTCTCGTCCGCGAGGACGAGCTCGGGAACGTACCGGCGCACCGGGGCGTCCAGCTCGAGCCGGCCGTCGGCGACCAGCCGCATCAGCGCGGTCGCCGTGAAGGTCTTCGTCGTGGAGCCGAGCTGGAACAGCGTGTCCTTGTCGACGGGCAGCGGGTTGTCGAGGCTGGTCACGCCGTGGCTCGCGAAGGTCTCCCGGCCGTCCGCCCACACGCCGACGGAGACGCCGGGGACGCCGAACTTCGTGGCCGTCTGCTCGATGAACTCTGCCAGCTCGGTACGGGACTTCTCGGCCTGGGTCATCTCGGCCTGGGACATCTCGGTGCTGTGGGCACTCATGGGGGTTTCTCCTGCTCGGGTGTCGTCGTTCTCGATGACCACGACGATGCCCGGGCGTGCTGACAGGCCGCCGAGCGCGCGCTGACAGCGGAGCGCGCCGCCTGTCAGCCGCCCATGCGGCCCGTCAGCCCCCTCCGCGGATCACTGCGCGATCTCGGCGGCGGGGCCCATGACGATCACCGGTTCCCGGGCCGGTTTCAGTGCGCGCAGCAGCTGTCGCATGGCGTCGGCCGACAGGGAGACGCACGCCTGCGTGGGCCCGCCGTGGTCGACATGGACCCAGACGCCTCCGCCGCGCTCCGCGCCCAGCGGCCGCTTCTTGTTCAACGGGGTCGTGCCGGGGATGCGGTTGTAGTCGATGGCGACCACGTAGTCGAACGATCCCTCCAGGGGTTCGCCGAGGAACCCGGTGCCCGGGGAGACGAACTCCTTGTCGTGGTCGTACGGCAGCAGGGTGCCGGGGTTCGGCAGCCGTCCGCCCGCGTCACCGATCCTGAAGACTCCGATCGGGGTGCGCAGATCGCCGGCCCAGTGGTCGTTCGTCCAGCCGCGCAGGGCGTTGTGCGCGGGCCACGGCCCGGCGGCGCGCTGCCACTTCCCGGTCCCGTCCCGTTCGTAGAGCACCGCATCGGCCACGTTGGTGTCCCGGGTCTTCCCCGTGACCACGAGTGCCTGGCTCGCGACGTCCGGAATTCTCGTACGGGTGACGGGGCCGACGCCGGGAGGGGCCTCGGGTGTGGCGGGCCGGGGCGCGGCTCCCGGGCCGGCGTTCTTGGCCGCGGGGCGGGGTCCGGGCGCGGTAGCGGAGTCCTCGGGTGAGACCGTCATGTAGCCGACGACGGCGAGCGTCGCGCACAGGGCGGCGGTCAGCACACGCGGGCCGGGGCGGGCTTTCCTGACAGGCATGGGACAGCATCCTCCGACGCTGGGGACGGCAATGCGGCGATATGTACCCGGTCCGCATCCGACCCTGTCGGAAGAACGGCGCACTCACCCGACCGGGGCAGAGCCGGCGGGTCATTGCGCCCGGTTGCCGAGCGACCGTCAGGCCGACGTCCCGTCAGGAGGGGCCGACGTCCCATCAGGAAGGAGCGCCGCCCTGGGTGTCCCGCCACCTGGGAGCCTCGTCGTCGGGTCGGTCGGGGCTCGCGAAGTGGAAGGGGACGCCGAGCAGCTCGGCCAGGGCCCGGCCGGCGCTCTGCGCCTCCTGGGCCTCGGGCCAGGGCGGGACCGTGCCGTTGAACAGCCTCAGGTCGCCGCCGTGCCGGATCACGGCGAGGCAGTGCTCGGTGTCCGGGTCGTCGGTGACGAGCTGGAGGTCGACCATCCAGCCGAAGGTGTCACCGTCCCAGACCGCCTCGACGGCCACCGCGCGGCCCGGCAGCTGCGCGGCCCGTGCGGCGAGGGCCGCCGGGTCGAGCGGTTCCGTCGGGCCGGGCTCGAAGCGCCTGCCCAGTTCCCGGTAGCGCTCGGCCACCACGTCGAGCGCCTCGTACAGGCCCGGCCGGGCCCCTTCGGGGAAGCCCTCGCGGATCTCCTTGATCGCCATGATGCGGCGGTCGAGGCGGACGAGGTCGTCCACGGCGGAGCGCGTCGCGGCCGGGAGCGCGGCCCAGATGTCCGAGTTCATGGTCCCGTGTCTGGTGTGGTCGGTGTCGGGTGGTCTGAGTCAGGCGGTCGGTGTCGGGTGGTTCGGTTCGGTGTCAGGCGGTCGGTTCAGGCGGTGGCGGGGGTCTCGTCGAGCTCCCAGGCGTGGCGCTTGAACTCGCGGGCGAAGTCGGGGTGGTCCTCCCAGTTGCGGGCGACGCCGCGCAGGACGTCCCAGTTGTGCTCCAGGGCCTGGTCGATGATGTTGCGCATCGCCGGGTCGGCCGCCGCCCGCTGCTCGGCGAGGCCCTTGACGGCCGCCGCGGCCTTCACGGTGCCGAGGAGGGCCCGCAGGGCGCGGGAGGTGTCGTCCATGCCGAATCCGTGGTCGCTGCCGTTCTCGGGGTCGAAGAGCGGGCGGAGGCGTGCCTCGATGAACGCGGTGATGCGCTCGAAGTGCTGGACGTCCATCGGGGTCTCCTTCTCCCGCCGCGCCGCGAGCGGCCGGCGTGTTTCGTGTCTTTCGGCGCGGGTGAACCTGTCACGCGGCCGCCGCAATTATCCCGTGCGCGTTCGGGAGCTTGGGGGCAGGGCGCGCTACCGGAGCGCGGGCGGGTCCATCCGTACGTCTCGGAACAGCGCGTGGGTGGGGCTCGCGCTCTCGGTCCGGTCGTGGGGAACGGCCCACACATGGACGGGGACCGAGGGGGCGGAGGGGTCCGTGAGCGGGGCCCAGCCCGGTTCTCCCGTGCTCGCGAAGGCGGCCCAGGCCCGGATCATCCGTCGCGACAGGGCCCGGTCGTCGGTGTCGGCGGGCCCGCCGGTCAGGAAGTCGACGCCGGTGGCGTCCAAGGTGCCGAGGGTGAAGGGCACGTCGGCGGCGTGCCAGGCATGCACAGGACCGCCGTCGGGTCGGGTACGCCGCCGGTCGAAACGGGACAGGAAGGTGCGACCGCCCGCGCGGGCGTGGGCCTCGGCGAGGCGGACGGTGTGTGCGGCGAACACGGCGTCGCCCGCGAGCGCGAGGAAGACGTCGAGCACCGGCGCGTCCGCCATGAGGGCGCGGTACTGCGCGAGGAGGTCCGCGGGCAGCCCGTAGTCGGCGGCGAACCGGGCGAGGCCCTCCTCCGTGGAAACCGACGGCATGGAGCCGACCTCGTGCATGAGCCGGTACTCCTCGGTGGTGTGACACACCAGGAGGTCGATCGACCGCCCCGCGCCGTCGGCCAATGCGTCGACCGGGTCCCTCCTGAGCGTCTCGCCGTCGAGCACAGGGCCGTAGAGGACGGTGTCGTAGTGCAGGAAACCCGAGGAGGGGTCGTCCGCGTACCGCGCCACCACCCGGTCCGACGCCTCGACAAGAGCCTGCGGGCTCGCGGAGAGCATGCCATGCGCGGTGGGTTCGACACCTGCCGCGTCCGCCACCTGGCGGGTCAGTCCTTCGGCGAACTCCCGCGGGAAGGTGGCGTCGGGGACACTGTGCGCGACGGCGCGGTGGAAGAGCCCCTCGGCCCGCGGGCTGCTCATCAGGCAGGCGATCGAGCCCCCGCCGGCGGACTGACCGGCCACCGTGACGTTGTCCGGGTCACCGCCGAAGGCGGAGATGTTGTCGCGTACCCACTCCAGCGCGGCGATCTGGTCGAGCAGCCCCCGGTTGTCGGGGAAGCCGGGGACGTGGCCGAACCCTTCGAAGCCGAGCCGGTAGTTGCACGTCACGACGGTGAGCCCGGCCCGCGCGAGGGCGGTTCCGTCGTAATCGGGCTGGGCCGAGGACCCGAAGGTGTAGGCGCCGCCGTGGATCCAGAACAGCACGGGACGGGGTTCCGAATCGTCTGCGGGGGACCAGACGTTGAGGGTGAGAACGTCCTCCTGGTCCGGGCGCCAGACCGGGGCGCCGGGCAGCTCCGCCGACTGCGGGGCCACCGGCCCGAAGCGGGTGCCGTCCCGCACCCCGTCCCAGGGCGCGGCAGGCATCGGCGCCCGGAAGCGGCCGGCGCCGAACGGCGGTGCGGCGTACGGGATCCCCAGGGTGACCCGCAGCCCGTCCACGACCGTGCCCCGCACCGATCCCAGTTTCGTCACCACGATGTCATCGGCGGCACGCGCACGCACAGGCGGAACTCCCCTACTCGTCGCCGCCGGTGTCTCCGTGCGGCAGGACACCCTCGCACGGTGCCCGGGGCCGGGCAATCGAATAAAGATCATTCCGGGGCGGGGGTGTCCTGGTCGAGTGGCTGCTCGGCCCAGATCACCTTGCCCTCGGCCGTGTAGCGGGTGCCCCAGCGCCGGGTGAACTGGGAGATCAGGAAGAGGCCGCGGCCGCCCTCGTCGGTCGTTCGCGCGTGCCGCAGATGGGGGGAGGTGCTGCTGGCGTCGAAGACCTCGCAGATCAGGGTGCGTTCGAGGATGAGGCGCAGCCGGATCGGTCCCGAGGCGTGCCGGATGGCGTTGGTGACCAGCTCGCTGACGACGAGTTCGGTGGTGAAGGCGAGTTCCTCGAGACCCCAGGCGGCCAGTTGGCGTGCGGTCATCACGCGGGCGCGGGCCACGACGGACGGGTCTGCGGGCAGGTCCCACGCGGCGACCTGCCCGGCCGCCAGGCTACGCGTCCTGACCAGCAGAAGGGCCGCGTCGTCGGTGTACGGCCTGCTGGGCGCCAGCTCGTCGACGACGCTCCGGCAGAGCTCGTCGAGCGGCAGGTCCCGCGAGCGGAGGGCGCGGCCCAGTCCCTCCTTGCCGGCACCGGGCGCGGCGATCAGGCCGTCGGTGTAGAAGGCCAGCACACTGCCCTCCTCCAGGGGCAGTTCGACGGATTCGAAGGGCAGCCCTCCCACGCCCAGGGCCGGGCCGGGCGGCAGCTCGGGAAAGCTCACCGTCCCGTCGGGGGCGACGACGGCGGGTGCGAGGTGGCCGGCGCTCGCGAGTTCGCAGCGCATGCTCACCGGGTCGTAGACCGCGTACAGGCAACTGGCGCCGACAGCTCCGGGGTTGGTCACGCCGCCGAAGCCGACCGGCCGCCCCTCCCGGGTCGCCTGGAGGACGAGGTCGTCGAGGTGGGCGAGGAGTTCCTCGGGCGACAGGTCGAGATCCGCCAGGGTCCTTACGGCCGTCCGGAGCTGGCCCATGGTGGCGGCGGCCTCGATGCCGTGGCCGATGACCTCGCCGACAACGAGGGCGACCCGGGCCCCGGAGAGGGCGATGACGTCGAACCAGTCGCCGCCGAGGCCGGAGAGTTCGTCGGCCGGGCGGTAGTACGAGGCCGCGTCGACGGCCTCCTGCGCCGGTACGCCGTGTGGGAGGAGGCTGCGCTGGAGGACGAGCGCGGCGGCGCGCTCGCGGGCGTAGCGGCGGGCGTTGTCGAGGCAGACGGCGGCGCGGGCGACGAGTTCCTCCGCGAGCCGCAGGTCGTCCTCGTCGAACGCCTCGTCCCGCCGCGACCGGAAGAACGTGGCCACGCCGAGGGTGACGCCCCGGGCGAGAATCGGCACGACCATGGCCGTGTGCGCCAGGGGGTCGGTGGGCGGCCGCGGTACGTACTCGGCGGACGTGGGCGGTACGGGCGTGGCGGTCGGGACCGGGCCGGGGCCCGTGGCCGTGGCGGGGCGGGGTTCCGTGGCTGGGGCCTGTCCAGGATCCGTGGTCGTGGCCGTACCGGGTTCCGTGGTCGGGGCCGGGCTGGGGTTTGTGGTCGAGGCATGACTCGGATCCTCGGTCCCGGCCCCGGCCCGCTCCCGGGGTTCTGCGATCGCGGCCTGCCCAGGCTGCGCAGCCGGGGCGTGCCCAGGTTCTACGGTCCCGTCCTGCCCGGATTCCGCGGTCGCGGTCGGGCCCGCTCCGGCCTGGCGTTCCGGTGCCGGGACGGGGAGGGCCGAATTCCTGGCGGCGGCGTCCAGCCGGGCCGTGCGCCAGGACCGACCGTGGGCCAGGCAGCCGATCTGGGGTGACGACGGCCGGTAGGCAGCCGTCTCCCCCGGCTCCACCACCGCCTCGGGCGGATTCGCGCGCGCCGTCTGGTCGCCCGCGCGCACCAGTCGTACGGCGGTGGCTCCCGCCGTAGGCCCGGGGGACGGCTCCGCGCCCCGGATCACGGAGTCCAGCAGGTCGACGGCGACGAAGTCCGCGAGGCCGGGCACCGCGACGTCGGCGAGGTCCTGGGCGGTCCCCATGACGTCGAGGCTGCGGCCGATGCGCTCGCTCGCCCGCGCCATCAGGGCGAGCCGGAGACGCGCGCGGTAGCGGTCGGTGATGTCGACGACGGCGTAGCAGACCCCGATGGCACGGCCGTTGTCGTCGTCGAGCCGGATGAACGACATGGCATGGGCGTGGTCCCGGCCGGGCTCGGCCCGGGTGCGGCCCACATGTTCGTACCCCGTGACCGGCTCACCGGTGTCGAGCACCTGGCGCATCTTCGACTCGACGAGCTCCGCGTTCAGGCCGGGCTGGATCTCCGCGAGGCGCCGGCCGCGGCGCAGGTCGGCACGGCCCCCGCCGAAGCGCTCCAGGGCGGTGTTCGACCACACGCAGCGCAGTTCGGTGTCGACCAGGGCGAGTCCGACGGGCGCTTGGGTGACCATCCGTTCCAGGAGAGTGGGCCCCATGGTCCACTGGCGGGACGGTGCCGCGTCGGCGGCCATGGCCAGCCAGCGCGCCGGGGCCGCGTCCTCCGGCAGGGGCAGCACGGTGACGTCGACGGCGATGTCACGGCCGTTCCGGTGACGCGCCAGGAGGACGCCCGACCAGCGGCCGTCCGTGGCGCAGCTCTCCGCGATCGCGGGCAGGCGGGCGGCCTCGTGCGGGCTGAGGAGGAACTGGACGCGCCTGCCGCGCAGCTCCTCCGCGGAGTGGCCGAGGAGTCGCTCGGCGGCGTGCGGGCGGCCGACGACGACCCCGCCCTCGTCGAAGAGGAGCACGACGGAGTCCGCGACGCCGAACGCCGGCGCCTGCCCGGTGGTGTCTGTGCCCTCAGGTCTCCCCACGGCCGTCGGCTCCGTTCCCATTCCACCCTGTTTTTCCCTTTTATCACATTGCACACTCTTCCTTCCTGGCGCTGCGGCGGCGTCACCCCATTGGCGGACAGGCCGGGTTCCCGACCGGCCGGAGAGGTTAGTCAGCAGTCAAGGACCGACGACCCGGGAGGCGGGCACGTGACTCGACCGAAGATCCTCGTGGTGGGCGCCGGCTTCGCCGGGGTCGCCTGCGTGCGGCGCCTCGAGCGGCGGCTGACCGGCAGGGAGGCACAGATCTCGCTGCTCACGCCGTTCTCGTACCAGCTGTATCTGCCCCTGCTCCCCCAGGTGGCCGCCGGGGTGCTGACCCCTCAGTCGGTCGCGCTGTCCCTGCGGCGCAGCAAACGGCACCGCACCCGGATCATTCCGGGCGGCGCCATCGGCGTGGACACCGCGGCGAAGGTCTGCCTCGTCCGGACGATCACGGGCGAGCTCGTGGACGAGCCGTACGACCACCTCGTGCTGGCGCCCGGCAGTGTGACGCGCACCTTCGACATCCCGGGCCTCAGCGAACACGCCCGGGGGATGAAGACGCTCGCCGAAGCGGTCTACATCCGCGACCACGTGATCGCCCAGCTGGATCTCGCCGACGCGGGCCAGGACGAGGCCGAGCGGGCGGCGCGGCTGACGTTCGTGGTGGTGGGCGGCGGATACGCCGGGACGGAGACCGCCGCCTGTCTGCAGCGGCTCACGCACAACGCGGTTCAGCGCTATCCCCGCCTCGATCCGAAGCTGATCAAGTGGCATCTGGTGGACCTCGCCCCCAAGCTCATGCCCGAACTCGGCGACAAGCTGGGCGGCGCGGCGCTCGACATCCTGCGCCGACGCGGGATCGAGGTCTCGCTCGGTGTGTCGGTCTCCTCCGTGGACGACGACGCCGTGACGCTCACCGACGGACGGGTGCTGCCGACGCGCACCCTGATCTGGACGGCCGGCGTGGCCGCCAGCCCCCTGATCGGCACCCTGGGCGCGGAGACGCTGCGGGGCCGCCTCGTGGTGGGACCGGACATGGTGGTCCCCGGTCTGGACGGCGTGTACGCCCTGGGCGACGCCGCGGCCGTACCGGACCTGGCCAAGAACGAGCAGGGGGCGATCTGCCCGCCGACCGCCCAGCACGCCCATCGGCAGGGCAAGCAGGTCGCCGACAACATCGTGGCGACGCTGCGGGGCGAGCAGACGTACCCCTACTACCACCGGGATCTCGGCCTGGTGGTGGACCTGGGCGGGCGGGACGCGGTCTCGAAGCCGCTCGGGGTGGAGCTGCACGGGACGCCCGCACAGGCGGTGGCCCGCGCCTACCACTGGTCGGCGCTGCGGACCAATGTGGCCAAGACGCGCGTGATGACGAACTGGCTGCTCAACGCCGTGGCCGGCGACGACTTCGTGCGTACGGGCTTCCTGGCGTCCCGGTCCGGAACCCTCGCCGACTTCGAGTACACCGACGTCTACCTCACACCCGAGCAGGTCCGGGCGCACACCTCGGCGCTGCGCGCTCAGGGCTGAGGTGGTGGCGCCGTCGCCGCGGTCGATTCGCCCGGCGCCGGTGCCGGGCGGGGCGCCGAACGGTCAGAGCCAGCCGTTGCGGCGGAAGGTGCGGTGGAGGAGGAAGCAGGCGGTGGCCATCGCGGTGACGACGATCGGGTAGCCGTAGGTCCAGCGGAGCTCCGGCATGTGGTCGAAGTTCATCCCGTAGACCCCGCAGACCATCGTCGGGACGGCGATGATCGCCGCCCATGCCGTGATCTTGCGCATGTCCTCGTTCTGGGCGACGGTCACCTGCGCCAGATGGGCCTGGAGGATCGAGTCGAGCAGGGCGTCGAAGGACGTGATCTGTTCCGTGACCCGGGACAGGTGGTCGGCGACGTCGCGGAAGTACGGCTGGATGTCCGGGCCGACCAGCGGCAGCGGCTGCGCGGCGAGGGCCTGTAGCGGGCGGTCGAGCGGGGTCACCGCCCGCTTGAGTTCGAGGAGTTCCCGCTTGAGCTGGTAGACGCGGCCGGCGTCGCCGCGGGACGCCTGCTCGCTGAAGACGGCCATCTCAACGGCGTCGATGTCGTTCTGCACGGCGTCGGCCACCGCGAGATAGTCGTCCACCACATGGTCGGCGATGGCGTGCAGGACGGCGGCCGGCCCCTTGGCCAGCTGCTCGGGGTCCGCCTCCAGGGCCTCCCGCAGCGGGCCGAGCGAACCGTGCCTGCCGTGCCGGACGGTGATGACGAAGTCGGTTCCCGTGAAGACCATGAGCTCGCCCGTGTCGACGACCTCGCTGGTGGCGGTGAGTTCCTCGTGCTCGACGTAGCCGACCGTCTTGAAGACGGCGAACAGCGTCTGGTCGTACCGCTCCAGCTTCGGTCGCTGATGGGCGTGCACGGCGTCCTCGACGGCCAGCGGATGCAGCCCGAACAGCTCGGCGAGTCCGGCGAACTCGTCCACGGACGGCTCGTGCAGTCCGATCCAGACGAACCCGTCGCCGGACTTGCGTACCCGCCGCACCGCCTCTTCCGCGGGGCAGGCTCCCCGCTGCCGTGCCCCGTCCTCGTACAACACACAGTTGACGACCGCGCTGCCCAGCGGCGAGCGTGCCGGGTGGCTGAGGTCGACGGTCCGGCGGTAGGCGCGGCGGACGGTGCGCCGGAGGTTTCGGATTATCGGCACGTGGGCTCCTCGGGACGATCAGCGGTCAGTGTGCCACCCACCGGCCGTGAGCGGGACTTCTGACAAATGTCACAGGTTCCTTGTGCACAAGATCCTCCCGGGGGTGGAGGGCAGGTCGAGGGACCGCGACCAGGATGAAACCACCGTATTCAACGAGGGAAGCAGGATCCACCCATGTCTTCGTCCCACAGGGCCCGCCTCTCGGCCGTGGCCGCGGCCACCCTGATAGCGCTCTCCGCCTCGGCGTTACCGGCACAGGCCGTCGCCGCGGAGCCCGGCTCCCCCACCGCTCCGGCGCCGGTCGCGGCGCCCCTCACCGGCCACGGTCTCGACCGGGCGGCGCTGCGCGGCTCACTCGACGCCTTCCACAAGGCGGGGATGTACGGCGCCTATTCGGCGGTCCGCGACGGCTCCGCGCAGTGGCGGGGCGCCACCGGGTGGGCCGACGTCGACACCCGCCGGCCCACCCGGCCGGACCTCGAGCACCGGGTCGGCAGCATCACCAAGACCTTCACGGCGGTCGCCGTCCTCCAGCAGGCCGGCGCCGGACGCATCGACCTCGACGCACCCATCGGCCGCTATCTGCCCGACGTGGTGCCCGGCGAACGAGGCCGGCAGGTGACCGTACGGATGCTGCTCAACCACACGAGCGGCATCCCCGACTACGTCCTGCCCGCGTTCCCCGGCATCATCGAGAACCCGGGCAAGGCCCTCGACGAGAACCGCCTCCGCCACATCGCCCCCGAGGAACTGGCCCGCCTGGGGCTCGCGGCCCCGCCCGTCGCGGAGCGCGGGAAGCACTCGTACTCCAACACCAACTACATCCTGGCCGGGCTGCTTCTGGAGCGCGTGACCGGCCAGAAGGCCGAGGCGTACATCACCCGGAATGTCATCCGCAAGGCCGGCCTGCGCCACACGTACTTCCCCAGCTCGCCGTCCATCAAGGGCCCGCACGCCAAGATGTACGAGTCGTTCTTCGGCCTGATCGACCCGCCGCGCGACTACAGCGTCACCGACATGTCCTGGGCGGGCACGGCCGGCGCCCTCGTCTCGACGACGAGCGACCTCAACGACTTCTACCGCAAGCTGCTCGGCGGCCGGTTGCTCGGTCCGGCGGAGCTGCGCGAGATGAAGACCACCGTCCCCGCCCACGAGACACAGCCGGGCGAGGAGCCGATGATGCGCTACGGCCTCGGCATCTACACCCTGAAGATGCCGAGCGGCGGCTGGTACTGGGGCCATGACGGTGCCGTCTTCGGCGCCGGTACGTGGGCGCTGTCCACCGAGGACGGCCGTCGCCAGGTCGCCATCGGCTACAACCTGATGAAGTACCAGCGCTTCGACGAGCAGGGCCGCCCGCTGCCCGACCCCATCACCGAGGCGCTCTACGCCCACGTCGACGGGGCCCTCGCCGGCGCTCCCGCGCCCGCCCTCGGGGTGGCGCCGCAGCGTGCGCAGGAGCTGCCGGGCCTGCCCGGCCTGCCGATCGGCCCGGACACACTTCACCAGGCGTCCCTCCGATAGTCGCCCAACCTCCGCGCGCCGCGCCCCGTGCTCCCGCGGCGCGGGGCGCTGCGTACGGACCGCGGGCCGGCACGATCGCCTTTTTTCGCCAAGGCCGGAAACATGCGCCATCATCACCGGTCATGAGAGCTCTTGTCGGCATCGAATTGCCGGGCTTCCGACTCGTCGAGCCCGATGTCTGGGTCAGTGACGCGGGTGATGTGCTGTCGCTGCACTTCTTCGCCCTGCGTCCGGACCTCCCCGCGTCACTGGACGACGGCCCGTCGTTGCGCGCCGCGCTGACCCGCTTCACCGCGGACGCCGGCGGCGGGCTGATCGAGGCGTCGGTGAAGTCTCTGGGAGACCTGCCCGCGCTGCGCCAGATACTGAAGCTGCCGCTGCCGGGACAGTCCAACGGGCAGGTCTTCATCGGCAGTTTCACCGTGCCGCGCGCGGAGTGCAGCACCGTGGTGAAGATCCAGGCGCCCGAGCGCGGGATGACCGGGATGCGCGAGGCGATGGTGATGGCGCAGGTCGGACCGGACGCCTTCTACCGGGCGCATCCTTACGCACCGGAGGTCCGGGGCGGACTGCCGTTCCACGCCGCCGACCACGCCCGGTACGACGCGGAGTTCCCCGACCATCCCCTGACCCGGGTCAGGGAAGTTCTCGGGGCGCTGGCCGAGAGCGTCGGCGTGGCACCCGAGTTCGCGGCGCTGCCGCCCTTCACGGGCTGATAAAGCTCGGTTCCCGGCCGCCCCCCGCGCGGCCGGGAGCCGGCGTCACCGGGACTGCAGGGCGTCCAGCGCGACGGCCTGGGCTATCGCCAGGCGGCGGTCGAGGTGCTCGTCCTCGATCTCCAGGACGTAGCGGTCCCGCAGTCCGAACTGCTTGTTCACCGACATGACCGGGCGGTCGGCGGCGGCGAAGTCGAAGTGGTACGGCCAGGCGAACGGCACCAGGTCGACGAACGGAACGAGATCCCAGACCCTGCGCGCCAGGGCCACGGTCCTGTTCCGCTCCACGCCCGTGGTCTCGGCCGCGGCGCCCTCCTGGTTCATGTGCCAGGTGCTGCGCAGCAGGGAGGCGGCGAAGTTCTTGCGGAGTGTGCCGACGGGGCTGCCCGAGGCGGCGCGGATGTCGTAGGTCGCGCCGAGATCCACGATCTGCCGGGCCTGGAAGGTGAAGAGGACCTGCCGCTGGGACTCGTCCGTGTAGAAGGTGATCTGCTCCTTCAGGGCCATGCGCTTCTGGTGGGCGAACGCGACGATCTCCCCCTCGGCACCGTCCGGGCCTGCCGCGTGGACCACATACCGATTGGCCATCGGCGTGAGCTTCTGGCGGATGTGGAAGCGGTGCTGCGACTGTTCGAGACCCACGGTGCACTCCACGTTCGTCGTTGACTTCACCTCGATGATCGCGGCCGGCGCGTGGCCGCCGCAGTCCTCGAAAGTCGTTTCCCGCGACGACGAACGGATCGGTCCCGGCGGACGGGCGCCGCGGGGCGCGCGTCCGCCGGGACACCGGGTCCGGGTCAGCCCGTGGGTGCCGCCAGGAGGGCCTCCCGGCCGATGAGGGCGGTGGAGCCGGGCGCCGTGCAGGCGTGGGCTCCGGCCACCGCGCCGAGGCGCGCGCAGTCCAGGATGTCCCGGCCGACGAGCCTGCCGTAGAGGAAACCGCTGACGTACGCGTCGCCCGCGCCGTTGGAGTCGACGACCGGCGTGGACGGGGCGACCGCCGGGATGTGGTGCGGGGTGGGGCCGCCGTCCCGGGTGAGGACGTACGAGCCGCGCGCACCCGCCGTGGCGACCACGGTCTCCGCGCGGCCCTCGCGCAGGATCTCCCGCATCAGCTCCGGCGTTCGCTCGCCGGCCCCCTCCGCGCTGAGGAAGACGAGATCGGAGCGGAGGGCGAACTCCCGATGGTGTTCGGCGAGTCCGTCCCAGTCGTGCACGTCGGTGGAGACGGGTACGCCCAGGGCCTCGATGTCGTCGTACAGGAAGCGCGTGAAGTTCATGATGGACAGGTGGGCGTGGCGTGTGCTCCGCAGCCGGGACAGGTAGAACTCCCGCGGCATCCGCAGGTCGGCGGGGTCCCTGGCGTCGTAGAACGACATCCGGCGCCCGGTCGCGTCCACGAAGTTGACCGCGCGGCGCGTGCCGGCGGGCGAGATGACCGGGGCGAACTCGACGTCCCCCTCGGCCATGCGCTCACGTACGAGCGCCCCGATCCCGGCGTCACCGATGCAGTCGAGCAGCGCGACCCGGAGGCCGAGGGCCCTGGTGCCAAGGGCCACGTTTCCCCCGGTGTGCCCGGGCCACTCCTCGATGGGGCCGACCTGGACCGAGTCGGCGAGCGGGACAGGCAGGGCGTCGACCCTGATGACGGTGTCCACGCCACTGCCGCCGAACACCAACACGTCGTACCGCATGTTCTGTTGACTCACTGTTCCGCCTCTCGGGTCCCGCCGCGATCCAGTATGGCCGCAGCGCCCGGGAGAGTGCGGCAGTCAGTCGCCGGAGTCGGTCCGCTGCTCCAGGCTGGAGCTGCGGCCCGAGCGGTTCGCGCGGCGTACGAGTGCACCGGCCGCCAGGGTCGCGGTGGCCACCGCGCGCACCCAGCGCGGCCCGCCCCGCGCGGCCCACACGACGCAGACGCACCCTCCGACGGCGAGCACGAGGACAGCGGACAGTACGAGTACGGCCATGGCCCTCCCCCTTCTGTTCGATCCTCTTGGGCGCTCCGATCCTACGTGGGGCCATCCTCGGACACGTCGACCAGAGGACTGGCCCCGAGCCGGTCAGTCCTTGTAGTCCGGGCAGGTCCGGTCCAGGAGGCGGAGCATCGCCGCCCATGCCAGTTCGTACGCGTCGTCGTCCTGGAAGTCGGCCGTGGTGGCCTCGCCCGTGAGCTGCCGGGCCGTGAACTCGCAGACGTCGGCTGGCGGTATCACCAGCGGTCCGCCTCCCGCCTGGGCGGTGACCTGGATCTCGCAGGCGCGCTCCAGGTAGTACATGCGCAGGAAGGCCTGGGCGGCGCTCTCGCCGACCGTCAGCAGGCCGTGGTTGCGCAGGATCAGCGCGGGGTGGGCGCCGATGTCGGCGACGAGGCGGCGCTGTTCGTCGAGGTTGAGGGCGACGCCCTCGTAGTCGTGGTAGCCCACGCGGTTGTGGAACTCCATCGACATCTGGTTGAGCGGGAGCAGCCCGCCCTCCTGCGCAGCGACGGCGCAGCCCGCCTTGGTATGGGTGTGCAGGACGCAGTGCGCGTCGGTGCGGGCGGCGTGGATGGCGCTGTGGATGACGAAGCCGGCCGGGTTCACGGGGTACGGGGTCGGTTCGACGGGGTTTCCGGCCAGGTCGATCTTCACCAGGTTGGAGGCGGTGATCTCCTCGAAGAGCAGCCCGTAGGGGTTGATGAGGAAGTGGTGCTCGGGTCCGGGCAGCCGCAGGGAGATGTGGGTGAAGATCAGGTCGGTCATCCGGAAGTGGGCCACGAGCCGGTAGACGGCGGCGAGTTCGCGGCGCAGCCGGAGCTCCTCTGCGGTCCTCGTCTGCGCGGTGAGCGGCGGTGCGGCGGTCATGCGGCGGCTCCTTCGGGAGCGGGGGTGAGGGCGGTGGCGGTGGGGTCGACGACGGGGGTGAGCGGGCGGCCGGTGCGGTGCCAGGCGAGGACGTTCTCGGCGGGTCCGCACACATAGGCGCGCCGCGAGGTGTCGGAGAGGAAGGCGCTGTGGG
Organism: Streptomyces sp. NPDC046712; assembly: GCF_040645695.1. Classification (NCBI taxonomy): domain Bacteria; kingdom Bacillati; phylum Actinomycetota; class Actinomycetes; order Kitasatosporales; family Streptomycetaceae; genus Streptomyces; species Streptomyces sp. NPDC046712. The sequence goes on along the minus strand of NZ_JBEYYW010000027.1, from coordinate 84,744 downwards.
GAGAGACCTGGATGCGCGGGTGGGTGCGCAACGGGTCGTCGGCCGGGGGCGGTTCCACGGGGAAGACGTCGAGGGCGGCGCCCGTCAGCCGGTCGGTGTCGAGAGCCGCCAACAGGGCTTCGGGGTCGACGAGTTCACCGCGTGCGACGTTGACGAGGAAGCCGCCGGGGCGCAGCCGCCCGAGCAGCGCTCCGTCGACGAGGCCACGGGTGGCCGGGGTCAGCGGGACGTGCAGGGAGAGGACGTCGGTAGCGGCGGCGAGGGCCTCGAGGTCGTCGTACCGCTCGATGCCGGACGGCCAGTGGGCGGGGTCGGTGTGCGGGTCGTGGGCGGCGACCCGCCCGAAGACGGGGGCGGCGAGCGTCGCGAAGGAGCGGGCGATCCGGCCGAGACCGACAAGACCCAGGGTCAGTTCGCTCGCGCGGCGCGGAAGGTGGCGCTGCTGGGCGAAGTCGGCGTTCCAGCCGCCTGAGCGCACCACGCTGTCGGCCTGCGGGAGGCGGCGGACGAGCGAGAGCGTGGCGGCGAGCGCGTGGACCGCGACGTCCTCGGTCGCGGCGTCGGGGAGGTTTGCCACCCACAGTCCGCGCCGTCGGGCCTCGGCGGTGTCGACCATGTCGTATCCGGCGGACATCGTGGCGAGGATCCGCAGACGGGGCAGCCGGTCGAGCAGCGCCGCGTCGATCCGCGCGTAGCCGACGACCAGGGCGACGGCGTCCCTGGCGACTTCCGCGATGACCTCGGGATCCCGTGTTCCGGCGACACGCACCTCGAAGCCGGCCCGCTCCAGCAGACGGACACCCGGTCCGGGGTCGAGGTCGTCGGTGTCGGTGAAAACGGCGACGGGCTGATTCACACGGCCCCCTTCCCGCTTGTGCGGCTGATTCGTCGGTTGATGACGCAATGAACTTACGATCCGTCCGAACGGACTGTCCACTGACAGATGTACCGGATATCCGTGACGCATGTCACGAACGCGGCTCACCCGCGCCCCGGTACCCGAGAATGACTGCGGACCCGGGCCGGCCCGCCGCGCCGGGCCACCGAGCCGAGGAGACCAACGGGTGGACCTGGACGCCATCGACCTGGCTGTCGTCCGTGCGCTGCAGGACGACGGCCGTCTCGCCTACGAGACGCTCGCCCAGCGCGTCGGCCTGTCGCGGCCCGCGACCCGCGCGCGAGTCCAGCGGCTGCTGGAGTCGGGAGCGGTCCGGGTCGTCGCCGTCGTCCACCCGTCGGTCCGCGGACTGACCGCGTCCGCCCATCTGTCGATCGACGTGGACGGGGCCGCGGAACCGGTGGCCCGCGCGATCGCCGCCCTGCCCCAGGCGCCGTTCGTCAGCCTGACGGCCGGACCGCGCGCCATCATGACGGAGCTGCGCACCGAGGGCTTCGACGCGCTCGAGCAGACCATCGAGCGGGTGCGCTCGGTGCCCGGCGTAGCGGTGGTCGACGCGCTGATCGGCACCCGCCACCTCAAGGATCCGTACCTGCTGGCGGACGAGCCGACGGTCCCGGCCCTCGACGACACCGACTGGCGGATCCTCGACGCCCTCGAACAGGACGGCCGACTCCCCTTCGCCGAACTGGCCGAGCGCGTCGGCCTCTCCCCCGGCGCCACCCGCGCCCGTACGCTCCGCCTCCTGGACGGCGGCGTGGTGAAGGTCCTCGCGCTCGTCCGCCCCGAAGTGCTGGGCCTCGGCTACCTGTGCGGGTTCGCCGTCCGTGTGGAGGGCCCGCGGGAGCCGGTGGTGCGGGCCCTGGTCGGGTGGAAGCGGGTGACGTTCCTGTCGGCCTGTCTCGGCCGGGCCGAGTTGGTCGGCACGGTCACCGCGGAGTCCCTGGGGGCCGTGCGGGCGACCCTCGACGCGATCCGCGCCGAGCCGGGGGTGCGCGGGGTGGAGAGCTGGATCCATCTGGAGCTGGTCAAGGAGCGCTACGACCTCGGCGCACCGGCCTCGTAGTCGCCGGGGCCGTCCGGCGTGGCGTCACACGCACCCATCGGCGCGATGTGCCGAACAGGGGTGATAATCCCGATATGAGCGCACAGGCCGTTGTTGTCGGCGTGGACGGGTCCGAGCACAGTCACCGCGCCCTGGAATGGGCGCTGAACACCGCGCGCGGACTGGACGCTCCGCTCGTGGTGGCGCATGTGCGCTCCGACGCGCTCCAGCTCGGGGCCGCGCGCATCGCCTCGCTCGGCGAGACCGCCGAGATCCCCGACAGCGTCATCGACGGGGTCCGCGCGTGGATCGAGGAGCAGGGCGGGAGCGTGCCCGTACGGTACGCGTCGCTGGACGGCTCCGTGCCGGACGCCCTGCTCGCCGAGGCCCGGACCGCGCGGCTCCTGGTGACCGGCTCCCGCGGGCGCGGCGGCTTCGCGACCCTGCTGCTCGGCTCCACCGGCCGCGCCCTGGCCTCGTCCGCCCCCTGCCCGATCGTCGTGGTGCCGCACGAGGCCCGGGACGCATCGCTGGAGAGCGGCGCGGAGGCGGGCCGCATCCTGCTCGGGCTCCACCCGGAGGAGACAGCCGACGAGGTCCTGGACTTCGCCTTTCATGCAGCTCGGCAGCGGGGCGTGGCCCTCGAGGCGGTGACGGCCTTCCGGCTACCGCCCTCGCCGGTGATCCTGGCCAGCCCGCCCGCACCCGCGCTCCAGGTGCCGCCCCCGCTCCCCGTGGACGAGACGCCCGAGCTCGTCCAGGAGACCACCCGGCGCCAGGAGGAGCGGCTACGGCCCTTCGCCGAGCAGTACCCGGACGTCGAGGTCGTTCCCGCCGTCGTCCCGGAGGACGCGGCGGGCCGACTCGTCGAGGGATCTCGCAGCGCGGGTCTCGTGGTCGTGGGCCGCCACCGCAGGCACCGGGTCGGATCACTGCTGATGGGCTCGGTCGCCCATGCCGTCCTGCACCACGCCCACTGCCCGGTCGCGGTCGTCCCGCCCGCTCCTGCCGCGTCGTCCTGAGCCGAGGAGCGCCCCGAGGAGCACGGCCGTCAGCGTTCCGGCGACGACGCCGCTGCCCAGGACGGTACGGGCCCAGGCGGGGAACCCGTCGTACATGCCGGGCGCGAGTAGCGGCAGCAGGCCCGCCGCGAGGGCGAGCGCCGCGACGATCGATCCCGCCCCGTCGTCCGGGCCGCCGAGATCGGCGCGACGCAGCATCTCGACCCCCATCACCGCGATCACGGCGTAGACGACGAGTGAGGACCCGCCGACGACGGCCTCGGGTATGCCGGCCAACGCGCGGGAGAGCGGGGTGGCGAGGCCGGCGGCGATCAGCAGCACGCCCGCGCCGGCGGTGACGTACCGGCTGCGTACCCCGGTGAGCCGGCCGATGCCGATGTTCTCGGCACTGGTCACCATCAGCGACGTACCGAGCAGCCCGCCGGCCAGGGACACCGCCGCGTCGGCGCGGGCGACACGCGGCACATCGCGTCCGGGGTCGGGGGCGCGGCCGACGGTCTCGCTGTTCAGGACGGTCTGCCCGGTGATCTCCGCCAGTGTGGTGAGGCTGAAGATCAGCAGCGGGAGCGCGGCGAGCAGGTCGAACCGGGGTGTGCCGTACGGGAGGAGCGAGGGCGGCGCGAAGCCGCTTCCGGCGGCGGGGGTGAACTCGCCGAGGCCGCTGACCACGGCGATCAGGGTGCCGGCGACCATGCCGATCAGGATGGCGGTCTGCCGCCACACCCCGCGCAGCAGGACGTACGCCGCGACGGTGGCGGCGACGGTCAGACCGGCGAGGAGCACGGCGCTCGGCCGCGCGTGCCCGTCGGGGCCGGTGACGAGCCGGGCGGAGACGCGGACCATCGCAATCCCGATGAGAAGCACGGTGACGCCCATGACCAGCGGCGGGAACAGCCGGACGATCCGCGCGTACAGCGGCAGCACGGCGATCAGCAGCGCCGCCGCGAGCAGCACGGACCCGGCGGCCGTGGGGGCGCCGTGGTCCTGGGCGATCTGGAGGAAGAGCGCCGTCGCGGCCCCGCCCGGGAGCATCACGAACGGAAGTCGGGCGCCGATCCGCCAGACGCCGAGCGACTGGAGCAGCGCGCCGGCGCCGCAGAGCACGAGGACGGCGCTCAGGAGCGAGGTGGTCGTTCCGGCCGGCAGGCGCAGGGTGGTTGCGGTGAGGAAGACGGTCGAGACGGGCGCGGCGATCATGGCGAGGACGTGCTGCGTGGACAGTGGGGCCAGGCGGCGCAGCGGGAGGCGGTCGTCGACGGTCCCCGTCGTGGTGGTGGCGGCGGTCACGAGGCACCGCCCAGCCACGGCACGTCGGCCGGCGCGTAGCGGTAGGACCGGAAGACGGCGTTGGGTTCGGAGGGGAACAGGCCGGCTACTTCGGACTCGCGGTAGCCGGCGAAGTACGGGACGACGTACTCCCAGCACAGATAGCCGTCCTTCGTCACCTCGAAGAGCCGTCCCGAGGGCGAGTCGGTGACGAGGGTGTTGCCGTTGGGCAGGCGTTGGGCCGATCCCATGAACGGGGCGAAGAAGAACTCCCGGGCCGGATCGTGGTACTCCCACACCACGGCGCCGCTGTCGCGTTCGATCTCGATGACGCGCGAGTACGGCACGTCGTGGTGCGGCCGGAAGACCCCGTTGTCGAAGACGAGCAGGTTGCCGTTGTCGAGTTCGGTGGGGGCGTGCTGCTGGGAGACGGTGCCGGGCGCGGTCCGCCAGAGGATCTCGCCGGTGGCGCGGCTGATGACGACGACGGCCGAGACGCTGCGGAGGCTCGCCAGGATGTTGCCGTCGGCGAGTGGGGTGACGCTGTTGATCAGCGGCCAGTGTTCGCGGGCGTACGCGGGATGCAGGGCGTACGTCTCCCGGTCGAGGTGGTCGGCGGCGCGCCAGGACCAGCGCTCGGCGCCGTCGGGGCCGATCTCCCGGATGGTGTCCGCCCAGACCGTGCCGCCGTCCGCCTCGGAGCCCGGCACTCCCCCGCGTACGTCGGCGGCGTCGGCGCCCCGCAGGGGTTCGAGGCCCGTGTAGAGGATGCCTCCGTCATCGAGATGGTGGGCGTCATGGTGCTGGAGCGGGTCGCGGTGCTCGCTCAGGATCGTGCCGTCGGGCGCGGCCCGGAGCATGACGCCGCCGCGGTACTTGTGCCACATCGGGAACAGCGCGTCCTCGCCCGGCAGGACGCCGTTGTAGGCGAGCGTGCCACCGGGCAGGAGCCGTGCGTGCCGGCCGGGGCGGAAGGGGAACGTCCAGCGGTGCGCCGGCCTGCCGTGCAGATCGACGAGGTACACCTCGCCCGATCCAGTCAGGGGCGCGAAGAGGGTGTAGCCCTCGTAGGCGGCGTCCTCGTCGAGGGCGATGAGGCCGGTGGGGCGTCGGCGGCGTGCGTTCTGGTCGACGGCGGTCATGTGGGCACTCCTCGAGTCTCGTCAAACTTTCTTTGATTGGCTCAACAGGATTTGACGGTAGAGCCGTTGTGTGACGTGCGTGTTGCGGGAGTACGAAACCGTGGGCCGATGGCGCGCGAGCCGCGTGGAGCTGGGAGGATCGCCCATGGGGAGCGCCGAAAGGGAGGGCAGGGCAGCCATGGAGGAGACCGACGCGCCACGGGTGGGCGCCGCCGTACGGCGCCGGCGCAGGACGCTCGACCTCACCCTCGCCGACGTCGCGGAGCGCAGCGGCCTCTCGGCGCCCTTCCTCAGCCAGGTCGAGAACGACCGGGCTCGCCCCAGCATGCGCTCGCTGCAGCGCATCGCCGACGCGCTGGACACCACCGCCGTCCAGCTCCTCGCCGCGTCCGACGCGACGCGCGCCGTCGACATCGTGCGGGCGGGCGACGACAGCGGTCTGACGGCGGGCACGCGGGTGCGGCCCGTGATCCGGGGCCGGCATCAGCTGCACGCGCTGGAGTTCACCGGGGAGCAGGGCGCCGACCGCGAGTACCGGCACCGCAACGACGAGCTGATGTACGTCGCCGACGGAGCCGTCGAGGTGGAGGCCGAAGGCCGCGTCCACCACCTCGCCCGCGGCGACACGCTCCTGCTCTCGGGCGGTGTCCGCCACCGCTGGCACACGACCGAACCGGGCACCCGCGTCCTGGTGGTGGCGGTCGCCGACCATGTCGAGGTCGTGGACTCCTGACGGGCGGCGGCCCGACACGCCGGGATCGCTTCGACTGATTCGACCTGCAAAGCCCTGAAGCCTGGACACCTTCCAGGGCCCGGGACACGGTTTTGCTGTTCAGAGCTATATGAGCCGGACTCGTCGCTGTCGAAGCGCTTCACACCGATCGGGAGTGTGGATGGTCACCCTTGCCGAGGTCGCCCGGCACGCCGGAGTGTCGGCCAGCACGGTGAGCTACGTCCTCAGCGGCAAGCGTTCCATCTCCGCCTTCACCCGGCAGCGCGTCCGCGACAGCATCGAGCAACTCGGCTATCACCCGCACGCCGGCGCCCGCGCCCTGGCCAGCAACAGGTCCCGGATCATCGCACTGATGGTGCCGTTGCGCACCGACATGTACGTGCCGGTGATGATGGAGATCGCCATCGCCATCGCGACCACCGCCCGCGAACACGGCTACGACGTCCTCCTTCTGACGGGCGAGGAGGGTCCCGCCGCGGTGCGGCGCGTCACCGGCAGCGGGCTCGCCGAGGCCATGATCCTGATGGACATCCAACTCGAGGACGAGCGACTGCCGTTGCTCCGCGAAGGCGGGCAGCCCGCCGTCCTCGTCGGGCTGCCCGCCGACCCGGCGGGGCTCACCGGTGTCGATCTGAACTTCGCCGCGACAGGTGCCCTGTGCGCCGAGCACCTGGCGGCTCTCGGACACCGGGAACTCGCCGTCATCGGCGAGGCGCCCGGTGTCTACGAACGCCACAACCGACTTCGCCGAGCGGACCCTCGAAGGGCTGCGCGAGCGCGCGGCGCAGCTGGGGCTGAGCGTGCTCCACCGGCCGTGCGAGGGGGGCTACGCCTCCCTCGCGGGTACGCTCGGCCGGATCTTCGACGAGCGGCCCGGCACCACCGGGTTCGTCGTCCAGAACGAGGCGGCGGTGGAGCCGCTGCTCGCCCTGCTTCGACAGGGCGGACGGGCCGTTCCGGAGGACGTCTCGGTGGTCGCGGTCTGTCCCGAACAGGTCGCCGTCCATGCCTCCGTACGGCTCACCTCGGTCGCGGTCCCCGCGCAGGAGCTCGGGCGGCAGGCGGTGGAGCTGCTCGTGGCCAAGCTGCAGGGCCGGCCGGACGAGGGGGTCGTGCTCCTGCCGCCCGAGCTGACCGTGCGGGACAGCTCGGGCCCCGCTCCGCGGATCAACTCGCGCTGACCGTCAGACTGTTGGTGCGGAAGTCCTTGCCGCCGGACGACGAGGTGATCTCGAAGCCGAACTGGACATCGCCGATGGTCTCGTCCCCCATCCACTTCTTCGTGTCCTTGATCCACTTCAGGATCGGCAGAATGTTCACGGTGCCGGAGGTCGAGTCGGAGGTCAGCAGGAACGAGAACACGTCGTGGTACGTGCCGTCGGCGTTGTAGACCTTCCCCTTGTACACATCCCAAGCGTGGCCGCCCAGGGTCGCCGTGCCCTGGTGATCGCCGAGCGCGCCGACGGCGCCGGTGGCGTTGACCCAGAGCATGATCTCGTAGTCGTAGTCGGTGTCCCAGATGTCGTACGAGCTGCTGTACGCGCCTGAGGACGGCACCGTGACGTTGTAGCTGCTGGTCAGCGTAGCCATCGCGCTGATCTTCCGGTTCACCACCTTCTTGGCGTTGGGGTACGACTTGATGCCGCCGGTGTCCGGGTGGTCGGCCCAGACTCCCCAAGTTCGTACCGGAGTTGACCCAGACGCACTGGCTGCCCGCGCCCGAGCCCCAGATGTTGTTGTAGAGCGTGTATCCGCCGAGCGTGGTGTTGCCCCACCGGTCGCAGATGTGCCTGACTGAACAACTGGGCAGCCGTACTCCCGGCCCGGTCCGGCATCTCCTCCCGCCCAACGGCACGGTCGAACACGCCGACCAGCATCCATAACTGTCTGCCACGCTCCGCCGACACGTGGATCGGCACACCACCCGCGCACGGCCGTCCCACGCCGCCGGATCCCGCGGCGCGACCCGCTCCCCGACCGCGGCGAGCTGCCGCACAGATGCCGCGGTGTACTGCTGGCTCACGCCTCGGACTCCCTGCGCCGCTTCTCCTGGACCTTCAGCCACGGATTCTCCGCCCGCGACCGTGCCCGGTCCAAGTACTCCCGCTTCACCACCGCCGAGCCCGGCTTCCACCGGTCCTGGTCGGTCGGGTCGCCCCCGGCGTCCGCGATGGCCTGGGCCCCGCCGCGGCGCAGCCCGTGCCCGGTAATCCGCTGCCAGTTCTCCATGCCTGCCTTGTGTGCGCGGCCCGTACCCAGTCGTTGATCGCGTCCCTGGTGTCGCCCCGCTCGGTCGCTACGGCCCGGGACTTTCAGCCAGTCCCGTGCGGCCCGGACCGGGCACATCAGCCGGTCGTCCGGTTCGGCCGGGATGTCGGTGTGCGCACCCACGCCTGCCTGGTCCCTCTTGGAGTATGCGATCAGCAGGGTCACGAAGTCGTCGTCGACCAGGACCTCCGGCACGGCCAGGTCCGCGAGCTCGATCCGCCGGTCAGCGCGCCGCGGCCCAAAAGAAAGACGCATCGGTCGCGGAGCCGATCGGGTGCCGCAGGTCGCAGGTCTCCACCATGGCCCGCAGCATGTCGTCGGTGATGGCCGGCGCCAACCGTACGCCGACTCGCTTCCCCCAGTCCTTGCGGTGCTCGTTGAGCATGCCGAACGCGACCGCCGTGCCGGGCTTCTTGTCGTCGGGCATCCACGTACGGATCGCCTTCTCGAAGCAGTCACGACCATGTAAACGAAGACAGCCCAGTCAACCCAGGTCCGCAACCGCATGCGCCCCGTGTCCGCTGCGGCGGAGCGTCCTGTTACCTTCGCCCGTCGGCATGCGTCATGGGTGTGACGACCGGATACGAACGGTCGTCGCACCCACGAGTGAATCGAGAACAGGATGCTGACCAACATCATGTACGTGACGATCTACGTCACCGATCAGGACCGCGCGCTGGAGTTCTACACCAAGGGACTCGGGCTTGAGAAGCGGCTCGATTTCCCGGGGCCCGACGGACGTTTCCTCACCGTCGGTGTTCCCGACAGCCCGGTGCAGATCATCCTGTGGTCGCATGCGGCGGCCGCGGGACAGCCCGGCGGCGCGGGAGCACCCGGTCCGCTGATCCTCGAATCCGAGGACCTGCGAAAGGATTTCGAGGTCATGCGCCGGCGCGGCGTCGTCTTCGAGGAGTCCGCGCCCGTGGACTACCCGTTCGGGGTCCGCGTCGAGGCAGTGGACCCGGACGGCAACCGGATCTCGCTCCGTCAGCAGCTCAAGCCGTGACCGCCCACCCGTCCGGTCTCGTGGCCGAGGCGTTCGAAGCCCAGCGCGATCGGCTGCGTGCCGTCGCGTACCGCGTGCTGGGCTCGCATGCCGATGCCGAAGACGTGGTCCAGGAAGCGTGGATGCGTCTCGCCCGCCAGGACGCGGCGTCTATCGGCAATCTGGCCGGATGGCTGACCACCGTGGTCGGCCGAATCAGCCTGGATCTTCTGAGATCCCGTCGAGCCCACCCCGAAACCGCCTACGAGCAAGAGTTCGCGAACCTCGTTGTGACACCCGACGATGACCCCGCGCCGGACGAGCTGGTGGCGCTGGCCGATTCGGTCGGCCTCGCCATGCTCGTCGTGCTCGACTCCCTCACCCCGAGCGAACGCCTGGCGTTCGTCCTGCACGACATGTTCGCGGTCCCGTTCCAGGAAATCGGCCAAATCCTGGGTAAATCCGCTGACGCCACCAAGATGGTCGCCAGCCGTGCCCGCCGCAAGGTCCAAGCCACGGACCGCACGACGGGCCCCGGCCGCGAGCACCGAGAGGTCGTCCAGGCATTCGGCGCCGCAGCCCTCAGCGGCGACTTCGAAGCGCTCCTGCGTGTCCTCGACCCGAACGTGAAGCTGACCGTCGACACCGCCGATGGCGTGGTCGTCACCCTCGGCGCCACCAAGGTCGCCGCCGGCGCCCGCATGTTCTCCGGCGAGGTCGCCCGCCAACGACCCGTGCTGCTCAACGGCGTCCCCGGCCACATGTCCTGGGGCCCCGACGGAAGACCTCTCTCCGTCATCGCCTTCATCGTCAGCGAAGGCCGGATCACCGGCATCCACATCGTCGTCGACCCGGCCAAACTCGCCTCGATCCATCTGCCCTCCCCGGACTGAGCCGGTGCCGTCAGGCTCGACCAGTCAGCGGGCTCAGTCTCGCCCCACTGACTCACCCCCGCGCTCAAGGACTCACCGTCCCGGTAATCGGTGAGTCCTTCTGCGTGTTCCCCAGTTGATTCACTTCGTGAACCAACTGAGGTAAAGAGCGGCTCTCAGCGGGTTCACTCGGTTCGTCCAACCGCTCCCGACTGCCGCCGCGCTTGCACAGGTCAAGGGCAGCCTGCGGCCATATGGCGGTGACGCCGGCGAGCTTGCCCAGCAGTTCCGGCCCGGGCCCGTGGCATCGGCCCCGGGCCGTCGCGCGGTCGCGCCGCAGCACGACGTGCACAGCCGCCCGATCCGCCTGGAGCTGTGCCGCTCCTGCGACACGGGCAACACCGATCGGCCCGCAGTCGGGATCCTGCTGCCGTGTTTCGCCCTCAGCGGTGGCAAGGACGTGACGCGCGCCGAGGTTCGCTCCTCGGTGGGCATCTTCATCTGGTCCGCTCGGTGATGCGGATATCGCTCGGCGGGGTTGAAGGGGCGGGATCAGGCGGCCTCGCCGACGGCGACCTCGAGACGCTCCAGGACGTGCGGCCATCCCTTGCCCATGCCCTCGTACGCCTGTCGGCCGATCGGGGAGTCGAGGTCGAAGTCTGCATGGGTGAGGACGAGGCGGGTTCCCCCGGCTTCCGGCCGCAGCGTCCACGTGATCGTCGTGTCGAGCGAGCCCTCGGCGAAGCGATAGGCAAGCAGTCGCTCGTTGTCCACCTCAATCACCTCGCAGGGCTGCCGGCCGAAGTTGCCCATGTCGAGGGTGAAGCGGTGACCGACAACGGGCTTGACGTCGCCGGCCGCCCACCAGCGAGCGTGCAGGTCGGGGTCGGTCAGGGCCTTCCACACCGCTGCCGGGGAGTGGGGCAGGAACTTCTCGCAGGTGATCGTGTTGTTCACGGTCATGTCTCGTCGTCCTCGTCCAGGAGATCGGCCAGCGCGTCCAAGCGCTGCTTCCAGTAGTGCTCGAACGGGTGCAGCCACTCGCCGACCTCGGCCAGCCGGGCCGGTTCGAGGTGGTAGAAGCGATGCCGACCGCGGGGCTCCTCACGCACCAGACCGGAGGTACGGAGCACCGCCAGGTGCTCAGAGACCGCCGGCCGCCCGAGCTCGAACATTCCGGCCAGCTCACCCGTGGAGCGCGGCCCTTCGCGTAGGACTTCGAGCAGTCTGCGGCGCACCGGGTTGGCCAGCACGCCGAACACGTCGGTTGGCATGACACAACCATACGTCGGAAAATCCCGACGCGTCAAAACTTTCCGACGTATCCTTGAGGCGTGGGCAGGATCTGCTCGGGGCCAGCTGGCAGTTCCCCCCGGGCCTTCCGGGTTGTCAATGGACTACCAGCGCTTCGTCAGGGCGAGTTAGGCATCCCCGGCCAACGAGCGGAGGCAATGCGTACGAGCCGTTGATTGCGGCGGGGCAGCACCGTGTCTGCGGTGAACCTCTTCACCCGCGCGGCTGAGCTGTACGCGAAACCGCTGGTCACATCCAGATCGCGACGAGTCCCGTACGGCTACACCCTCGACAAGTTCAGGCACTGGAACACCGGGCTCGACCCTGCCGATGGCTGCAACACCCGTGTTATCTGCATGGCCCGTTTGGGGTAGGTCACAACGCCGCTGGTGCATGGGTACTTTAGCGTTTCGGTGGTTGCTGAGGCACGTGAGTCACAGGATGCGGGAGGTCGGCGTTTCTGGGAACGCGGCCTGCTCGTTCTCACGCTGATCACTGCCCCTGTGCCACTGGAGAAGACCATCGTGCGTCTGAGCAGTAGGCAGAACCTGTGGACCCGCTGGCTCGGCTCCCGACGGGACCGAATGGGCCCATGTCTGCGTGATCGATCTGCCCGGTCGTGCCGTGCGCTTCCAGATCTCCTTCCAGCGCTCGGCCCTGGCAGCGAGAATTGCTTGGTTAGCATCGGTCTGGTGTGAGCTCAGCGTCACGCCGCATCGGGCGCAGAGCCGGTACAGGTAGTGGCCGGTTCTCCACCTGGTCGTCTCTCCTGACCCGATGCAGACCCGGCACGGCGAGGATGCTTCCGTGGTGGGGACGGTTGAACGCAGAATGCGTTCGACAACGGTTGGAAGCGGCTCGGTGGGGTGGAACTCGGGGTTCGGGCAATAGGCGAGGCTTCCTTCTGAGCCGCGGCCTTGAGCTCTCCAGCTGTTGTGTGACGTGGAGTGCCTCTGTCCGGCGGTCTTTTCTCCTCGGCGCTGCGCCACGAACGCGGCCTCTTCCGCCAGCCAGAGCTGGCGCGCGGTGTGAAGTTCCTGCACCGCGCGGACCAATGAGGTCGGGTCCTTCTCCAGATCAACCGGAATGTGGGCACTATGGCTCAGGTGGTGATAGGTCGCGCGGAATCCGTACGGAGCGAAGATCACCACGCACGTGCGCAAGGCCGCATGACGAGCACGAGCCGGAAGGCTTGCGTCATGGACGCGCCGACGATGCGTCTCAAAGCTGGGCACCGAGCAAGGCTACGGCCCAGTCGGTTGACGCGCATCCGACTATCGGCCAGGAGCCCACACTGCGTCGCCTGACGTCTCAAGGGTGTCTTCGGGTGAGCTTCGTTTTGGCGGTGTTTCGCACCCGTCTGGTGCGACCGCTCTCGGCAGATCTTAACGGGTCCATCGAGGCCGGTGGGGGTGTGTTCCTGTCCGAGGGCGGGAACACACCCCCACCGATGTTGCGGATCAGCAGGTCAGGGCACTGCGCGTATCGCTTTTCGCAGCGCGAGCCGGAGCGACGCGACGGTTGCTTCCGATTCCTGGTGTTGTTCCGCGAGCCTTCCGGCCCGAGTCCTGGCTTCTGAGAGGTCGGTGGCGAGGACCCGGTTGTGGTGTTCCAGGTCCTGGATCCGCCTGACCAGATCGGCTTGGGCCACGTGGTCGATCTCAGCTCCGAGGGCGAGTTGGACGCGGCGCTTGAGCCCGTCACGCTCCCGTTTCAGATCCTGGATCTCTTCCCGGGCGAACGCGAGGTCGGTGTGCAGGCTGGCGGGGGTGGTCCGCTCGGGCCGGGGTGCTGCTGCCGCTTCCATCCCGTGATGGGCCTGGTCGTTCATCGCGTCCCGGACCGCTGCTTTGACCGCGGGCTCGTTATAGACGAACCAGGTGGATACGCCTGCTTCCCGGGCGACGCGGGCGAAGGAGATCCGCTGTCCGGCTCGGAGTAGGTCGCGGACGACGCCTCGTGCCCGAGCGGACTTGGCCGTGCTGTCCGATTGCCTGGCCTGGCGCAACCGCGCCACGCGTGCGTCGCGGGACGATGCGGGTCCACTCACGCTCTGCCCCCGATCTTCAGGCTCTCCAGCGAGATGAAGGCGGCGGCCGACCGGGCCTTGCGCAGTTCCCGGGCCGCTTCCTCCACGGCGGCCCGCTCCTGTTCGGGGAGTTGTTCCAGCGTGCGCCGCATCTGCCCCAGCGACTTGCCGTAGCCGGCGATCTGGTCGTCGAAGTTGCGGATGACCCAGTCGGCGGCGCTCATCGCCAGGGCGGCCTCCTTGCCGGCCCGCAGTTCGGTGATCTGCTGTTCCAGGGCAGGGAGGTAGGAGGGATCGGGACGGTAGAAGTCGCATCCGGCGCACTGGAAGCGGATGCGGCAGTGCTGTCCGCCGGCTTTGACGTTGCTGGGTTCGCTGCATCCTCCGTAGGGGACCGCGACGGTCTGGCCTTCGTAGGCCAGGGCATCGCTGTATCCGCGGGAGTTTCCGTGCCGGTCGGTGGTCAGCGGAGCGACGGCTTCCACGGCTTTGCGTTTCCGCTCCAGGGAGACCTTGAAGTAGCCCATGGTGGTGTCGATTTCCCGGTGATCCATCAGCTCGCGCAGGTGGTCCACGGCGACGCCGGCGTCGGCATGCCGTTGCGCGTAGGAATGCCGCAGCCCATAGACGATGATCTCCGTGCGATCGAACGGAACGGGGTGTCCCTCGTCGTCGAGCCCATCGTCCAGCAGGGCGGGCATCCTGTTCACCCAGGTCCGGAAGATCTTGGCGGAGAAGTGGTGTGCGGACATGTGGCCGCGGAGGGTGCGGTTCTGGCCGGGCGCGGGAAAGAGCCATTCCTCACCGAGGTCCCGTACCGGGAGGCCGGACAGCTTCTTCTCCCATGCCTCGATGTCACGGGCTGTGGTCTCGGTGATGGGTAGCCGGCGCCCGTAGCGGCGGCGTTTGAGGTTGTCGTAGATGAGGGTGGGTTTCCCGTCGACCCGCTGGACGCAGCCGCGTTTGAGGCGGGCCGTCTCTTCCGGGCGGCGGCCGGTGTCCCGCACGATCCGGTAATACGCGGCATACATCTGCGTGTAGTCGCTGCTGGTCCATCCGCCTCGTTCGTAGCTGGTGCCGATCAGGTGCAGATGCTCGTCGAGCTGGGCGATGACATGTTCGGGGATCGCCCGGCCGAGCTCGTCCTCGGTGTCCTCCTGCGTGCTGCCCATTTGGTGGAAAGCGGGAGAGAGAGCGAAGGTGCCGGGGACCTGGTCCATGAGCCCGAGCAGCCGGGCACGGTCCAGGAATCTTCGCCAGTGCCCCAGCAGTGCCTTGCGGTGCTGGTCGCCGTAAGGCATGCGGGTCTTGGGATTGGCTGCGGTGCGGAATGCGTCGACGACGGTGCTCATGTCCGCGAGCTGTAGCTTGCCGGGGGTGTCGCCATGCGGCCTGGCGACGAGCGCGGCCGAGGCGATTGATGCCGCCTGAACGGCGAACCGCAGCTCGATCACGGTCGGCCGCACCTGCCGCCCGTACTCCTTGGCGACCTCGCGCAGCCATGTCTGCCGCAGCCTGGTGAAGTCGATGGTCCCGGAGGTGGCCCGGTACTCACGGCCCTTTCCGGCGAGCAGGCCGACCAGGCGGCAATCCCAGATGTCGCCTGCGGTCGGGTCGGAGCCCTCATTCTGGGTGCGGGCCCGGGCCAGCTGGTCCGTCAGGCCCCGGAACGTCGCACTCTGGAGCTTGTCGAGGGCCGCGGGGAATCCAGGACCGAGCTCGAACAGCGAGCTCAGGCCGGCCGGCAGCTTCGCCGTGAGGGACCGGATGCGGGCCGGAACCAGGATGACGTCCAGCTGATCCCGTTGCTGAAGTGCGTAAAGGATCTCCGTGCGCACCGTTGCCGACAGCGGTGCGAGCGAGAACCGGGACTGTCCGATCTCCTGGCGGGCGTAGCGGGCTCCCGGCTGGTGCGTCTCCGCGAAGTCCGGCCGGTCCTCCTCCTCCTTCTTCTTCCGCCGGTGGTAGTCGCAGGCGGAGCAGTAGCTGTTGAACGACTCCACCATCGCCGTGCAGCGGACCACCCGGCAGCGATATGCCGCCGTCCGCGGGTTGTCCACCGAGCCGGTGAAGACGTTCGTCTCCCCGTCCCACTCATCGGTCCGCCAGTACGGATCGAGCCGGCCGGTCAACCATCCACTCCAGTGCGGCAGGTTCGGGGCATCAGCTCCACGCGGCTGCGGCACCGCCGCAAGCACCGCGCTCACCGGCCGGTCCGCGCGGCGGCCAGTTCCACGGCAGCACGCAGGTCGTCGTCCGTCGCGTGCAGGTAAACGGCCGTACTCGCGGACGAGACGTGGCCCAGAAGTGTCTGCACCACGTCCGCATCAACGCCGTTACGAACCCACCGAGTCGCGGCGGTGTGCCGCATCATGTGCGGACGGGCACGGAAACCGCAGCGGATTCCGGTCCGTTCGATGATCTGTTTGGCGTTGGAGTACGTCATCGGCCGTGCGGCGTACGGGCCGGCCAGATTCACGAACACGTAGTCGGAGCCGGCAGCCCCGGGCACTCCTTCGCGTTCCCCGAGATGATCGCGGTATCGGTGGACCGATGTCCCGACAAGTGGCACGACCCGTGGCCGGCCGCCCTTCGCGCGAGCCCCGTTGGTGTTGTCCTGCCGAGGCCGGACATGCAGATGGGGACCCCGGTGACGGCACCCCAGGTGGGTCGCGTCGGGCAGCAGATGCATGTCCTCGCGCCGCAGGCCCAGGGCTTCACCGATCCGCAGACCACCTGCGAGGAGAATGCTGAGCAGGAGGCGATCACGTGCTGTCCGCGCAGCCTCGACGACCTGCTGGGACTGCTTCAAGGACAGGACCGCCGGAGGCTTCTCGATCTCCGGGGCCTTGAGTATTCGGGCCCGGACTGTCTGGTGTTCCCCGCCCTCACCACGGTGGTAACCGACCGGTGCGAACCGGAGGAAGCGGGGTTCGGTTAGCCGGTCTGCGACCTCCTGCGGAATGTGGCCCTGGGCGGCGCAGAAACGCAGGAACTCGCAGACCGAGGTGAGGTGTGCGTTGACCGTCTTACCCGTGGGCAGCCGACGGCTCCGGCGATCGGGGGTCTGCTCGACGTGGAACTTGTACCGGGCCAGGTCTCCCAAGGACACCGCCCGCCAATCGGTCCCCCGCCCGGCGCACCAGTTCAAGTACCGGCTAATCCGCGGCAGATAACTACGCTGAGTGTGTGGTGATCGTCCACGTGCCTGAAGGCTCAGCGAATAGTCACGAGCTTCCTCGTGGATCTCGAAGGTCTGGTCATGGACCAAGACCATGGTCACAGTGCCTGTGCTTGGTGACACGGCCCGTTCCATGCGCAACATCAAATACTCCTGAGTGATTCTTGTGCCTCACCCCATCATCACGTTCAGTGAGGCACAGCGGATCGGAGCACCTGTGACGCACGTGCCTCAGACCCTCAGAAGCAATGCAGATAACCCGCGCCGAGGTCCTCCTCGACGAGGCGACCGCCGCCCCGACCGTCTCGGCCGGCTGCAAGCTGTCCGGCGGCACGTGGCTGTCGTACTACGACGGCCAGGAGGTCAACGACCCGAGCAAGCTCGACATCGACCCCATGGTGCCGCTCGCCGAGTGCCCACTGCCGGTACGTAGGCGGGTGGGTGGCCACGAAGCTCCGCTGTGGCCTGAGTGCGGACCAGGCCGAGGCGGACGCGCTCAAGGTGTACGCCGAGACCTGCGAGACCACCGTCGTCCACTACACGCCCGCCAAGTAACCCGCGTCGCCGACGGGCACTCGCGCCCGTCGGCGGTACGGTCGGTCCACCAGCGCGCAGTGTCAGGTGTCTTCGGGATCCAGCTCGAACATGAAATAGATGGTCAGGCAGTTGGGCTCGTCCTCGTCATGGAAGAAGTCCCACGACACGTCCAGGACGCGGATCTTATGTTCCCGCACCCACTCATGGGCCTTCTTGAAAGCGTCCGCGGCAGTCGTGGCGGGGAACAGCTTCCTGGCGACGGGATGGACCCCGGTCTCAGCGTCCGAGTCGTCGAAGCCCTCCGGAACATCCAGGCGGAAGTTGGGATCGAACACCATGGAGTGCGCCCTTCCAGTCGGTTCACCGGTACGAATTGACACAGTTACCCTCCAAGGGCGCCGCCTGGTAAGACCGCCGCCCACCCGGAAGAGTTGCTTCCGTCGGCCATGGGGCGAGAGACGGCCCCTCCATCGGTGGCGGACACCGCCCCCGGTTGTGAGCCGGTGAGTGGGTTTCCTTCGCGGTTGCGCGGCGAGCGAGTCCTCAACCGGTCAGGCGTCGAAGCGGTGGCGGGAGGTCTCGATGTGGCCGAGGTACCGGTGGGTCCAGTGGCACAGACCCTCGATCGTCACCCGCAGGGCCAGGCCCGGCTCGGTGAGGGCGTACTCGACCCGCGGCGGCACGACGGGATGCACGGTCCGCGAGACCAGACCGTTGCGTTCCAGCATGCGCAGGTTCTGGGTGAGCATCTTGTGGCTGATGCCCTCGATCTCGTTCCGCAGTTCGCCGAAGCGCAGGGTGCTCTCCCCCAGGGCCTCGATGATCAGGAGCGCCCACTTGTTGGCGACGTCCGAGAAGATCTCCCGCGCCAGAGAGTCCGCCCGTCGCAGGTTCGCTTCGTCGGGCGAGCCCGTGTACTGCTTGGTCACCATCAGGTTCCCCAGTCACCGAAAAGTGCGTTCTTCCATGTCAGCAGACACTCTCCTACGGTTCCTGAGTAACCACAAGAGACCAAGGGATCGCCTTGGTCCGGTGGCGGCGAGCCCACGGGGCTCCCACGACAGGAGGCAGAAGCCATGGCCATCACCCTGGTGAACCCCAGCGGATTGCCGGAGATCGACGCCTACCGGCAGGTGTCGGTCGCGACCGGGTCGAAGCTGGCCTTCATCGCCGGACAAGTGGCATGGGGCGCCGATGGGGTCACGGTCGGCGATGGTGACCTCGCCGCTCAGGTCGAGCAGTGCTACCTCAACATCGGCACCGCTCTGGCCGGGGTCGGCGCGTCCTTCGACGACGTGGCGAAACTGACCGTCTACGTCGTCGACTGGACCCCCGACAAGATGGCGATGCTGATGGAGGGGGTCACCCGGGCGGCCGCGAAGCTGGGGGCCGCACCGGTCCCGCCGGCCACGCTGCTGGGCGTCGCGGCACTGGACGTACCCGAGCACCTGGTCGAGATTGAGGCCACCGCCGTCATCGACTGACCGGCCCTGCGGTTCTGAGGCCGGCCGTCTGGAGCAGGGTAGGCCCGCAGGGTTGAATCGGGGTGGATCAAAGAGGTCCCGAGAGAAGGGTGTTGTGGTGGCGAGGAATGGCAGGCGGCGGACTCTGGTGCTCGGCGCAATGCTGGTCGTGGCGGTCTTGGCGGGTGCCGGGGTCTACTGGTTCCAGCCCTGGAAGCTGTGGACGGACGAGGAGGTCAACGACGCGCTGCCACAGGCGTCCGCGTCTTCGTCCTCGGGCGTGTCCGGCGGGCCCGGGGCGGCCGGTCCTCGTACTGTCGCGCGGGGCGGGCTGATCAGTCACGAGCACGCCACCACGGGCTCGGTGAAGGTCGTCGAGCTCCCCGACGGGTCCCGCACGCTCCGGCTGGAGAACCTGGACACCAGCAACGGGCCGGACCTACGGGTTTGGCTCACCGATGCTCCGGTGAAGGAGGGCGTGGCGGGCTGGCGGGTGTTCGACGACGGGAAGTACGTCAGCCTGGGCAAGCTCAAAGGGAACAAGGGTGACCAGAACTACCCGATTCCGGCCGATGTTCGCCTCGATGACTTCACGAGTGTGGCGATCTGGTGCGATCGGTTCGATGTGTCCTTCGGTGCCGCGGAACTCAGCCGGATTTGATTCGCTGAACCCTGCTGGAGTGCTAGGTTCTGTCGTCAAATGTCACGCCCACATCAGGAGAGATGCCAGGGTGACGGCTGCTTCGTAGGACTGGGCGGTCTTGTCGTAGCGGGTGGCGATGCCTCGCCACTGCTTCAGGCGGTTGAAGCACCGTTCCACGACGTTGCGCCGCTTGTAGGTGTCGCGGTCGAAAGCGGGTGGCCGGGCCGCCGCGACTGCCGCGCCGGAGCCGGTTGCTTGCCTGGTCGACCCGCTCGGGCATCGTGTGCGGGATGCCCCGGCGGCGGAGCCAGGCCCGGATCGCTTTCGAGCTGTACCCCTTGTCGCCCAGGACGTGATCGGGTCGGACCCGGGGGCGCCCCGGTCCCACGCGGGGCACCCGGATTGCTTCCATGACTACGGCGAACTGGGTGCAGTCGTTGGTGTTGCCGCCAGTGACGACGAAAGCGAGCGGACGGCCTAGGCCGTCACAGGCCAGGTGAATCTTGCTGGTCAGACCGCCTCTGGACCGGCCGAGGCCCGGATTGCGGACCCCCCTTTTCGAGCCCCGGCCGCGTGCTGGTGGGCACGGACGACCGTGGAGTCGACCGACACCAGCCACTCGACGTCGCCTGCGGCGTCCGCCTTCGCCTGGGCGGCGCGCAGCATCCGGTCGAACGTTCCATTCGCCGCCCACCTGCGGAAACGCGTGTGGAGCGTGGCCCACGGCCCATAACGCTCGGGCACGTCCCGCCATGCCGTCCCGGTGCGGAACTTCCACACGATCCCGTTCAGGACCCTGCGGTCATCCAGCCGCTTCCGCCCCCGCAACGACTCAGGCAGCAGAGGTCGGACGAACTCCCACTCGGCATCAGACAGTTCATGGCGACGTATCACCGCCTCATGATCCACCACGCAAGATCATTTGAGGGCCCTGCCTAGTGGCCCAAGTTGTGCTGCCAGGCCAGGGTCGAGACAAGCTCGGCGCTGAAAGCCTCGCAGAGCGCGAGTGCCTCTCGACCGGCTGCAGTGCCCAAGAGCCCCGCAGCTGGCGGCAGTGCCAGAACGATGTCGTGACAAGCGGCCTCGGCGGCGAGGTTACACGCGCTGTAGTAGCTGAAGTCGGCGCCGCGGCCCTGGCCAGACGCGGTCGCGAGGTACTGCTCGTGGGCGCGGTGAGCCGGGTGGTCCCACAGCGAATCTTGCATGCTGCTGTCGAGCCATCCGGACACCTCGCGAGGTCGGCGGATGATCCGCTCGGTCTCCTCCGCACTCAGCTCGTCCAGTACGTTCCACATCTCCAGCTCAGCCATGGCCTCTACCTGGACTTCGGCGATGATGCTGTCCAGTTCCCCTTCCTCTGGGTCGGTGAAGAAGGGGGTGCTGACCATTTCGGCAACCGCCTCCGTGTAGGCGCGGTGGGACTCCTCCTCTCCCGGGGTGAGAATCATGGCGCGGAATACGCGCTCCACAACCGTGCGGTGAAGACCCCACTCGGGGTCGAGCCTCAGCATCAGCAGCGGCGCACGGAGCCGCCAGAGCGCCAGCGTGGCCGCGTGGCGGCGCTGGAGGGTCGTCATGGCAGCGCACCGATCCGTGAGCGCAGCGTCGTCCAGCTCATCGAATGCATCCATGATCCCTACCCAATCAGCGCCCGTGTCCGGGCCACACTCTAGGTTCTGCCTGCAACGGTGGGCCTACCAAGCCGCCGTCACCGCCGCACCCCTGTGTGGGAGTGCAATTTTGAAGACACTGCCTAGGACGAGCGCCAGACCCACGCCAGCGCGGCCCCTGGCGTCACGCAGGACAGGAAGGCCGCCGGGCGGGCCAGGCCGCCGGCCTCCCAGCCCAGGGCGGTCGGCAGGAGGAGGAGCAGGCCGAGGAGCAGGATGCCGAGGGCGGGGAGGTGTACGGACGGCGTGAACCGTCGTACGTCGCGCGGCATTTCGTACTTGAGCGCGCCCGTCAGGATGGCTCCCGCAAAAATAACCGGGAAGAGGGTGATGATGAGCATTCGGGTGCCGATCGCACCCGTGCCCCAGCGGCGGCCGTCCTCCAGGACCGGCGAGTCCGGGCGGGGGTCGCCCGGCGCGTAGTAGACGTTGATCGTCATGCCCGCCTTCGGCGGGTCGTAGCGGGTGTACATCTTGGGCACGGTCACGTCGCGCGGACCGCTGTGGTACGGGATGCGCAGGACCAGGTCGGTCTCGAAGTACACCGGCTCGTCGGAGGCGTTGTGCCCGCGGATCGGGTCTCCGGCAAGCCGGACGACGGTGGCGGAGTAATGCCCGTACCCCGCCGCCTCCAGGCGCTCGGTCTCCCGCCCGTACTCCGTCGACACCATGAAACCGAGGTTGAAGCAGGCCAGCGTGGCCAGCGGCACCAGCCAGGCGACCAGCCACACCAGCCCGCGGCCGCCGGCTGGGGGAAGGCCGGTGTGTTGCGGGGCCCGGCGGGAGGCTGCGATCCAGGCGGCGGCGAAGACCACGCTCAGCGCGGCAAGGCCCGTCTCGGCGACCAGCGGCGGGTACGGGCCGACGCCCCACAGCACGCAGCCGACCGCCCCCGTGGCACTTAGCAGCATCCCCCAGCCGGTGAGCGTGGTCCACACGCTCCGCCGGTACGTGGGTCTCACCCGCGGCGACGTCTTCTCCAACCGCACCATGCCTGCCCCCCTCTGGACACCCCTCCACACGTGCGTCCCGCAGCCTAGTACTCCAGCAGCCCGGCGAAACGCGCAGGTCAAAGGCAAAATCTTGCTGGAGTACTAGTTGGCTGCCCGCCGCGGGCGAGGTGACGGCGCGGCCACGGGGCCGCGTCCTCCGCCAGCGGGGCGACCAGACTGGGCAGGAGGGGGACCTGCGGTGCCCCCGTCGGCTATCTCGACCGCCGGCACTGCTGCCTGTGCTGGCGGCGGATGAAAGAGCAGGACGCGAAGGCGACGTGTCCGTCCTGCGGCAAGGACCGCGTGCTCCAGCAGGATACGGGCCGGTGCATCATCCGCTCGCGCGTCTGCGAGCTGTGCGGTCATCCTGTCCGCGCGGCCGGGAACCGTCTGTGCCCCGACTGCCGCCGCAAGGCCGACCAGCGTGAGGCATGGCCACGGCCAACCCTCACGTGATGGTCACCGAGAGAACGAAGGCTGGGCGATGCCCGGCCTCAACTGCCTGTCGTTCCCACGTCCTTAACGACTGCGGATACCACCCCGGACGATCCGCAGCACCCGGCTCGTCGACCTGGTAAACACCATGGACCCCAAGCTCGTCGCTGCCGCGTTCGGCACAGACCCGCAAGCCACCCTCATCTATCTCGCCGACCACGTCGACCCAGGACGACTCCCGCAGCCGTGAACAGCTACCAACCCGCTGGCCAGGGTAAATATCGTCCTGCAGAATCAGCAGCATGCCGCGCGTCTTGTGTGACCACTGCCGATGCCCCCTCACGGGACAGGTCACCAAGATCAAAGTGCCGCCCTTGGTCCCGATGTCACAGATCCCCGGTGTCCGGACACGACCGGCGCGGATGCCCCGCGGCACCTACGCTCCGAACTTCCGGCTGGACGAGTTCGATACCAACCTCGCCGGTCTCATCGTTCATCCTGACGACGTCGTTGGCACCGACTGGCACCCCGACGACATGCGATGGATGGACTGTTGCCAGGGTCCCGCCGGTGGTAACGGTCTGATTCTCGTCTGCTCGGGTTGCCGGACTGAGGTGGCCACGCCGCAGGCAGACTGCTACACCCAGGACCAGGTGGTATTCGAGCCTGCCGCAGTCTGTGTCTCCTACGCCGACGACTGATCTCACGACCTCGCACGGCCGAACCTGTTGAGTTTCGGCGCTGCCTGACACAGGTTCGCCGGAACATGTGCGAAGAGCTCGTTGACGAGCTTGGTCACCAGGCCGTACTTGACCCGGGACTGACCGCGGTCCTAAGACCGTGTCCTATGTGGTGAGGCGGAGAAGCCGTTTGTAGCAGCAGAGGGCGGCGGCGAGGCCGAGGAAGGCCAGGTAGTTGCGGGGGTGGCGTTCGTAGCGGTGGTTGAGTCTGCGGTAGCCGGTCAGCCAGGACATGGTTCGTTCGATGACCCAGCGGCGTCGCCCTAATCGTTCGCTGGACTCGATGCCTTTGCGGGCGATGCGGACGCCGATGCGTTTGCCGCGGAGCCATTTACGCAGGTGGGGGATGTCGTAGGCCTTGTCGGCGTGGAGGCGTTGGGGCTTGAAGTTCCGGCCGCTGTGGGGGTCGTGTTTCGTTTGGAGTCCCGCGACCATGGGCTTCAGCCCTTCGCTGTCGTGGGTGTTGGCGGCCGAAGCACCGACGACGAGGGGCAGTCCGTTCGCGTCCGACAGGACGTGCATTTTGGAGCCCGGTTTGCCCCGGTCCACGGGGCTCGGGCCTGTGAGTTCGCCCCCTTTTTGGCCCGCACGTGGGCGGAGTCGAGGACGACTCGGGACAGGTCGAGCAGGCCTGCGTCGTCGAGCCTGTGCAGGATCTCCTCGTGGAGCCGGCCCCACACGCCGGCCCTCGACCAGATCAGGAACCGGCGATGGGCGGTCGACTTCGATATGCCGAAACAGGGTGGCAGCGATCGCCAGGCGCACCCGCTGACCAGCACGTAGATGATGGCCGCGAACAGCGTCTCATCAGGGGTGTCCTGAGTCCCGCCGCCCTGCGGACGCACCCTCGACGGCGGGATCAACGGCTCCGCGATCTCCCACAACCCGTCCGGAACAATCCAACTCCACGTACCCCGCCCCATGAACAGCCCAACGACCGCCTCACCACATAGGACACGGTCTAAGGATCAGCGGTAGTCGTCTTCGTCGAGGTCGACGACTCGGGCCTGCTCCACCATGTCGCCGTCATTGCCACCGGCGGGGTCGTTGGTGGGCACGGAGTCGTCGTGATGTTGGAATTCGGGCTGCTGCTCCTCGGCGTCGTCCCGGGAGGCTTGGCTGGCGCTCTCGGCTCCGATGCCTTCGAAGGTGTGGGGGTCGCTTGGATTGACCGTCATGGCTTCTCCCTGTGTTTCGATCAGTGGCCGGACCGTACCGCCGACGGGCGCAGGTGCCCGTCGGCGGCGCGCATCACGGGGCAGGCGTGTAGTGCACGACGGTGGTCTCGCAGGTCTCGGCGTACACCTTCAGCGAGCCTGCCTCGGCCTGGTCCGCGCTCAGCCCCCAGCGGAGCTGCGTAGCCACCCACTCGCCGACGTACCGACAGTGCGCGTCGGGCAGCGGCGGCATCTACGCGGCCGGGTCCTGGTCGGCCTTCGGTTCGACCGGGCGGTCACGGCGACGAGCGAGGAGGCGACGTCCTGGTCGTTCGCGTACGCCTCACGCCGCTTCGCCGCCCAAGCGGAAGCGCCAGCCGGCAGGGAGCGTCATTCCACGTACGAGATATTCGAGCTGGAGGGTGATGTCAGAGGGAAGGGCTACGGTACGTCGCTGTGGACGCTGCTGATCTTGACTATCGAGCCCGGACGCAGTCTGGCTGCATCCCACCGCATCTGGTCTCCCGGCTTCTCGAACTCGGCCATGCCGAGGTGGTGGGGTTGTGGGCCAGCCATGGGGAGTGGTTCTGCGCGCGGGATGGAGGACGGGCACCCGCTGGCACTGCAGTTCCACTCACGCCTGCTCGCCCGGCACGGCGGGGGCGACGAGGCATTCAGCCTGCTGCGGCCGCACGTTCAGGACTGGTTCCTCGCCGCGGCCCTGGTCGACGTCGCGGACGGCGCCGGCCGGGATGACGAGGCGGCGGAGTTGCTCGAGGCCCACATCCCGGACGAGCACCGGTGCGACAGCCCGTGGTGCTGCCGTGGCCTGGACCCCGACATGGCGATCGGGCTGCTTGCCACGATCCGTGAACGCCAGGGCCGCGTCGGCGACGCCATCGCTCTGCTGCGCACCCGGGACAAGACCTCGCTCAACAATCGGGACCAGCTGGCCGACCTGCTGGCCCGGCGGAACCGAGTCGCAGAACTGCGTGCGTACGCGGCGACTGAGCCTTTCGGAATCGCTGCGCGGCGCCTGGCGGAGCTGCTGGAGGAGCGCGACGACGTGGAGGGCGCGATCGCCGTGTACCGGCAGGTCGGTGATGCGTCCTTCTGCCCGGGAAACGTGGCAGTGGATCTCGCGCAACTCCTGGCGCGCCACGACCGGGGCGAGGAGGCGATCGAGGTAATGCGGGCCTTGGCCGACCTTCCCGGCGGGGCCGAAGACTGGATCCTCCACCTGCTCTGCACCCTCTACGCCGACCAGGGCCGCCCCGAGGACGGCCTGGCCTACCTCGACGCCCTCAAGGAACGCCGTGGGGAGGAGGAGTGGGACCTCTTCTGGATACGGCTTCCGCTGATGGCCGCCTGCGACCGGGTCAACGAAGCGTTGGAGCGGGCTCGGGCCCATCCCGAAGGCGGCACGTCGTACGCGGCACCGCACATTGCCGAGCTGCTGGCCAGCGCCGGACGCACCGAGGAGGCTGTCGCGATCCTGCGACCCCACGCCCCCGCAAGCAGCCACGACGTGGCCGGGTACCTCATCGACCTCGGCCGCATCGAAGAGGCCGTGGCTGTCCTGCACCAGGACAAGCCCCGTCCGCCCCAGCCCTCCACCGTCGCTTGGAGTGAGGAGCCCCCGTTCTGAAGCTCTGCCTGGCCCACGCCGAGGGCGGGTCGGCCCGCCGAGCTGACCGCGTCACAAGGGCCCAGCCCCTGAGCAGAACTGTTGTTGGCCTGCGTGACGGACGTCAAGGAAGGCGGTCCAGTCGGAAGAGCCGAGGAACGGGGTGCCGGTCAGGCGGACGCGGGCTCGTGAGGCTGCCACGCCACCGTTGGTTCAGTGAGTGTCCAAGGAGCCCCGAGGCGCACGACGATGGTCGCATGTACTACGCGGACCTCAGCCCATATGCCTACTGGGACGACGGTGAGGAATTCACCGACCTAGGGCGTTTCCTCTGGATCACTTCGACGTCCGGCAGTTGAAGCGGGCGGGCGGTACAGTGCGCGCCGTGGACATACCCGACTGGCTCGTGTGGATCGCTGTCGTCCTGGTCGTCTTTCAGGCCCTCGCCCTCGTCCGGGTCATCGGCCTGATGACCGGCCCTGACCTTTCGGCGCGTTCCAAGGCACGTCTCGACCTGCTGGAGACCGTCGGCACCCTGCTGCTTCTCGTTGGCCTTCTGCTGGGCTACACGGTGGCGGAATCCTGGTCCTTGCTCGGCCTCGCCGGCTTCGTGCTCATCACCGCCGGCTACGTCTGGAAGGGCGTCCGCCTGCTCCGGGACCGCCGTCGGCCCACGGCTTGATCCGTCGGGGAGCCCCATCCGCCTAGGCCGTTTCTTCGGATCATCTCGCCGACCAGATGAAGATGGCGGCGAGGTGCAGTCCGGCGAGGTAGACGGTGGCGGTCTTATCGTATCGAGGGGCCATGCCGCGCCACTGCTTGAGCTTGTTGATGCACCGCTCGACCGTGTTGCGCTGCTTGTAGGCCACGCGGTCGAAGGCCGGTGGGCGGCCGCCTCGGCTGCCGCGGCGTTTGCGGTTGGCGGCCTGGTCGGAGGGCTGCGGGATCACGGCCCGGATCCCGCGCCGACGGAGGTAGGCCCGGATCGCGCGGGACGAATAGGCCTTGTCGGCCAGGACCACGTCCGGTGCGATCCGAGGCCGGCCGATCGGCCTCGGCACCCGTAAGCGAGCCATGACCTGGGTGAAGGCGGGTGCATCACCGGCCTGGCCAGGTGTGAGGACGAAGGCGAGCGGCCGGCAGTGACTGTCCGCGGCGAGGTGGATCTTGGTGGTCAGTCCGCCGCGGGAGCGTCCGAGGGCATGATGGTCCGGCTCACCGGCCGGGGCCCCTTTTGAGGGGCACCGGCGGCGTGCTGGGGGGGGGCACGGACGATGGTGGAGTCGACGGCGAAGACCCAGTCGAGGTCGCCTTCGGCGTCGGCCTGGGCGAGCAGGGCGGTGAAAACCTTCTCCCAGGACCGTCCACGATGAGCACGGTGTCCTCGCGGAACCGCGTGCGGGGCTTGAGCGTGAGCAGGGGACCGAGGATGATGCGGTCGGCTGCGGACGTCGAGACGCCGAACAGCGGTGCGAGCTGCCGTAGCGTCAAGTTGGTGCGCCAGTACGCAGTGACCAGTACCCGGTCCTCCAATGGCAGGCTCCACGGCCGGCCTCTGCGGACCGCGTCAGCTCCTTCGTGCCGCAGCTGTGTCACCAACGTGCCGAAACAGCAGGGGCTCAACCCGGTGAACGGGGCTATCCAGGACGGCCGCGACGCCGTGATCACACCAGTCACGGCGGGAGCCTCACACGGTTCCCGCCGTGGCTGGTGTGCTGATCACTTGCTGGACAGGCGGAGATCTCCGGACCAGGTCTCACACCGGACACGGCCAGAGCCGAAGGAGATCTCCAGTGCGAGCCGCCCGCTGTCCGGGGCACCCACTTCGCTGACTGCCAGTACCGTCTCGCCGAGGTGATCCGCGAACGCGGTCTCGCCGCCGATCGGCGCCACCTGACTCCGCCATGTCGTATCCCGCGAAGAGAGCCAACATCTCCACGATCAGGCACCAGTCCAAACCGGTGGTGATGTGCGTGGCGACCGCCTTGCTGTCGATCAGCCACACGTCCAGCGGGCCGGACGGAACCCCCGAGCCGTACAGATGCCACAAAGCCACCACTTGCTCAAGCCGCCGCCCGACCAGGTAATCAGGACGCACACCGACCCCGTGCAACGGGCACTCGCTCAGCCTCATCGACTCCACCCGACGACCGTACTGTCAGGCAAGCGCCCAGCTCACGCCCCTACATGGGACAAGCCTTGGAACACATCGATACACGCCCTAGGAATCGCCTCGCTTCGTGGTCAGGTAGCAAGTCACCCGGTCCTTGTCGCCTGGCACCGACGCGTATCCCGGTGTCCACCAGGCCCAGATCTCCGGCACCTTCGGCATCCACGCCGGCCTGGCCACGTCGTAGGCGAACTGGCAGGCAATACCGGCCCGTTCCTGGGTCTCCGCCGCCGTCGCGCCTGGCCGCAACGAGATCTGGGTGAAGACACGGGCGTCGTACGGTCCGGAGCAGGGCACGCCCACGACCGCCTGCGCTGCGCGCTGACCGGTGTCGAAGTCGACGCAGCCGCCGTCCTTCACATCGCGCATGGGCAGCACGGCCTCGAAAGCCTTGCGGACGCGCCCTGCGGGGGCTGCGGCCGGCTGCGATGAGCTGAACCCCGTGAGAGTGAGATCCATCGTCAGCGAGGTCACGTCGGCGAGGACGCCGCTCTTCCGGAGGAGCCGCGACAGATCCACCCTGCCATGGGTGATCCGGCCCTGCGGGTCCACGGATATGGTCAGGGGAAAGCCGGCCTGGAGGGCGCTGGTGCTCATCTCGGCCGCCAGTTCCTTGCGAAGGTCCGCAGGGAACAACGTCCACCCCACCGAGAAGGGCATCTCCGCCTGGTACGTACGGCCACCCGCGGGGCCGCCCTGCTGCGCTTTCGCATCCGAGCCGCCCACGCCCTCCAGGAGTGTGCCGCCGACCGGGCTCTCGGAACCCCGCAGGTGGTCGATCGGGTCGTTGCTGTCTCCCATGGCGAGGGTGTCGGCGCTGCTGTACCGGAGCCAGTAGCCCGAGGAAGCGGCGCGGTAGTGGATCTGCTGCCGGTCGACGAGGAAGCTGCCAGAGGCTGTGCCATAGGCTCTACCGGGAGTGTTGCCGAGAAGCGTCTCCTTCGCCGCGACGGAGTACTTCTTCGGCACCTGCCATTTCACGGTCGCTTCGCCGGCCCCCTTCGTGAAGTCCAGCTTGCCGCTGAGCGTCTGTACGGCCGTGCCCCTCTTGGACTCGAAGGACACCGTCTGCGTGAAGCTCGCGCTGCCTGACTTCTGCGTCTGGCGCAGGGCCAGGAAGACCTGGCGGTCGAGCGGCTGGTCGAACACCGGGTGCTGCGAAGGCTGCGCCTTCGCTTGCGCGCCCTCGTCGTCCCCACCGCCGCAGGCGGTGAGCAGCAGGAGGGCGGCGGGGAGCGCGGCGGTACGAGCAAGGCGTCTGATCACGACCACATGACCTCCCGGTCGGATCAAAGGTTGCCTTCCTGCACGTCACGGAACGATCACCCCAGGGTCAGCGCGAGGAGCGCCCACGACTGGCAGGCCGAGCGCAACCGTGAGCACAAGCAAGTCCGCGCCCGTGTCGAGCACGGCTTCGCCCGCATGAAGCCCTGGAAGATCCTCCGCGACTGCCGCCTCAAGGGCAAAGGCGTCCAGCACGCCATGCTCGGCATCGCACGCCTGCACAAACGCCTCCAGGTCGCGGAGTTTGCCGACCACCGGTCGACCGGTCCGCCTCGAACCACTCAAAGATCGATTACGCGGACAGCTCTTAGGACCCGCACCACCCTCAACGAACGCGGGCTACGCGGTCAGATCGCACGCAGGGGCGAGAGGGGCCCGTCCAGGCCACCCGCCGCCGGCACGTGGAGGGCACGCACGCCCGGCAGAACGCCTTCCGCGGCCTTGAACGCTGCTATGAACGCCGCTCCAGCGTCATCAACGCCTTCTTCGACTTCGTCGATGCCATCATCACCCTACGCAGCCTCATCCGCCGCGCCTGGACCACCCACCGCTGGGACAACCGGCCCACCTGGCGACCATGACCCACGCCCGTCCGGGCGAGTTCTCAGCCCGGTTGCTTTATGCTCTCGATGATTCGGGCGAAGCCCTCGTCTCCATGGCCTGCATCAACCTGGCGTTGGATGAGCCGCTGGACCATAGTGACTACCTCGGTGCTGATGCCCTGGTCGGAACTGGCGGCCAGGAGGTCACTGAGGTTGGAGAACTGGAGGCTCTGTTGCCCTTCGACGGTGTAGTCCCCGCCGTCGATGACTGCGGCGAACCCTTGGAAGGCGCCGGTCATGGCAGTCAGCCAAGGTGTGGCCATAGCGGCGAACTCGCCCGCCGTCACACCTGCCGGGGCGACCATGGCGGCTCCGTGCATGAATCCGGCGAACATGACGTACATGCCCGCGAGTAGGGCGAGGTCGTACAGGGACGCCAGCCCGGCATCCTCACCGAAGTAGGTACTGGTTCCCCACAGGTCGAGCAGGGGCTTGTACTGATTGAAGACATCGGCCGATCCGCTGTAGAGGATCGATGACCCAGGCCGGCCGATCATGTGCGGTACGGCCATGATGCCGCCGTCCAGATACGCAACCCCGGCATGGGCAGCCCAGGCGGCCAACTCCCGTGACTGCGCCGGTGACGTCGTAGTTACGTTGACCACGGTTCGTCCGGCCAGCTCATCGGAGAGCGGATCGAGCACCTCATGGACCGACGCATGGTCCAGCAGGCATACGATCACCAACCCGCTGGCCCGGACCGCGTCGCCGGCCGTGGCCGCGGCCGCCGCGCCCTGCGCAACGAGGTCGTCCGCCTTCCCCGGTGAGCGGTTCCAGACTGTTGCCGCGTATCCGGCCTTCACCAGGGCGCCCGCGAGAGCACTACCCATCGCCCCCAGCCCGAGAACACTCACCTGGACACTGTTGTTGATTGTCACTTTTGGGGCTCCCCCTCGTGTTCGTCGCTCCGCTGAATCCTCTCCGCTGCCAGTAGGGTTGACCAGTACGGACTAATTAGTGAGGTACTCACTCATAGGTAAGTACGTCTTAGAGGGGCGGATGGCAACGCCAGCACGACGTGACCCGTACGGGCTCGTGCATCGTGAGGTGTACCGGGAAGTGCCACCGAAGGTCGAGTACTCCTTGACGGAGCACGGGGTCTCGCTCAACGCGGCCCTGGCCCCATTAGGAGAATGGGGCACCGAACGCATGGGGCGGATCGGCGCCGAAAAGGTCTCCGTCAACGTTGCCGGGACAGTTCGGCGATAGAAGCGGATGGGCCGGATCGCGGCCCGGGCACTCCACCGCGCCTATCCGCGCGAGCTCTTGGTTCCTGATTCAAAGCGACTCAACACGCCTCAGTGCAGGTCAGAAAGGGAGACTGCAAGACAGCGATCGCGACTCATCGCGTTTCAGATCGCGACTCAGGCGGCGCCAGGACTGGCAGCCCCTACCACGACGGATTCAAGACAGGGACGGCGCCGGATCCCCACCGCCCGCTGCTCGCCCGCCACATCGGCCAGGCGGGTAGCGCGGCCAGCTACCGGGACCGGCACCCCGAATCCAGGACGATCCCCGCCATTGCCAGCAGCCGGGCCCGCTCCGCCCCTGGTCATGCCGATGCCATCCCGCTCCAGCGGCGCCGCCGACGCTATGTCCGCCAGACCCCGGTACGCGCGGCCTGGTCCCGCGCGGGCACGGTCGCCTTCAGCTCCGGCTGCTGCCCACGTCCCGCGCGAGGCGCCGCAGCCCCGCTCCCCGGCCTCAGCCAGCGCCCAGAACGCGCGCAGCGACGGCCTCGCGGCCGCCTGGGCGCGCGGGTCGGCTTCACCGGCTGAGGGTCCGGCCGAAGTTCGACCAGCAGGGCCCGGCACCGATGCCTTCCGGTGCCGGGCCCTGTCCTGTCGGGGTGCCGCCGTCCGCGCCTTCCCCTCCGTGGCAAGGATGCGGCTCCGCTACGTGGGGCTGACCGTCACCTCACCGCTGCCGCGAGCCGTGCCGCCGTGCACGAGGCGGAGCTCGAAGGGGCGGTCCGTGTCGGTCGTGACCGCTCGTGCGGTGCCGGCGGAGCGGGTCACGTGGAAGGTGGCCGCCGGAGCGCCGCGGTGGTCCGGGATCGTGATCGTGCGGTCGGTCGTGCCCGGGGTCGTCAGCAGGGTGAGGCCGTCGAGCCAGTCGCCGTCCGGGCGCCGGTCGTCCGCGCCGAGCGGGAGGACAGTGCCGGGGCGGACGTACAGCGGCAGGCTGTCGAAGCCGTGGACCTCACGGCGCCAGCACGGTCCGGTGACGGTCTGGCCGCTGAGGAGGTGCGTCCACTCCCCCGCCGGGAGGTACACCTCCACCTCGCCGTCGGCGGTGAAGACCGGCGGGACCAGCAGGTCGGGACCGAGCATGTACTGGCGGTCGAGGGTCCGGCAGGTCGGGTCGTCGGGGAACTCGAGCAGCATGGGGCGCATGGCGGGGACGCCCGTGCGATGCGCCTCGACGGCGACCCCGTACAGGTACGGCATCAGCCGGTGCTTGAGCCGCGTGAAGGCCCGCGCCACGTCGACGGCCTCCTCGCCGAACTCCCACGGCACCCGGTAGGACTCGTTGCCGTGCAGCCGGCTGTGCGAGGAGAGCAGGCCGAAGGCGAGCCAGCGCTTGAAGACGGCGGGGTCGGGAGTGCCCTCGAAGCCGCCGATGTCGTGGCTCCAGAAGCCGAAGCCGCTCAGGGAGAGGGACAGGCCCGCGCGCAGCGACTCGGCCATGGCCTCGAACGACGCCCAGCAGTCGCCTCCCCAGTGGACCGGGAACTGCTGGCCTCCCGCGGTCGCGGAGCGGGCGAAGAGCACGGCCTCGCCGGCTCCCCGCTCCTTCTCCAGGAGTTCGAAGACGGCCTGGTTGTACAGGTGGGTGTAGTAGTTGTGCATCCGCTCGGGGTCGGAGCCGTCGTGCCAGACCACATCGGTGGGCACCCGTTCGCCGAAGTCCGTCTTGAAGCAGTCGACGCCCTGGGCGAGGAGCGGCTTCAGCCGGTCCTGGAACCAGGCGCGGGCGGCCGGGTTGGTGAAGTCGACCAGGGCCATGCCGGGCTGCCACAGGTCCCACTGCCAGATGTCGCCGTTGGGCCGCTTCACCAGGTAGCCGCCGGCCATCCCCTCGGCGAAGAGCGTGGACTTCTGGGCGATGTACGGGTTGATCCACATGCTGACCCGCAGGCCCCGCTCCTTGAGCCGGGCGAGCATCCCGTCCGGGTCGGGGAAGGTCTCCGGGTCCCACTGGAGGTCCGACCACTGGTAGGCGCGCATCCAGAAGCAGTCGAAGTGGAAGACGGAGAGCGGGATGCCGCGTTCGGCCATGCCGTCGACGAAGGAGGTGACGGTGGCCTCGTCGTAGGGCGTGGTGAAGGAGGTGGTCAGCCACAGCCCGAAGGACCACGCCGGGGGCAGCGCCGGGCGGCCGGTGAGGGCGATGTAGCGGGTGAGGACGTCCTTGGGGGTGGGTCCCGCGACGACGTAGTACTCCAGCGTCTGGTCCTCGACGCTGAACTGCACCTGGCCGACGGATTCGGAACCGACCTCGAAGGAGACCTTGCCCGGGTGGTTGACGAAGACCCCCTAGCCGCGTGAGGAGAGGTAGAACGGGATGTTCTTGTAGGCCTGTTCGCTGCTGGTGCCACCGTCGGCCTGCCACATGTCGACGACCTGGCCGTTCTTGACGAACGGGGTGAAGCGTTCGCCGAGTCCGTAGACGTTCTCGCCGACGCCCAGGGCGAGTTGGGCCATCATGTGGTGGGCTCCGTCGCCGGTGGTGACGAAGGCGGTGCCCTTGCGGCCGGCCGAGGTCAGGGCGCGGCCGTCCGCGTCGAGGAAGTCCAGGGACCACGGCCCGGAGGTGTCCAGGCGCAGCGTGAGCGGGCCGGTGGTCAGTTCGGTGACCGGGCCCTCGCGGCGTACGGACGCGGTCCCCGGGCCGTCCCCGGGCAGGGCGAAGTCCGGTCCGCGGTCGGCCTTGCCCGCGTGGTGCGTGAGGCGGACGCCGATCACGCCCGTCGCGGGCGAGAAGCACTCCACCGTGATGAGGGCGGAGTTGAGGGTGTCGCCGCGTGTCTCGACCTTCTTGACGGACGCGTAGGCCTGAAGTGGTCGGCGCTCAGGTGCAGATCGCGTACCTCGGTGGCGTACGAGGCGTGAACGCCTTCGCGCATCAGCCAGAAGCCGTCGGTGAACTTCATCGTGGTCCTCGGAAGGGTGCGAAGGGGTACGGGGTCAGGCGAGGAGGCTCGGGGCGGCCCGGTCCAGGACGTCGGCGATCCGGCCCCAGGTCTCCTCGTCCCGGTCGACGGCCGGGAGTGTCTCGCCGTTCCCCGTACCCCAGGTGGTGGCGAGGGCGACCGGGTCCTCGCCGGTCACGGCGGCCGCGGCGAGGGCCGCGGCGCCGAGGGCGACGAGTTCGGTCGCGGCGGGGACGATCAGGGGGCGTCCGGAGAGCCGGCGGACGGTGTCCGCCCAGGCGCGGCCCTGGGCGCCGCCGCCGACGAGGCGCAGGGGCCGGTCCCGGACCTCCGGGTCGGCGGGGTCGAGGCCGCAGGCGGTCAGCAGTTCGTCGAGGGCGCGCAGGACCGTGAAGGCGGCGCCCTCGTAGGCCGCGCCGAGGATCGCGCGCGGGGTGGTGGTGTGGCGCAGGCCGGTGACGAGGCCGGTGGCGTGCGGCAGGTCGGGAGTGCGTTCGCCGTCGAGGTACGGCAGCACGACCACGCCGTCGCCCGGTGCGGTGTCCTCGCGGTCGAGGCCGAGGAGGGCGGCGAAGCGGTCGACGGCGAGCGTGCAGTTCAGGGTGCAGCCGAGGGGGAGGTACGTGCCGTCGGCCGCGGCGAATCCGGCGAGGCCGGGGGCGGCGGGGCGGGTGCGCGTGGCGGCGAACACGGTGCCGGAGGTGCCGAGGCTCACGACCGGGTGGTCCAGGAGCCCCGCGCCCCCGAGGCCGAGGCCGACGGCGGCCGCCATGTTGTCCCCGGTGCCCGCGGCGACGGAGACGGTCTCCGGGAGGCCGAGCGCGCGGGCGGCGGCCGGGGAGAGCGTGCCGACGCATGTGGCGCCGGTCGGGGCGACGGTGGGCAGCATGCCTGGATCCAGGGCGAGGAGCCGGAGGATCTTGGGGTCGTAGGCGGCGCTCGCCGGGTCGTACCAGCAGGTGCCGGAGGCGTCCCCGGGATCGGTCGCGGCGACGCCCGACAGGCGCTCGGTGAGGAAGTCGTGGGGCAGCCGGACGCCCGCGGCGGCGGCTGCGGTCTCAGGCTCATGGTCCCGCAGCCACTGCCATTTGGCGGCGGTCATGGAGGCGACCGGCACCGAGCCGGTCCTGGTGAGCCAGGGGCCGGGGCCGCCGAGCGCAGCGGTGAGGGCGGCCGCCTGCGGCGCGGAGCGGGTGTCGTTCCAGAGCAGGGCGGGGCGCAGCGGGCGGCCGGCGGCGTCGAGGACGACCAGGCCGTGCTGCTGGCCCGCGACCGCGATGCCGGTGACGGCGGAGGAGGGAACGGCCGCCCGCGCCAGGCCGGCGGCGACCGCCTCGCGCAGGGCGCTCCACCAGGTCTCCGGGTCGCTCTCCCTGGCTCCGTCCGTGCCCGTGACGGTGTGCGGGGCTCGGCCGACGGCGAGCAGGGCGCCGGTGGCCGCGTGCACGACGGCCGCCTTGGTGGACTGCGTGGAGCTGTCCACGCCGATCACGACCGCGTCCGCCGGTTGCGTCGCCGCCATGGGCCTCACCTTTCCTCGGGTCTCCTCGCGCCGGCCGGCGCCGGTCCCCATCCGACGTATCCGGCTCCGACTCCCGGTTCCGGCTTCCGGTTCCGGCTTCCGGTTCCACCTTCCGGTTCCGGCTTCCGACACCGACACCGACACCGGCTCTGGCGCGGTGTCGCGCGCATGCCGTATTAGTTATCTCAGAAAACAAATACGGCGACCAGACCTGGCCGCGTGTCGATTCCCCTGCGGGTTCTCCCCGCAATCAGCAAAAGAGGGACAGACCATGTCGGAACGCTTCTCCCCCACCCCTGAGGACCGGTTCACCTTCGGCCTGTGGACCGTCGGCTGGCAGGGCCGCGACCCCTTCGGTGATGCCACCCGCCCGGCCCTGGACCCGGTCGAGTCGGTCGAGCGGCTCGCCGGACTCGGGGCGTACGGCGTGACCTTCCACGACGACGACCTCATCCCCTTCGGGGCCACGGACGGCGAACGGGAGGCCGCCGTCAAGCGTTTCCGGGGCGCCCTGGAGCGCACCGGCCTGAAGGTGCCGATGGCCACGACGAACCTCTTCACGCACCCCGTCTTCAAGGACGGCGGTTTCACCGCCAACGACCGCGACGTGCGCCGCTACGCACTGCGCAAGACGATCCGCAACATCGACCTAGCCGTGGAGCTCGGGGCCACCACCTATGTGGCCTGGGGCGGCCGGGAGGGCGCCGAGTCGGGGGCGGCCAAGGACGTGCGGGTGGCCCTGGACCGGATGAAGGAGGCCTTCGACCTGCTCGGCCAGTACGTCACCGAGCAGGGCTACGACCTGCGCTTCGCGATCGAGCCCAAGCCGAACGAGCCGCGCGGCGACATCCTCCTGCCGACGATCGGCCACGCGCTCGCGTTCATCGAACGCCTGGAGCGGCCCGAACTGGTCGGCGTGAACCCGGAGACGGGCCACGAACAGATGGCCGGGCTCAACTTCCCGCACGGCATCGCCCAGGCGCTCTGGGCGGGCAAGCTCTTCCACATCGACCTCAACGGCCAGTCCGGCATCAAGTACGACCAGGACTTCCGCTTCGGCGCGGGCGATCTGCGCCAGGCGTTCTGGCTGGTGGACCTGTTGGAGACGGCCGGCTACGAAGGCCCCCGGCACTTCGACTTCAAGCCGGTGCGGACCGACGGCTTCGACGGCGTGTGGGAGTCGGCGAAGAACTGCATGCGCAACTACCTGATCCTCAAAGAGCGTGCCGCCGCGTTCCGCGCGGACCCCGAGGTCGGGGCGGCTCTGGCCGCCTCCCGGCTCGACGAACTCGCCACCCCCACGGCCCCGGACGGGCTGGCCGGTCTGCTCGCGGACCGCGCCTCGTTCGAGGATTTCGACGTGACCGCGGCGGCCGAGCGGTCCATGGCCTTCGAGCGGCTGGACCAGCTGGCCCTCGAACATCTGCTGGCGGTCCGCTGACCTCCACTCCCTCCCCCGCCTCGACGGGCGCCCGCGGCACGGTCCGGGCGCCCGTCGCCGTGTTTCCTGGCCACAGCCAGCAGCAAGCGCTTTCTAATAATCCTGCGCGAAGCATTGACGAAACATGAACGCCCCCCTAGCTTCAACCGCGTTGCACTTCGTACGTCATATATGAGACGCGATACATGAGATCTGAGAGTGCGTCATGGCCTTCGCCCCCAGCCCCATCCCGTCCCGCACCCAGTACGTCCTGGAAGCGATCAAACACGACATCCTCACCGGAGGTCTGAGTCCCGGACAGGCCCTGGTGGAGACCGAAC
Organism: Streptomyces sp. NPDC046712; assembly: GCF_040645695.1. Classification (NCBI taxonomy): domain Bacteria; kingdom Bacillati; phylum Actinomycetota; class Actinomycetes; order Kitasatosporales; family Streptomycetaceae; genus Streptomyces; species Streptomyces sp. NPDC046712. The sequence goes on along the minus strand of NZ_JBEYYW010000027.1, from coordinate 47,251 downwards.
TGGCCGCCCGTTTCGGGGTGTCGAAGACTCCGGTGCGCGAGGCCCTGAAGACCCTGGCCGGCAGCGGTCTCGTGGTGATGAGCCAGTACAAAGGCGCCACGGTCCGGATGGTCGACGCCGACATGGCCCGCTCCGTCTACGACGTACGGCTGCTCCTGGAGCCGGAGGCGGTCCGTCGTACGGTCGCCGCCCGGGCCCCGCTGGGCGAGGCGCGGGACGCGCTGCGCCGGGCCGCGAGCGCCGATGATCCGGCCGAACGCTCCCTGGCCAACCGGGACTTCCACCGCGCCCTGTATCTGCCCTGCGGCAATCCGCTGCTCGGCCGGATGCTCGACGAGGTGCGCGACCAGGCCGCCCTCGTCTCCACCGTGGCCTGGGCCGCTACGCCCTCCTGGGAGCGCGAGGCCGCCGAGCACGAGGAGATCCTGCGGCTCGCGGCCGCGGGCGACTCGGCCGGCGCCGGCCTCGCCGTGCACGACCACATCGCCTCGTTCGTCGAGCGCGCCTTTCCCGAAGACGGTGAGTGACCGAGTGACCAAGACCTTTGAGACCGAGAAGGCCGCGCTCGCCGAGGTGGTGGCGATTCCCGTGACCCCGTTCGCCGAGGACGGCTCGGTGGACACCGCCGCCCACCGCGTGCTGCTGCGCCGACTGCTCGACGGCGGCGTCCGCACCCTGACGCCGAACGGGAACACCGGCGAGTTCTACGCGCTGACCCCCGAGGAGCGCCGTCTGGTCACCGAGCTGACCGTCGAGGAGGCCGGCGACCGCGCCGTCGTCCTGGTCGGAGTCGGACACGACGTGCCGACCGCCGTGGCGGCCGCCCGTCATGCGCAAGAAGCGGGGGCCCGGATGCTGATGGTCCATCAGCCCGTCCATCCGTATGTTTCCGAGGGCGGCTGGGTCGACTACCACCGGGCCATCGCCGAGGCGGTGCCGGAGCTCGGCATCGTGCCGTACATCCGCAACCCGCTGCTCGGCGGAGCGCGACTGGCCGAACTTGGCGCCGCCTGTCCGAACGTCATCGGCGTGAAGTACGCCGTCCCGGACGCGTCGCGCTTCGCCGGCTTCGCCCGCGACGCCGGTCTCGACCGCTTCGTCTGGGTGGCCGGGCTCGCCGAGCCGTACGCCCCCTCCTATTTCGCCGGCGGCGCCACCGGCTTCACCTCGGGTCTGGTCAACGTCGCCCCGTCGGTCTCCCTGGAGATGCTCACCGCGCTGCGGGCCGGCGACTTCCCGACGGCGATGAAGGTGTGGGAGCGGATCCGCCGTTTCGAGGAGCTGCGGGCCGCCAACGGCAGCGCCGACAACGTCACCGTCGTCAAGGAGGCGCTGGCCGCTCTGGGGCTGTGCCGCCGGGACATCCGCCCGCCGAGCCGCGAGCTGCCCGAGGCGGACCGCGCCGAGGTCGCCGCGATAGCCGCCGGATGGCAGGCGTGAGCACGCCGGGCCCGCAGGGCGGGAAAGCGCCCGAGGAGCTCCGCAGCCACCGCTGGTACGGCACGGACGGACTGCGCTCGTTCAGCCATCGGGCCCGTACCCGGCAGCTGGGCTATCTGCCGGAGGAGCACCTGGGCAAGCCGGTCGTCGCGATCCTCAACACCTGGTCCGACATCAACCCCTGCCATGTGCATCTGCGCGACCGGGCGCAGGCGGTGAAGCGGGGTGTGTGGCAGGCCGGCGGCTTCCCGCTCGAGTTCCCCGTCTCCACCCTGTCGGAGACCTTCCAGAAGCCGACCCCGATGCTCTACCGCAATCTCCTGGCGATGGAGACGGAGGAGCTGCTCCGCTCCTACCCCGTCGACGGTGCGGTGCTGATGGGCGGGTGCGACAAGTCGACCCCGGCGCTGCTGATGGGCGCGGCCACGGTGGACCTGCCGACCGTCTTCGTGCCCGCGGGACCGATGCTGCCGGGCCACTGGCGCGGGGAGACCCTGGGTTCCGGCACGGACATGTGGAAGTACTGGGACGACAAGCGGGCCGGTCTCATCGGCGACTGCGAGATGGCGGAGCTGGAGAACGGGCTCGCCCGCTCCCCCGGCCACTGCATGACGATGGGCACGGCCTCCACCCTCACCGCCGCGGCGGAGACGCTCGGGGTGACGATGCCGGGCGCCTCCTCGATCCCGGCCGTCGAGTCCGGGCACGACCGGATGGCGGCCGCCTCGGGGATGCGGATCGTGGAGCTCGTACGGCAGGATCTGCGGCTCTCGCGGATCCTGACCCGCGAGGCGTACGAGGACGCGGTCGCCGCCGTCCTGGCGCTCGGCGGTTCGACGAACGCCGTCATCCATCTGATCGCCATGGCCGGGCGCTCCGGGGTGAAGCTGGCCCTCGACGACTTCGACCGGATCGCCCGGACGGTTCCGGTGCTCGCGAACCTCCGGCCCGGCGGACAGTATTTGATGGAGGACTTCCACTTCGCGGGCGGCATGCCCGGCTTCCTGTCCCGGCTCACGGATCTGCTCCATCTGGACCGCCCGACGGTCGCGCACGCGACGCTGCGCGAGCAGCTCGACGGGGCGCTTGTCCACAACGACGAGGTGATCCGGGAGCGTTCACGTCCACTGGCGGCCGAGGGCGGGGTGGCGGTGCTGCGCGGCAACCTGTGTCCGGACGGCGCGGTCATCAAGCACATCGCCGCCGAGCCGCGGCTGCTCAAGCACACCGGGCCGGCCGTGGTCTTCGACGACTACCGCACCATGCAGCGGACGATCGACGACCCGGAACTCGGCATCACCCCCGACCACATCCTGGTCCTGCGCAACGCGGGCCCCAAGGGCGGTCCGGGGATGCCGGAGTACGGAATGCTGCCGATCCCCCGCCAGCTGCTCGAACAGGGGGTGCGGGACATGGTCCGGATCTCCGACGCCAGGATGAGCGGGACCAGTTACGGCGCCTGCGTGCTGCACGTGGCGCCCGAGTCGTACGTCGGCGGGCCGCTGGCCCTGGTGCGCACCGGTGATCCCATCACCCTGGACGTCGAGGCCAGGACGCTCCATCTGGACGTCCCTGACGAGGAGTTGGAGCGGCGCCGGGCCGAGTGGACTCCCCCGCCCACCCGGTACGAGCGCGGCTACGGCGCGCTGTACACCGAGCAGATCTCCCAGGCCGACACCGGCTGCGACTTCGAGTTCCTGGCCAGGCCGGGAACGACCCCGGATCCGTACGCGGGCTGACCACCCGGGTCGATCCTTCCCCGTTCCACCTGTCCGGTATTTCGAACACCGTCTGCGAAGCGCTTCGCGCCCGAGAACGGAGCCGCCGTCATGGCCACAGCCGTGACCCCACCGCCACAGGCACCCGAGACCCCCACGCCACGCAGTCGTCGCCGCACGGGTGCGACACCCCGCCGTCTGCCGTATCTGCTGATCGCCCCCGCCGGGCTGCTGATGCTGGGCTTCATCGCCTACCCCGTGCTCAGCGTCTTCTACTACAGCCTGCAGAACTACAACCCCACCAAGCCCTGGCGGAACGGCTTCGCGGGCTTCGACAACTTCACCCGGATCTTCACCGACGACCCGCACTTCTGGGGGACCCTGACCTTCAGCCTGAAGTGGGTCGCCGTCGAGGTGACCCTGCAGCTGCTGTTCGGGCTCGCGCTCGCGCTGATCGTCAACCAGACGTTCGTCGGCCGGGCGCTCGGCCGGGCGCTGGTCTTCTCGCCCTGGGCCGTGTCCGGGGTGCTGACCTCGGCGATCTGGGTGCTGCTGTACAACTCCCAGACCGGCATCACACGTTACCTGGCCGACCTGGGCATCGGTGAGTACGGCACGTCCTGGCTCTCGGACACCGCCACCGTCTTCCCGGCCGTCGTCGTGGCCGATCTCTGGCGCGGTGTGCCGTTCTTCGCGATCCTCATCCTCGCCGACCTCCAGTCCGTGCCGAAGGACCTGTACGAGGCGGCCGAGGTCGACGGGGCCGGCCGGCTGCGGCAGTTCCTCCACATCACACTGCCGCACCTGAAGGACGCGATCATCCTCTCCACCCTGCTGCGGGCGGTGTGGGAGTTCAACAACGTGGATCTCCTCTACACCCTGACGGGCGGCGGGCCCGCGGGCGAGACGACCACCCTCCCGCTCTACATCGCCAACACCAGCGTCGACGCCCACAACTTCGGTTACGCCTCCGCCCTCACGACGGTGGCGTTCGTGATCCTTCTCTTCTGCTCGATGGTCTATCTGCGCCTGAGCAAGTTCGGAGGCGAGAGCAAGTGATCGTCCAGGACACCCACCAGGCGTCCGCCCGGCCCCTCGCCGACGCCGTACCACCCCCGCACCCGCCCGCACCCGCCGCCCGCAGGCGGCGGCGCGCCTGGGACGAGGTCCCGCGTTGGCAGATCTATCTGCCGCTCGGCATCTATCTGCTCTTCACCCTCGTCCCCTTCTACTGGATCCTGCTCTTCGCGCTCCGCCCGGCCGGGTCCACCTCGCTCGTGCCGTGGCCGATGACGACCGAGCACTTCGAGAAGGTGTGGACCGAGCGCAGCTTCGCCACGTTCTTCCAGAACAGTCTGCTCATCGGCCTGGCCACCCTGGTGATGACCACAGTGATCGCGCTCGCCGGCGGCTACGCCCTGGCCCGCTTCGACTTCCGGATCAAGAAGGGTTTCATGCTGGCCCTGCTGTGCTCCCAGTTCGTGCCGGGTGCGCTGCTGCTCGTCCCGCTGTTCCAGATCTTCGCCAATCTGAGCATGATCAACTCGCTGGGCAGCGTCATCATCGCGGAGACCGTCTTCCAGCTGCCGCTGTCCATGATCCTGATCAGCGGCTTCATCAGGAACGTGCCGTACTCCCTCGAGGAGGCCGCCTGGGTCGACGGCTGCAGCCGCTTCACCGCGTTCCGGATCGTCGTGCTGCCGCTGCTGCGGCCCGGTCTGGTCGCCGTGGGCTCCTTCGCCTTCGTCCATGCCTGGAACCACTTCCTGTTCGCGCTGATGTTCCTCAGCAGCCAGGAGAAGCAGACGATCCCGGTCGGCCTGAACACCCTGATGGGCGCGGACAGCGTCGATCTGGGCGCGCTCGCCGCGGGCGGCGTCATCGCCGCCGTGCCCGTCGTGATCGTCTTCGCCTTCATCCAGAAGTGGCTCGTCACCGGGTTCAGCGCCGGGGCGGTGAAGGGTTGAGCACGCCGAGCACCCCCTTCCCCGTCGTCCTCGCGGGCGCCCGCGGACACGGCCGCTCCCATCTGCTCAACATCCGCCGACTGGAACGGATGGGCCTGGTCCGCCTCGCCGGGATCTGCGAACTGCGGCCGCTCGACGCCGAGGAGCTGGACGGCTTCGGCACCCCGGAGCAGTCCGCCGACTTCGACGCGCTGCTCGCCTCGACGGGCGCCCGGATCGCGGTGGTGTGCACCCCGATCCAGACCCACACCGACCTGGCCCTGACCGCCGCCAGGCACGGCGCGCATCTGCTGCTGGAGAAGCCTCCGGCGCCTTCGTACGCCGAGTTCCGGCGGATGGCCGACGGGGTCGCCGCCGCCGGGGTGGCCTGCCAGATCGGCTTCCAGTCGCTCGGCTCGCACGCCGTACCCGCCGTCCGGCGGCTGGTCGAGGAGGGCGCGATCGGTGAGCTCCTCGGGGTCGGCGGGGCCGGGGCCTGGGTCCGCGACGAGGCGTACTTCCGCCGCGCGCCCTGGGCGGGCCGCCGGCGGCTGAACGGGGTCGACGTCGTCGACGGCGCCCTGACCAATCCGCTCGCCCACGCCGTCGCCACGGCTCTCGCCCTGGCCGGTACCCCGCGCGCCGAGGACGTCGAGCACATCGAGACGGAGCTGCTCCGGGCCAACGCGATCGAGTCCGACGACACCTCCTGCGTCCGGCTCCTCACGACGCGCGGCACCCGGGTCAGCGTGGCCGCCACGCTGTGCGCCGAGAAGTCCTCGGAGCCGTACGTGGTCGTGCACGGCAGCCGGGGCCGGATCACCTTCTGGTACAAGCAGGACCGCGTGCTGCTGCAGCGGGCCGGACACGGCCCGGAGGAGTCCGTCCACGGGCTGACCAACCTCCTGGAGAACCTCGTCGCCCATCTCACCGACGGCACCGAGCTGCTCGTACCGCCCGAGGCGACCGGCGCGTTCATGCGGGTCGTCGAGGCCGTCAGGCTGGCGCCCGACCCGGAGGAACTCCCGGCCCACGCCTGGCGCACCGAGCCGGGCGAGAGCGCGCCCCGCCGGGTCGTGCCAGGCGTCGACGGGCTGGTCGCGGTGAGCGCCGACACCCTCAGCCTCTACTCCGAGCTCGGTGCCCCCTGGGCCCTGACCCCGAAGGCGGACTCCCGATGAACCCCCCGACGGTTCTGCGTGTCGCCGGCCGTACGGTCGCCCGGTACGTACTGCGCCCCGAACTGGCGCCCGACCACTCCCCCCGCCCCTATCTGCACCCCGTCTCCACCCTGGCGGGTGTCCCGGTCACCGAGCAGCTGCCCGAGGACCATCCGCACCACCTGGGTGCGGGGGTCGCCGTGCCCGATGTCGCAGGGTTCAACTTCTGGGGCGGCCGCACCTTCGTCCGTGACCAGGGCCCTACCGCGCTCGACAACCACGGCGTCCAGCGGCACGAGGGGTTCAAGCTCCGCGACCCGGACGGCTTCGTGGAGGAGCTGAGCTGGGCCGTCGGGGAGCGCGTCCTGCTCCGTGAGCACCGCACGATCGCCGCCGCCCCGCTCACGGACGGCGCGTGGGCGCTGGACTTCACCTTCTCGCTGACGAACGCGACGGACGAGGAGCTGTCCTTCGGCAGCCCGGCCACCAACGGCCGGCCGGGGGCGGCCTACGGCGGATTCTTCTGGCGGGCCCCGCTGCAGAGCGCGGCGCCGGGGGTCTTCGGCGCGGACGCGGACGGCGAACAGGCCGTGCACGGGGCCCGCGCCGACTGGGTCGCGCTCGCGGGTCAGGGGTGGACGCTGGTCTTCGCGGGGGCGACCGAGGAGACCCGGCGGGACCCGTGGTTCGTGCGCGCCGCCGAGTACCCGGGCGTCGGCTCCTCCCTCGCCTCCGACGCGCGCCTGAGCGTGCCGGCGGGCGGCACGGTGGTCCGCCGGGTCGTCACCGTCGTGGCCGACGGCCGGCTCGACCGGGACGCGGCGGCGGCGCTCGTGCGCAAGGCGGTCGCCGGATGAGGGGCCGTGAGAGCACGTGGTCCACCGGGGACCTCGGCGACGGGACGTACCGCAACCCCGTCCTGGCCGCCGACTGGTCGGACCCGGACGTGGTGCGGGTCGGCGAGGACTACTACCTGACCGCCTCCAGCTTCGGCCGGGCGCCGGGCCTCCCGATCCTCCACTCGCGCGACCTGGTCAACTGGCGGCTGGTCGGGCACGCCCTGGAGCGGCTGCCGCCGGAGGCGTCCTATGCCTCGCCCCGGCACGACGGGGGCGTATGGGCTCCGTCGCTGCGTCATCACGACGGCCGGTTCTGGATCTTCTGGGGCGACCCCGACCACGGCATCTGGCAGATCAACTCACCGTCCGTACGCGGTGAATGGAGCACGCCCCACCTGGTGAAGGCGGGCCGTGGGCTGATCGATCCGTGTCCGTTGTGGGACGAGGAGACCGGCGAGGCGTATCTCGTGCACGCCTGGGCCAAGTCCCGCTCCGGTGTCAACAACCGGCTGACCGGTCACCGGATGAGCGCCGACGGCACCGAACTCCTCGACGACGGCAGGACGATCGTCGACGCCGACCGCATCCCGGGCTGGTTCACCCTCGAAGGCCCCAAGGCGTACCGGCACGACGGCTGGTTCTGGATCCTCGCCCCCGCCGGTGGGGTGGCCACCGGCTGGCAGGGCGCCTTCCGGTCCCGTGGCTTCTTCGGCCCGTACGAGGAGCGGGTCGTCCTGGAGCAGGGCGGGAGCGACGTCAACGGGCCGCACCAGGGCGGCTGGGTGCGCACCGGCCCTGGCGAGGACTGGTTCCTGCACTTCCAGCAGCGCGGTGCGTACGGCCGGGTGGTCCATCTGCAGCCGATGCGCTGGGACGACGACGGCTGGCCGGTGCTCGGCGACGAGGGCGCCCCGGTCACCGTCCACCCCAAGCCGGCGCTGCCGCGGCAGCCGCCGTCCGCTCCCGCCACCGACGACGACTTCCCCGGCGGCCGGTTCGGGCGTCAGTGGCAGTGGACGGCCAACCCGAGGGAGGGGTGGACGACCCAGCACTCCGCCGACGGGTTGCGGTTGAGCTGCGGCCGTGCGGAGGACGCCGACGATCTGCGAGCGCTCCCGCACGTCCTCACCCAGCGGCTGCCGGCCGACCCGTCCGCCGTGGAGGTCGAGCTGCGGCTCGACAGCGAGGAGCCGGGTGCCCGCGCGGGCCTTGCCGTGCTCGGCGACGCGTACAGCTGGATCGGTCTCGAGCGCGGTACGGACGGCGCCGTCCGGCTGGTGCACCGGTTCGCCCCGGTCTCGGCCGACCGCGAGCGGGACGCGGCCCCTCCGCGGCCCGCGCCCGAGGGCCGGGCCCGGCTGAGGATCGAGATCGGCGCGGGGGCCCGCTGCCGCTTCTCGTACGCCACCAGCGACCCGGCGGACACGGCCGACGGCTTCACGCCCTCCGGCCAGGTCTTCGCCGCCACCCCCTGGCGCTGGGTCGGCGCCCTGCTCGGCCTGTTCGCCGCCGCTCCGACGGGCACGGGCCCCGCCGGTACGGCCGTCTTCACCACCTTCCGCATCACCCCGAGTGAGATCCCCCCGAGAGAAGAGAGCCGACGATGACCATCTTCCGCAATGGACGGCGCAGAGCTGCCAGTGCCCTCGCCCTGACCACCGTCCTCGCGCTGACCGTCACCGCTTGCGGCGACGACGGCAGCGGCGCCGCAGGCGACAAGGGCAACGAGGGATCGGGCAAGGGAGAGATCACCTTCTGGGACAACAACGGCGGTGTCCGCACCGACGTCTGGAAGGAGATCATCAAGGACTTCGAGAACGCGAACCCCGACATCAAGGTGACGTACGTCGGGATCGCCTCGACGGAGGTGCAGTCCAAGTACGACACCGCCATCCAGGGCGGCGGACTGCCGGACGTGGGCGGCGTGGGGGCCGCCATGCTCGCCGGCATCGCCGCGCAGAACGCCCTGGAGCCGCTCGACGCACGGATCGAGTCCAGTGCGCTCAAGGGCAAGCTGAACGCGGGCATGGTCGAGAGCGTCAAGTCCGCCGGCGGCCAGGGGAAGCTGTTCACGGTTCCCACCTCCGCGAGCAACGGTGTCCTCTACTACCGCACCGACCTGTTCCGGGCGGCGGGACTGGAGGAGCCCACGACCTGGTCGAAGTTCTACGCCGCGGCGGACAAGCTGACGGCGAAGGACAAGAACCGCTTCGGCTACACCATTCGCGGCGGCGCGGGCTCCATCGCCCAGGCGCTCGACGCCATGTACGGCCAGAGCGGCATCACCAGCTTCTGGAACGGCGACAGGACCACCGTCAACGACCCGAAGAACGTGGCGGCGCTCGAGAAGTACGTCGGTCTCTTCAAGAAGAACACCCCGGCGGCCGACGTCAACAACGACTTCACCAAGATGGTCGCCCAGTGGGACAGCGGCGAGATCGGCATGCTCAACCACAACCTGGGTTCCTACAAGGACCATGTGAAGGCCCTCGGTACCGAGAAGTTCCGTGGCATCCCGAACCCGACGACCGACGACGGCACCCGGGTGCAGGTCTCCAACCCGGTCGACGGCCTCGGGCTGTTCTCCTCCAGCAAGAACAAGGCGGCGGCCTGGAAGTTCATCGAGTTCGCCGCTTCGCACCAGTCCAACAGCAAGTGGAACGAGTCGGCCGGCGCCATCCCCGCCAACACCGAGGCGGCGCAGGACGCCTGGATCCAGAAGGCCGAGCCGACGAAGCTCGCCGCCGAGGTGCTGTTCAGCGGCAAGGCCGCCATCGTGCAGCTGCCGTACTACCTGCCCGACTGGAACACCATCTCCAAGGCCGACAACGAGCCCGCCTTCCAGAAGGTGCTGCTCGGCAAGTCCACCGCCAAGGAGTTCCTGGACGGCCTGGCCGAGCAGCTCAACACGGCGCAGGCCGAGTGGAAGTCGCAGAACAAGTGACGGCCGGACCGACCCGCCGTCAGGTGGTCGCGGCCGGGGCGGGCCTCGCGCTCGCCCTGGGCGCGGCCCCCGCCGCGGCGGCCCTCCCCCGATCCCCCCGAGGACCCCACCGCATGCGCACGCTGTACATCGCCGGCGACTCCACCGCCGCCCAGAAGTACGCCGACGCCGCGCCCGAGACCGGGTGGGGCATGGCGCTCCCCTTCTTCCTCCACCGGGACGTCGCCGTCGCCAATCACGCGATCAACGGCCGCAGCACGAAGAGCTTCCTCGACGAGGGCCGACTGGACGCGATCCTGGAGCTGATCCGGCCCGGCGGCCTGCTGCTGATCCAGTTCGGCCACAACGACCAGAAGATCGCCGACCCGACCCGCTACACCGAGCCCTGGACCTCCTACCAGGACAATCTGCGCCGGTACGTCGCCGGGGCGCGGGAGCGCGGGGCGGTGCCCGTGCTCGCCACCTCCGTCGAGCGGCGGAAGTTCGACGCGAACGGCACGGCGCTGATGACCCTCGGGGAGTACCCGGCCTCGATGCGGGAGGTGTCCCGCGAGGAGGGGGTCGTCCTCCTCGACGTCCAGGAACTCTCCCTGGCGCTGTGGCAGAAGCTCGGTCCGGAGACGACGAAGACGTACTTCAACTGGACCGCGACCGAGCAGGACAACACGCACTTCAACCCGCCCGGCGCGATCGCCGTGGCGCGGCTGGTCGCGGCCGAGCTGCTGCAGACGCGCGTCCTCGCGCCGAGCGACACGCGCCGGCTCGACGACGAGATCCCCACGCGGTGGATCACCTGGCCCGAACCCGAGGAGAGCCGAGCATGAGACACACCCGTCTGTGGGCGGTGGGCGCCACCGCGCTCGTCCTGAGCGTCACCGGCCCGACCGCGGCCGCCCACGCCCGGCCCGCCGGACCCGATCCCGCCCGCCAGACCCTGCCTGCCGGTGACGGCTGGGCGTCGGACGGTACGGGAACCCGTGGCGGCGCGGCGGCCGACGCCTCCCGCGTCTTCACCGTCACGACCTGGGAGGAGTTCCGCGCGGCGCTCGCCGTGGCTGGCACCGAGCCCAGGATCGTCAAGGTCGTCGGCACGCTGAACGCCACGGCCGCGGGCTGCGCGGCCTTCGAGGCCCCCGGCTACGACTTCGACCAGTACCTCGCCGACTACGACCCGGCGGTCTGGGGGTACGAGAACGAGGTCAGCGGTCCTCAGGAGGACCTGCGCGCGGCCTCCGCCACCGCCCAGGGCAAGGCGATCAAGGTGCGCGTGCCCGCGAACACCACCGTCATCGGGGTCGGCAGGAACGCGGGCATCACCGGCGGCAGCCTGCAGATCCAGGGCGTCGACAACGTCGTGGTCCGCAATCTGACGATGGAGAGCCCGCTCGACTGCTTCCCGCAGTGGGACCCGACGGACGGTGCGACGGGGGCGTGGAACTCCGAGTACGACAGCATGGTCGTCCACGGCTCCACGCATGTGTGGATCGACCACAACACGTTCACGGACGGCGCCCACCCGGACAGCTCGCTGCCCTCGTACTTCGGCGAGATCTACCAGCAGCACGACGGCGAGCTGGACATCGTGCGCGGCGCCGACCTGGTGACCGCCTCATGGAACGTCTTCGCCGACCACGACAAGACGCTGATGATCGGCAACAGCGACGGCGCGGGCGCGACCGACCGCGGCAAGCTGCGGGTCACCCTGCACCACAACCTCTTCAAGAACGTGATCGAGCGGGCGCCGCGGGTCCGCTTCGGCAAGGTCGACGCGTACAACAACCACTTCGTGGCGCCTGCTTCGGGATACGTGTACAGCTTCGGCATCGGCTTCGAGTCGCAGCTCGTCGCCGAGAAGAACGCGTTCACGCTCCCCGCGGGCGTTCCGGCCGGCAAGGTCCTCAAGAAGTGGAGCGACGCGCCGGTCACCACGGCGGGCAACCTCGTCAACGGCGCCGCTGTCGATCTGCTCGCCGTCCACAACGCCCAGATTCCCGGCGAGACGCTGCGCGAGGGTGCGGGCTGGACGCCGTCCCTGCGCACCCGGGTCGACGTGCCGCAGGCGGTGCCCGGCATCGTCGACCACTGCGCGGGCGCGGGCCGGCTGCGCTGACGTCCCGTACGGGAGGCAGGGGCGGCCGCGCGGTCACCCGTCCGACCACGCCCCCCGCCCCTGCCTCCTCCCGCATCCCGCATCCCGCATCCCGCATCCCGCATCCCGCTCCACTCTCCGCACCCCCTCCCCCAGCGAAAGAGTTTTGGCATGCCTTCACCAAGTCACTCGATCGGGCGCCGGGCCCTGCTCGCCGCGAGCGCCGGTGCGGCGCTGTCCGTCGGCCTGGCCGCCGCACCCTCGGCGGCGCGCTCCCCGGGCCCGTTCGGCCGGTTCGGATCGCCCGTCGCCCGGCGCGACGAGCGCACCCTGTACGTCCACCCGGGCAGCCTCGGCGACCACACCACCGTCCAGGCGGCGGTGAGCGCGGCGAGCGGCGCCGGCTGGACGCTGGTGATCGCCCCGGGCACCTACCGGGAGACCGTCGCCGTCAGCACCGCCCGCACCGGGATGACCTGGATCGGTGCGAGCGAGGACCCGCGGGACGTCGTCGTGGTGTACGACAACGCCGCCGGCACGACCCGCCCCGAGGGCGGCACGTACGGCACGAGCGGTTCGGCGACCACCACCGTCCAGGCCGACGGCTTCACCGCGCGGTGGGTCACCTTCGCCAACGACTTCCTGCGCACCGACCTCCCCGGGAACCCCGGCACCCAGGCGGTCGCCATCAAGGTCCAGGGCGACCGGTCCGCCTTCTTCCACTGCCGGTTCCTCGGCCACCAGGACACGCTCTACGCCGACTCGATGTCGCTTTCCGCCTTCGCCCGCCAGTACTTCGCGCACTGCTACGTCGAGGGCGACGTCGACTTCGTCTTCGGCCGGGCGACCGCGGTCTTCGAGCACTGCCACTTCCGTACGCTGCTGCGCCCCGACCTCGCGTCCGCCCCGCACGGCTTCGTCTTCGCCCCGTCCACCGCCGGCGCCAATCCGTACGGTTATCTGGCCAGCCGCTGCCGGGTGACCAGCGAGGCGCCAGACGGCTACTACAAGCTGGCCCGCCCGTGGGTGCCCAGCTCGGACACGACCGCATGGCCGTCCCTGGTCGTGCGCGACAGTGTGCTCGGCCCGGGCATCGACGCCACCGCGCCGTACGCGAACATGCGGGAGGCGTATCCGTGGCAGTCCCAGCGCTTCGCCGAGTACCGCAACACCGGCCCGGGCGCGGAGATCACCGTCCCGGAGAACCGCCCCCAACTCACCCCCGGGGAGGCCGAGTCGGCAACCCGGGCAACCTATCTCGGCGGCTGGTGCCCCTCCCCGCCTATGAGCGGGGCGTGAAGTCGCCGCGTACGGTGCTCTGTTCGTCGGCGAGGTCGGTTGCCGTGATCGTGTACGCGTCGCCCGTGGCGTCGCGGGCGCCCTCGGCATGGTTGTACTGGCCGGCGAAGACATGGCTGCCGGGCGGAACCGTGCGGCCCGGCTTGAGGGTCCAGTGGTAGACCAGGGCCGTGGACTCCTCCCGTACCGAGACCGTGAAGTCCTCGGCGGGGCGGGTGCGCCAGTGGCCCGTGCTCGCGATGCCGCCCGTGCGGGCGATGCGGAGTTCGACGACGAGGGAGGTCAGCGGGGTGGGCGCGGTGACGGTGACGTTGCTCTGTGCCCACCAGCGATTGCTGCCGGGGTCGATAGCGCCCGACGCCCGGAGCGGATCCGGCGCCGAGGTGGTGGCGGCCGGGGCGGCGACGCGGTGGAGTGTGGTCGCGGCGACCGCGCCGAGGGTGAGGACGCCGGTGACGGCGCACGCCACCGCGACGGTCCGCGCCCAGCGGCTCGTCGGTCCCGCCCGGCGGATCCTGGCGACGGGCGGCTCGGCCATGCCCCGCTCGACGCGGGCGAGGATGCGGGCGCGGTCGGGCCGGTGGGCGTCGGCCGCCTCACGCAGCTGTCGGCGCAGCCGGGCGTCGTCCATCACTTCCTCCCTCCGGCCAGCGCCGTGGCGGCCTGGGGCCCGAGCAGCGACTGCAGTTCCGCCATGCCCTTGGACGTCTGGCTCTTGACCGTACCGACCGAGATGCCGAGGGCGAGCGCGGTGTCCCGTTCCGACAGGTCGAAGGCATGGCGCAGGACGACGCAGGCACGCTTGCGGAAGGGCAGGGCGCGCAGCGCGGACTGGACGTCCACCACGACGGGGACGTCCGGGTCGTCGAACCGTTCGGAGCGCCGGTCCCAGAAGAGCGCGATGCGGCGACGCTCCCGCACGGCGCCCCGGATGCGGCTGCGGACGAGGTTGGCGACCACGCCGCGGGCGTAGGCGACGGGGTGGTCGGCGGCGCGTACGCGGTCCCAGCGGTGCCAGAGCGCGACCATGGCGTCGGCCGCGAGATCGTCGGCGCCGTCAGCCTCGCCGGTCAGCATGTGGGCCAGCCGGGCGAGTTCGACGTAGTGGCGCTCGAAGAAGTCGTGGAACTCCGTCGCGGAGTCATCGACGGCTATGCCCACGGCGTGCTCCATCGGTGCGGCCGGGCGGCGGCGTGGCGGCGGCCGGGCCCGAGCTGCCGCGGACGGTCAGTTCCGGGGCGATCAGGACGGTGCCGGGGGTCGCGTGCCCGTCGAGGTGGGCGACGAGGCGTTCGACCGCGCGCCGCCCCATCTCCTGTGCCGGGATGCCGACGGAGGTGAGGGGTACGGAGGCCTGCGCGGCCACCTGGGTGGCGCAGACCGCGACGACGGAGATGTCCTCGGGTACGGCGAGGCCCTGTTGGCGCAGCAGGGCGAGGAGGGGTTCGACGGCGGCCTCGTTCTGCACGACGAGGGCGGTGGTGGAGGGGCGTTCTTCGAAGATCCGGCCGACGGTGGCGGCGAGGGCGGCGTACGTGCCGTCGCAGGGGCGGTGGAGGATTCCGATGCCGTGCTCGGCCGCCGCCGCGCGCAGCCCGGTGAGGGTGCGCTCGGCGAAGCCGGTGCCCCGTGCGTAGACGGCGGGCGGTTCGCCGAGCACCGCGATCTGCCGGTGGCCGAGGGGGGCGAGGTGGTCCACGCAGCGCGCGCCGGCCGCCTCGAAGTCGAGGTCGACGCAGCTCAGTCCGGTGGTGTCGGCGGGCAGTCCGACGAGCACGGCGGGCCGGTCGGCCTGGCGTAGGTGGGGCAGCCGGGGATCGTCGAGCTCCACGTCCATCACGATCATGGCGTCGGCGAGGGCGCTGCCCTCGACGCGGCGTACGGCCTCCGGTCCCTCCTCGCCGGTCAGGAGCAGGATGTCGTAGCCGTGGGTGCGTGCCGTGGTGGTGACGGCCATGGCGATCTCCATCATCACCGGCACGTACAGGTCGGTGCGCAGCGGCATCATCAGGGCGAGGATCCGGGTCCTGCTGCTCGCGAGGGCACGGGCGCCGGCGTGCGGTCGGTAGCCCAGTTCCTCGATGCTGCGCCGGATGCGCTCGCGGGTGGTGTCGGAGATGGACCGCTTGCCGCTGAGCACGTAGCTGACCGTGCTGGCCGACACTCCGGCGTGGCGGGCGACATCGGCGAGGGTGACCATTCACTTCTCCGGGACAATTTCCGGGCGGGAGGACGGTGCCTGCCCGACGCCTGGGCCCCCGACCCTAAGCGGCAGCTCAGCGGCGTGTCCAGACGGTTGGGGGCGGTCCGGCTCTGTTCGGGCGGGCAGGCCCTGCGGACACGACCTAGCCCGCGAAGGGCGTGCCGGGCAGTCCCTGGCCGGCGTCCGGCAGGACGAGGAGGGAGCCGGACAGCGGGGACGGGTCCGTGAGTCCGGTGCGGGCGGTGGTGATGTAGAGGTCACGAAGACCGGGGCCGCCGAAGGCGCACGCGGTGGGGCGCGGCACGGGCAGGGGGACGGTTCGGTCGAGCGCGCCGCGCGGGGTGTAGCGGCGGAGTTGTCCGCCGTCCCAGAGGGCGACCCAGACGCAGCCTTCGGCGTCGACGGCGAGTCCGTCGGGGTAACCGGCGCCCGGCTCGACGGTGACGAACTCCCGGCGTTCGACGACGTGTCCGTCCTCGACGCGCAGGGTGTCGATCCGCCGGGTGGGGGTGTCGATGTAGTACGTGAGGGCGGCGTCGGGGCTCCATCCGGTGCCGTTGCTGATCGTGACGGAGTCGAGGAGCGTGGTGGCGGCGCCGTCGCCGGCGATCCGGACGAGGTTGCCGCCGCCGGGTCCCTCGTCGTAGCGCATGGTGCCCGCCCACAGGATGTCGACCCAGATCAGCCGGGCTCCGGCCGGGTCCCAGGTGGGTCCTTCGCCGAGTTCGGCGTACTCCCGTACGGCGATCTCCGGCGTCATCGGGCGCTCCGGTGGCCGAGTCGCAGCGACAGTTCGTCCGCGCCCTTCGCGGCGAGCGCGGCCAGTTCGCCCTCGCGCTCCTCGCTCCAGCGGATCACGGGCACGGAGATGGACAGTGCGGCGACGACCCGGCCGGAGCCGTCCCGTACGGGTGCGGCGACGCAGCTGACATCGGGGTTGGACTCGCGGTGTTCGGTGGCGGTGCCCTGGGCGCGGATCTCGGCCAGGGCGGTGCGCAGGGCATCGGGGTCGGTGATGCTGTGGGGTGTCATACGGGCCAGTTCGCGGCCCTCGACGCGGGCGTCGAACTCCTCCTCGGGGAGGAACGCGAGGAGCAGTTTGCCGACGGAGGTGCAGTGGGCGGGGAGCCGGCGGCCCGCCGCGGAGACCATGCGGACGGCGTGGGTGGAGTCGACCTTCGCGATGTAGATGACGTCCAGGTCTTCGAGGAGGGCGACATGGACGGTCTCGTCGCAGGTGTCGGCTATCTCGCGGGCGACGGCCTGTCCTTCGGCGGCGAGGTCGAGCTGTTCGGCGTAGCGGCTGCCGAGCTGGTAGGTGCGCACGCCGAGCCGGTAGCGGCCCGGCTGCTGCGGGACCGGCGTCAGGTAGTTGCGGGCAGCCAGGGTGGTGAGGAGCTCGTGCGTGGTGGTGCGCGGGAGCTGGAGCCTGCGTGTGATCTCGGGGGCGGAGAGTGATCCGTCGCCCTGCAGGAACAGTTCCAGGATGTCGAATGCCCTGGTCACCGCGGGAACAAGACGCCCCATGCCGTCCACCCACCCCTCTTCGTTCGAAATCCCGATCAGAGATCGGTATGACGAACACAGGCTAACCGTACGGGTGTTCGTCCGGCAACGGCCGTACGCGGACCATTGACACCCGGGGAGAGGCTGTTTAGGAGAGCTTCGCCGCCGCCTTGTGGTTCTTGGCGTCCTCAACAACGGCATGTCGCTGGTCGGCATCGGCGCCGACTACCAGCAGGTCATCAAGAGTCTCGTACTGCTCGCCGCGGTCGGCTTCGACGTGTGGAACAAGCGGCGAGCGGGCCGGTAGGAGGCGCCCGCGGGAGCCGGTCGGGGAAGGACGACCCCTCTTCCGCGGCCGGTCGGAGCTTCGGCCGGCCGCGGCGGCCTCCTGTGTCGCCTTAGGCTTCGGAGGCACTCAGCGGATCAGGCGGTCCGGGACGATCCCCTGGGCGCGCAGCTCGGTGAGGACCAGGGCCGCGTACTCGGTGGCCCCGCGCACCGAGGTGTGGGTGTTGTCCCGCTTCTCGGCCGTCAGATAGAGCGCCTTGGACGCCTCGGGGCCGAGTTCCTCGACGCGCGCCTTGCTGAGGGCGGTGAGGTCGATCAGCGGGGTGCCGAGCTCGCCCGCGAGGCGCCTGATCTCGGCCGGGTGGTCCACTCCGAGGCCGTTGACGAGCAGGGCGGTGCCGTTGTTCAAGGTGCCGTCGGCGTTGAACCAGCGGCGCACGATCGGTGTCACGAGCACGGGCCGGCCGCCCCGTTCCCGTACCCCCTCGACGAGGGTGGTGAGGTTCGCCCGGTACGTCGTCGCGTCCGTCTGCTTGTCGTTGTGGGCGAGCTGGATCAGGACCGGGTCGCCGGTCCTGATCAGCGGCCGGACGGTCGGGAACAGGGCCGGGTTCGCCAGATAACTGACCGTGCTCTCACCGGAGTCGGCGTGGTTGGCGACCACGACACCTCGCTTCAGATACTGCGGCAGCTGCTGACCCCAGCCGCTGTACGGCTCGCCCGGCTGGTCGCACACGGTCGAGTCGCCGACGAGAAAGATCCGAGTGGCGGCGGGGGCCGGGGTGACCCGCACGCCCCCCACCCGGGGCGCCGGGCCGGCGAAGGCCAGGTCGAGCCCTGGGCTTCCGGTGGGACCGGTCGGCTCACCCTCGGGCTCGCGGACGTCCACGGTGAAGGAGCGCAGGGTCCGCTCCCCGGCTCCGGTGGAGGTCTCGGGCAGCAG
Organism: Streptomyces sp. NPDC046712; assembly: GCF_040645695.1. Taxonomy (NCBI): domain Bacteria; kingdom Bacillati; phylum Actinomycetota; class Actinomycetes; order Kitasatosporales; family Streptomycetaceae; genus Streptomyces; species Streptomyces sp. NPDC046712. The sequence goes on along the minus strand of NZ_JBEYYW010000027.1, from coordinate 28,876 downwards.
GGCGCGGCGGGTCTCGCCTGTGAGGGACGTGACTCCGGCGGTGTCTCCGCCGAGGGTGACCATGACGTCGTACGTTCCGGGGGCGACGTCGAAGTGGCAGACGAGCGGACCGGCCTCGGTGGGGGTGCAGTGGTCGAGCCCCTGGCCGTAGGGGCTGTCGGCGTGGGCGGGGACAGCGGCCAGAACGGTGCCGGCGGTCGCGGCGGCGACGAGCAGGGCGGTGCGTCTCATCGTTCCTTCTTCTCTACGCGGGGAGGCTGTCGCCGACGAGGGCGAGGTTCTGGATGGCGGCGAGTCCGAACAGCGCCGTGGTGTTGGTGCTGATCCACAGGTGTTCGTATCCCGGTTCGAGGGCGGCGGGCCCCTGGACCGGAGTCTTGTCCCACACCATCGCCGAGGTGTAGCCGTCGCTGCCGTGGAACTTGGCCCACGCGCGCTTGGCGAGGACGGGATCGTTCAACTGGGCGGCGGCGTAGGCGTCCTGGCGGGAGTGGCCCTGGAAGAGGAGCAGGGTGCCGAAGTTCTTGCCGTAGCGGGCGGCCTGTTCGGCCTTGGTGGCGTTGAAGTAGCGGCAGTAGTCCAGCCAGGCCGCCTTGAACGCCGGTATGTCGATCAGGTCGATGAGTTCCGCGCACATCTCGACCAGGCCGAACATCGCGGAGAGATGGGAGACGCCGACGGCGGGTTCGGTCGCCACCGCGAACCGCCCGGTGTCGAGGTCGTACAGACCGGTGCCCTGGACGAATCCGTTGGGCTGGGCGGCGATGGTCTCCATGGTGGACCGCAGCCGTGCTTCGGCCTTCGCCGCCTTGGGGCCGCCGCGTTCCCACTCGGTGAGCCAGGCCGCGGCGAGGCCGCTCCAGTCCGTGCCGAAGCCGATGGAGAGGGCGTGGCGGTCCGGGGTGTACGGCTCGGTGCGGATCTTGCGGATGGGGTCGAGGGCGAGGAAGGTCTCGTCGGAGTCGACCAGGGCGTGCATGAGGTCCCCGACGCGTTCGTCGGCGGTGAGGAAGTAGTAGGGGCGGCGGTAGACGGCCGTGGAGATGCGCTGCTGCTTGGCGCTGTCGGCGAAGTGCTGCACGCCGTGGCGGGTGCCCAGGCCGGCCCAGGTGCCGAGGTGGTAGACGTCGACCTCACCGGTGTGGCGGGGCATGGCCTCGGCGAAGCGGAAGATGTCGGAGCGGCCCGAGCGCAGATAGGCGTACCAGAGCCACAGGTCGGGTGAGAGTTCGGAGTTGTCCCAGGCGTAGCCGCCGATGTCGTACCGCCACTGGTGCCGGTCCTCGTCGTAGGTGTGCATGATGTCGCCGTAGTCCCAGAAGCCGTACCAGCGGCGCTGCTCGGCCTGGTCCTTGTAGTACGTGAAGAGGTAGTCGAGGTGGTCCTCGATCTTCGCCTTGGCGGGGGTGGAGCGGTCCACGGGGGCGAAGAGGCCGCCGAAGACGCCGGCCCGGCTCAGGTCCCCGGGGCTCGCGGCGAGTTGCGGCGGGGTGGAGACGGCGGCGGCCTGGGCGACGAGCATGTCGGCGGTGGGGGTGGCCGCGTTGGCCCAGAACATCAGCTCGCTGGTGCGGGCGATGCCGTACGGGGTGCCGAAGCCGGGCTCGTGGTCCTCGTAGGTGATGTTGAGGCCTTCGAGCTGCTCGGGGAAGGTGTCCTGGCCCATGCCGTCGTGGTAGAAGCGCAGGTCCATGGGCTGAGCTTCGGGCGACCAGAGCCAGAGCGTGACCTCGGCGGCGTCGCCCGCCGCGCCTCGGATGTCGAGCTGGGCGGGGTGCTTCCGCCAGAAGTCCCGGAGTCCGAAGGAGAGTCCACCGTTGACACCGCCGACGTAGCCGAAGCCGTTCGCCCGTCCGCCGCCGCCGGCCGGGATCCAGCCGTGGCCGGGCTTGGTGCGCTTGCGCAGGGCGAAGCCGTCGGCGGAGAGCTGGGAGAGGGTGTAGTCGCCCCAGGTGGGGACGTACTGCAGCCGGGTGGTGACCCGCTGGTCCCAGGTGGCCGGGTCGGGCAGCTTCTCGCCCGCGACCTGGGCCTTGCGGACGGCGGTGCCGGGGTCGCGGCGCAGGCCGGTGATGCCCTGGACGGCCTCGGTGAGAAAGCCTTTGCCCTCGCCCGCGATGCGGATGTGGCGGTCGTAGGCGGCGTCACGCATCGGGACGGTGAAGCGGACGCCGAGGCCGCGGATGAAGTCCTTGCTCTGGTCTCCGTCGTACGTGATGGTGTGCACCATCCGGAAGGACTCGGCACCGGCGTAGAAGTAGAGCCGTACGGAGAACGGCAGCCAGCTGCGGCTGCCCTTGCGGTGCTTGCCGTCGATGCGGACCACGGCACGAACCGGGCCGCGCTGTTCGAAGGTGGCGCCGGCGATCTCGCCGTCGAACCGCTCCCACTTGGCGTTGCCCTGGTCCCCGTCGTCGAGGTCGCTCTGGCGAAGCAGCACCAGCCGCCCGTCGGTGGCGATCTTCACTCCGTCGCGCGTCACGGACTCGACGAGCTTCTCGCCGTCGCGGGAGATCACCGCCCTGAGCGTACCGGTGTCGACGGTGATCCGCCGGTTCGACTCGGCGACGGTGATGCGTCGGCTCGCGGTCGCGGGGGTGCCGGGGGCGAGCGTGAACCGCTCCGCCCCGGCGGCCTCGGGTCCGACGGCGTGCGCGGTCCACTTGAGGGAGCCGTCGGGCCAGCGGGCGGTGGTCCAGGTCTGTACGGGGATCTCCTTGCCGTCGGCCGTGGTGAGCGCGAAGGTCCGGTCGGCGGGGTGGGCCCCCTTGGGCCAGGGCACGCCGAACGTGGAGCCTGGCGCGGCGCCGAGGCCGCCGTTCTCCAGCCAGGTGACGGTCGCGGGCCGGTCCGCGGACGGCGCCTCGGCGCCTGCGGCGGCCCGCGCGTCGCCCCGCCCGAGCGCCCAGCTGAACTGGGCGGCGGCGCCGGCGACGGCCGCGGCCTTGAGCAGAGACCTGCGAGGAATGGAGGACATGCGAATCCTTTCATGAGCATGACATCCATCGGGCTCGACGGCGACTCCGCGAGCCGGAGGAAGGACCGTCCGGTCGGCGCACTCCACCACGCGAGGACGCGACAGCGGTGCGGGCGTCGCCGATCCGCCGGACCCCGTATCCGGCGCGCCCGAGCTGAGCGTCGCCGGTAACCGGCTCACCGACCAGAACGGCGCCACCCGTCGCCTGCTCGGCGTCGACCGCTCCGGCGGTGAGTTCATGTGCGTCCAGGGCCATGGCATCTTCGACGGCCCGGTCGACGACGCCTCCGTCCGCGCGATCGCGGACTGGAAGGCCAACACCGTCCGTATCCCGCTCAACGAGGAGTGCTGGCTGGGCCTGGACAACATCAAGCCCGAGTACCGGGGCACGCAGTACGTCACAGCGGTCAAGGACCTGGTCACCCGCGTCCTCGCGCACGGCATGACCCCGATCGTCGAACTGCACTGGACCCACGGGCAGTACACCGGCAACTCGGCGGGGTGCTCCGACGTCCACGCCTCCTGCCAGAAGCCGATGCCCAACGCCCAGTACACCCCGGCCTTCTGGACCTCGGTCGCTGACACGTTCAAGAACGACCGCCGTGTCGTCTTCGACCTGTTCAACGAGCCCTATCCCGACCGGGCGACCTCCACGGCCGCCCAGGCCTGGACGTGCTGGCGCGACGGCGGCACCTGCCCGGGCATCGGCTACGAGGTCGCCGACATGCAGGACCTCCTCGACGCGGTCCGTGCGACCGGGTCACGGAACCTCGTCCTCGTACCCGGGATCGCGTACTCCAACGATCTGAGCCAGTGGCTCGCACACCGCCCCACCGATCCGGCGGGCAATCTGGCCGCCGCCTGGCACGTCTACAACTTCAACACCTGCTCGAACGAGGCGTGCTGGGACAGCACCCTCGCTCCGGTCGCCGCCCAGGTGTTGCTCGTCGCGGGCGAGATCGGCGAGAACACCTGTGGCCACGGCTTCATCGACCGCGTCATGAAGTGGTTCGACGACCGCGGGCTCTCCTATCTCGGCTGGACCTGGAACACCTGGAACTGCTCCTCCGGACCGGCCCTGATCACCTCGCACGGCACACCCACCGCATTCGGCATCGGGCTGCGCGACCATCTGCGCGCCCTGAACTGAAAGGCACACCACGACATGAGCCGCACCACGAGCCGCACCGCCCTCCTGGCGGCCATCGGCCTGATCACGGCGACCGGCGCCACCGCCACCGTCATGACCAGCACGGCCGGAGCCGCAGCAGCCGGCTGCAAGGTCGACTACCAGATCACCCACCAGTGGAACAACGGCTTCGGGGCCAACGTCACCGTCGCCAACACCGGCGACCCCCTGAGCTCCTGGACGCTCGAGTGGTCCTACGCGGGCGGCCAGCAGGTCACCCAGGGCTGGAACGCCACGATCACCCAGTCCGGCGCCGCCGTGACCGCCAGGAACGTCTCGTACAACGGAAGCCTGGCCACGGGCGGTTCGACCTCCTTCGGCTTCAACGGCTCCCACACGGGGACGAACGCCGTCCCGGCGACGTTCACGCTCAACGGAGTCGTCTGCAACGGCGCCACCCAGCCGCCGACCACCCCGCCCACCACTCCCCCGACGACGCCACCGACCACTCCGCCGCCGGCGGGCACCAAGGCCGACAACCCGTACGCCGGCGCCAGGGTCTACGTGAACCCCGAGTGGTCCGCGAAGGCTGCGGCCGAAGCCGGTGGCACCAAGGTCTCGAACCAGCCCACCGGCGTCTGGCTGGACCGAACGGCCGCCATCGCCGGGGTGAACGGCGGCATGGGGCTGCGCGACCACCTCGACGAGGCTCTGGCCCAGAAGGGCAGCGGCGAGCTCGTCGTGCAGCTGGTCGTCTACAACCTGCCGGGCCGCGACTGCGCCGCGCTCGCCTCCAACGGTGAACTCGGCCCGACCGAGATCGACAAGTACAAGACCCAGTACATCGACCCGATCGCCGCGATCCTCGCCGACCCGAAGTACGCGGGCCTGCGGATCGTGACGACCGTCGAGATCGACTCGCTGCCCAACCTGGTCACCAACGTGTCCGGGCGCCCGACGGCCACCGCCAACTGCGATGTGATGAAGGCCAACGGCAACTACATCAAGGGTGTCGGCTACGCCCTGAACAAGCTGGGCGCGATCGGCAACGTCTACAACTACGTGGACGCGGGACACCACGGCTGGCTCGGCTGGGACGACAACTTCGGCGCGTCCGCCGAGCTGTTCAAGCAGGCCGCGACCGCCGAGGGCTCCACAGTCGCCAACGTGCACGGCTTCATCGTCAACACCGCCAACTACAGCGCGCTGAAGGAAGACCACTTCAAGATCGAGGACTCCGTCAACGGCGTCTCCGTACGCCAGTCGACGTGGGTGGACTGGAACCGGTACACGGACGAGCTGTCGTACGCCCAGGCCATGCGCACCAAGCTGGTCTCCCTCGGTTTCGACGCGAACCTCGGCATGCTGATCGACACCTCACGCAACGGCTGGGGCGGGACGGCACGGCCCACCGGCCCGGGGGCGCTGACGGACGTCAACACGTACGTCAACGGCGGCCGCTACGACCGGCGCATCCACCTCGGCAACTGGTGCAACCAGTCGGGCGCGGGGCTCGGCGAACGGCCGAAGGCGGCCCCGGCGGCGGGCATCGACGCGTACGTGTGGATGAAGCCCCCGGGCGAGTCGGACGGTGCCAGCAAGGAGATCCCGAACGACGAGGGCAAGGGCTTCGATCGGATGTGCGACCCGACGTACACGGGCAACGCCCGCAACGGCAACAGCATGTCGGGCGCGCTGCCGGACGCGCCGCTCTCCGGGAAGTGGTTCTCGGCCCAGTTCCAGGAACTCCTGAAGAACGCCCACCCGGCGCTGTGACCGCCGCGCCGGCCGGAACCCTGGTTCCGGCCGGCGCACGGCAGGCGTGATCCACCTCACACGCCCGAACCGATCACTTCGCACGTCCCGTCCGGTCATACCTGCAAGAACACTACGCACCGACAGGACTGGACACCATGACGGACACCGTGAAGGGCCCCGCGAGCTACTTCCCCTCGATCGAGAAGAAGTACGGCCGCCCCGTCGCCGAGTGGAAGGAGCTGATCCGCTCGTCACCGCTGACCAAGCACATGGAGCTCGTGTCGTGGCTCAAGGCCGAGCACGGTCTGGGGCACGGCCACGCCAACGCCCTTGTCGCGCACACGCTCGCGGAGGACAGCGGCAAGTGATCCCGGGGCGGAGCCGCACGGGGCCGGTCCGGGGGCCCCGGTTCGTTCGCCGGCGCAGTCCGGCGGGGCCTGTCGGGCCGCTCAGGGCCTAGCGGGTGTCGCCCTCCCAGTCCCAGTGCACGGCGTCGCCCTCGCGCGGCCCGTACCGGGCGTGGCCGCCCGGGCCGTAGGAACCGATCTCCGTGGCGAGGGCGGCCCCCTCCTCCAGCTGTCGCGCGGTCCATCCGGTGACGTCGAGCAGGAGGCCGTCCAGGGGGCCCGCCACCAGCTCGCGGTAGACGCGCCCCGGTCGGGGGCCAGGATCGGGATCGTCGTGGTCGGCGCCGTACACACGGCCTCGCATCAGCTCGTCCATACCCGGCAGCATCGCACCCGGCACTGACAGTCGCCCGGGCGTGACGGGTGTGGTCAGGCCGCCGGGGTGATGTTCTGGTTGGAGCGGAAGACGTTGCCGGGGTCGTACTCCCGTTTGAGCGCGCGCAGCCGGCGGAGCTTGTCGGTCCCGTAGGCCTGCTGGACGCGGTCCGCGCCCTCCTCCATGAGGAAGTTGACGTAGACACCGGCGTGGTGGGGCTCCAGGGCGGACCACCAGTCCCGCACCCAGGTGCGCTCCTCGGCGAACCCCTCGGCGTCGACGCAGTTGCCGTTGATGTTGAAGGTGTGGCCGACGCCGCGGCCGCTGAACGCCGTCTCGTCCTCGCCGACGCGGGCGACGGCGCCGCCCAGGTGGAAGACACCGCAGGTCGAGAGGGGGGAGGAGACCTGCAGGGCGTGCGCCGCGCTGATTCCGATGACCTCGTCGCTGAGCCGGTCGACGTCGCAGGACCGGATGTAGTACCACCACCCGTGGGGGAAGGACGGGTCGAACATCGACTGGTGCTGTACGTAGGGCTTGGGAGCGCACAGGTCGAGCAGCGGCGTCCCGAACTCGCGCAGCGGCCGGAGAACCTCCTGGCCTGCCTCGATGTCCCCGGCGTAGCAGCTGATCACCGCGATCACCGGCCTGCCGTGCAGTTCGACCGGGATCGCCGGGAGGGGTGCGGCCTTGCGCTGGACGACGATGGTCGTGAGCTCGTCGGGGACGTCGGTGATCCAGTCCCGGTAGAAGCACAGCACGTGCGGTGCCTCTTCCAGCGGCCACAGGATCGGTCCGGCGAGCACCATGGGTCCTACGGGGTTGAGCCGGAACTCGAACTCCGTGACGACGCCGAAGTTGCTGCCCGCGCCGCGCAGTCCCCAGAAGAGCTCGGTTTCGCGGCTCTCGCTCGCGGTGACCAAGGAGCCGTCGGCGGTGACCACGTCGGCGGAGAGCAGTTGGTCGACGGTGAGTCCGTACTTGCGCATCAACCAGCCGATCCCGCCGCCGAGGGTGAGTCCGGCGAGACCGGTGTGCGTCACGATCCCCGCGGGCACGGCCATCCCGAAGTGCTGCGTCTCGCGGTCGAGCGCCCCGAGGAGGACTCCGGCCTGGGCCCTGACCGTGCGGTTCACGGGATCGACGCGGATCCCGTTCATCGCCGACAGGTCGATGACGATGCCGTCGTCGCACAGCGACTGGCCCGGGAAGCTGTGGCCCCCGCTCCGTACCGCGACCGGGAGGCCACTGCGCGCCGCGCTCTCCAGCGCGGCGGCGACGTCGGCGACACCGGTGCAGTACGCGATGAGCGCGGGGAACTTGCTGATGGACCCGTTCCAGATACGCCGGGCCTCGTCGTAGGCGGGATCGTCGGGGCGGACGAGCCGGCCGGAGAAGGATCGCTCCAGCTCCTGGAAGGCGGTCTCGTCCACGCGCACGGCGGGGGCTGCGCCCATGCTCACTCCTGCGCGGATCGGCTTCTCCTGCCAGCGTCCCACCGGCCGGTGGCCGCTGCCAGTGGGATCAGGCGGTGTCCCGGGCCGGGCGTTCCCGCAGCAGCACGCCCGTGAGCGCGACCAGCACGGCGGTGAGCCCGTGGCCGACCGAGGGCCTGTCCGCCCCTGATCCGCCGGACAGGCCCTGGGCACCGCTCAGGCGCCGACGGTTCCGTCGACGCCCTCGCGCAGGAAGTCCGCGTGCCCGTTGTGCCGTCCGTACTCGAGCAGGACGTGCACCATCACCATCCGGAGCGACACGTCCTCGCCCCACCTCGGCTGGTGTCCGACGAGGTCCAGGGACGCCGCCTCGCGTTCGATCCGCCGGGAGTTCTCGACCTCCGCCTCCCAGGCGGCGAAGACCTCGGCCCGGGTGGACCGGCTCGCGTCGTAGGCGGCCTGGAAGTCGATCCGGTCCGACCAGACCATCGGCGCCTCGCCGTCCTCGAAGACCCGGCGGAACCAGGCACGTTCCACCTCGGCCATGTGCCGGACCAGGCCGAGCAGGGACAGCGTCGAGGGGGGCATGGACCGCTCACGCAGCTGGTCGTCGCCGAGCCCCTCGCACTTCATCGCGAGCGTCGCGCGGTGGTAGTCGAGGAAGGCCCGCAGCGTGTCGCGTTCGCTCCCGACGTGCGGCGGTCCGATGCGGTGGTCGGTGGTCACTACGGCTGCTCCTCATGATCGTCCGGTGCGGGAACCGAACCTACTTCGCCCCGGCCGGAGCCTCCACCTCGCCGGTACGCGTCGGCCGCGGTGCGCTCGCGTCGGCGCTCGACGGCCAGGTTGCGGGCGTCGCCGCCGTCGACATCTCCCCGTCACGTCCACCGGACGACCCTGACACCGTCCACCGCCTCTCCGAGACAGGCGGGATCCGGGGCCAGGTCACCGTGGTCCGCTAGGTCCCGTCCTCCGGATCCCGCCGTGCCGGCGCTCGCTCCCCCGGTGGGCGCAGCTCGGCCGTGAGGGAGGCGACGAGGATGCCGGCGAGTCCCGCCCACACCACCGCGTCGGCCCCGACGGTCAGCCAGCCCGTCGCGCCGAGTGCGAGTGCGGCCCCCAGTCCGGCGCCCAGCGCCCGCCGGTCGGTGGCGAAGGCCCAGGCACGGCGTCCCGTGCCGGGCTCGCGCAGCTCGAGCACCGCGGCACGGCACACCAGTGCCGCCGCCGCGACCACCGCTGTCAGCACGGACGACTCCATGGCACCCGCCTCTCCCCGTCCATGCTCGCGCAGACCCGTCGGGCGCGCACCGGGCCAGGGGAACGGGCGCCGCCGGGCAGGGCGCCGCGCGGCCGCCGGGCCGTTGGCGGAGCGCCGGGCGGCGCCACGTCGCCCCGCGTGTCAGCCGGCGAGGAAGTCCTCGATCGCCGCGGCCAGCGCCTCCGGGGTCTCCTCCGGGGCGTAGTGGCCTGCCTCCGGAAGGACTTCGAGGCGGGCGTTCGGGTACCACCGCAGCCAGCCGGCCGCCATGGCCTCGGCGCCCAGGGCCGGATCGTGGGCGCCGACGACGAGCAGAACGGGAGCCGGGTTGTCCTTGACGCGCCCGTGGAAGTCCGTGCGGGACCACGAGTCGAGGTAGGCACGGAAGGCTCTGGCCGAGGAGCGTTCCACCGAGCGCTTCACGACGGGATCCAGCCAGGCGTCGTCGTAACGGCCGCCCGTGGTGGTGTCGATGATGACCCGCCGGTACGCGGGGTCCTCCGCGGCCCCGGCGAACAGCGCCCAGCTCGCCTCGTCGAGCGGGAAGCCGGCGGCGGACACCGGTGAGATGCCGATGAGCGAGCGGACCCGCGCGGGCGCGTCGAGCAGCATCAACTGGGCCGCCTTGCCTCCCATCGAATGACCGATCACGGTGAAGGAGTCCCAGCCCAGGTCGTCGGCGACGGCCAGCGCGTCCGCGGCGACCTCCTCCATGGTGAACGCGCCCTCGGTGTCGATCGCCTCCCCGTAGCCGCGGCAGTCGAGGAAGGCGTACGAGCCGGTGTCGCCGTTCAGGTGGGCGCGCAGCGGGTCGAAACTGGTGCGGTCGCCGAACCAGTTGTGCAGCACGAGGGCCCGCCGGGGCCCGCTGCCCTCCACGTCGTACGGAAGAACCTGGCCCGTCATCACGCCCCCTGGTCACGAGGTGGTGGAAGTGCTCCGGCATCGTGCCTGCCGGCGCCCGCCCTCGGTCGCCGACGATCGAGTGTCGCGAGCCGCGGCGGCCGGGTCAACAGTGCCGACCGGGCGCACGGCGGCGCGCCGGGCGCGTCCCGGCGTGACCAGGCGTGTCCGGGCCGGTACGTCGCGCGACCGGCGCCGAGATGCGGGGCCCGGCGGGCCGGGAGCATCCTGGCTGTGTGACGTCGCACGGCGTGGCCGACCCTGCCCCGTCGGCCGGGACCGGGGGCGATCCCGGGATCGCGGACACCGACGGGCAGCTCCTCGACGCCCTGCCGCTGGTCCTGGCCGAGGGCGCGCTCCGGACCATCGAGGCGGTCGGCGGCTACGCGGGCGCGGTCTATCTGCGGTCAGGGACACCGGATCTGCTCCGCATGGCGGTGCTCGCCGGACTCCCCGGCCCGCTGTTCCGGCCCTGGTGGCGGATGCATGCGAACCGGCCGTTCCCGGTGGCCGAGGTCCACCGCTCGAGTCAGCCGGTGCACCTGGCCGACGTCGAGGAGGCCATGCGACAGTTCCCCCAGCTCGTCGCGAGTCTCCCGTTCCCCTTCGCGTCCCTCTACGCTCCGATCGTCAGCGGCCGGGAACGCTTCGGGGTGCTCGTGGCGCTGCGTACGCCGACCCCCGGTGTGCCGGTGAACGCCCGGGACCGGATGCGGCTGGCACGGGAGGCGCGCCGCCTCGGGGAGGGCCTCGCGAGGCTCGCGGAGAGCGGTGTGCCCGTCGAATGGCCCGGTGAGCCCGTGTGCGTCCAGCTTCCCTCGGGCGGTACGAAGCCGGTCCGGATCGGCTACTTCGACTGGGACCTGACCAGCGGCACCGTCACCGCCGACGCCGGGCTGCGGGCGATCCTCGGCGACGACGGCGACACGTTCCCCGGGACCATCGAGGCGCTGACCGCGCGCCTCGCGCCGGAGGACAGCTACGCGCTGTGGACGATGGCCCGTCGCGCGGCCGATTCCGGGGCGCAGGTGGCACGCCGGCTCCGGCTCAAGGGGCCCGACGGCGGGCTCCATCTCCTCGAGATCTCCGCCCGCCCCGCGGGCGACCGCCCCGGGCGCCTGACAGGCTCGCTGGTCGACCTCGGCACCGGCCTCGTCGGCTCGGACGCCACCGACCGGCTGCCGCGGGCCATCCTGGCGATCGACCGCCTGGGCCGGATCACGTACGTGAACCATCTGGCCGAGGCCCTTCTCGGCCACCCCCGCACGGCGCTCGCCGGGCGCACCGTGTGGGACGTGCTCCCATGGATCGGCCAGCCCGCCTACGACGAGCACCTGCGGGCCGCGCTGCTCTCCGACGAGCCCGTGCACTTCCTGGCCCACGCCTCCGACGCCGAGTGGCTGTCGGTCTCGCTCTATCCCGGCCACGACGGCGTCACGTTCGTGCTCCTGCCCGAGGGCGACCCCGCGTACAAGCCCAGCTCCGTCTCCCACCCGGACTCCGGTCTCGGATCCCCCGCGGACCGGGCCTCGGCGCTCTACCGGCCGGTGGCGCTCGCGATCGCGCTGACCGAGGCGGTGACGGCCCGCCAGGTGTCGGCCGTCGTGACCGACGAGCTGCTGCCCGCGTTCGGCGGCCGGCAGCTGGCGATCTACCTGCTGAGCGACCGTCATCTCTATCTGGCGTGGGAGACCGGGTTCCCGCCCGGCTTCCTGGAGCCCTTCGACGGTGTGGGCCTCGACGCGCATCTACCGGGCGTCGAGACGCTCACCACCGGTCGTCCGCTGTTCTTCGAGTCGATGGAGCAGATGAGCCGGGCCTATCCGGGCCTTCCCATGGACGCGGTCAGCGGGGCCCGGGCCTTTCTGCCGCTGATCGCCTCGGGCCGTCCTGTCGGCTCGTGCATCCTCGGCTTCGACCGGCCGCGCGGCTTCAGCCCGGAGGAGCGCACGGTCCTCACCGCCCTCGCCGGGTTGATCGCCCAGGCGCTGGAGCGGGCCCGGCGGTACGACAGCGAGGCCGCCCTGGCCCGCGGGCTGCAGGACGCACTGCTTCCCGCCCGGCTGCCGGTCCGCGAGCAGGTCGACACGGTGGCGCGGTATCTGCCTGGCACGCAGGGCATGGACGTGGGTGGTGACTGGTACGACGTGATCGAGACGGGACGGGGGCTGCTGGCGCTTGTGGTCGGCGACGTCCAGGGGCACGGTGTCGCGGCCGCGGCCACGATGGGTCAGCTTCGCAGTGCGGTACGGGCCTTCGCGCTCGGCGGTCATCCGCCGCAGGAAGTGATGCGGGGCACCAACCGGCTGCTGATCGACCTCGATCCGGGGCAGTTCGCCAGCTGCTGCTATGTCGTTCTCGATCCGGCGACCGGTGCCACGCAGGCCGTCCGGGCCGGGCATCCGCAGCCGCTGCTGCGCAGGCCGGACGGTACGGCGGAGATCCTCGAGCTGCCGGGCGGGCTGGTCCTGGGGATCGACGACGACGCCACGTACCCGGTCACCGAGCTGGAGCTGGAGCGGGGAGCGGTCCTCGCGCTGTACACGGACGGTCTGGTGGAGCGTCCGGGTACGGACATCGACGAGGGTGTCGAGTGGCTGCGCCGTACCTTCTCCGTGACCGGGTCGATCCCGCTCACGGAGACCGCTGACCGGCTGATCCGGGACGCCCGCCAGGCCACCGACCGCCCGGACGACATCGCCCTGCTCCTGGCCGCCCGCTGGGCGCATCCCACCTGAGCGCGGCGGAAGCGGTTCGTTCCCCCGGATACGTCAGGGGCGGTGGTAGCTGTCGGTCGTGGTGGGCGGCGCGTTGTGCGCCGAGAAGGACGAGAACGACGACCGGTCGTCGTGCGCCTGCACGCGCCGTGCCTGCTCGATGAGGAGGCCGTCGACGTTCTCGGTACGGCCGCTGCCCCGGCGCAGCAGCTTCACGACGAGCAGCAGGATGACTGCGCCCAACACACCGAAGAGAACAAGAACCGAGGTCATGACGGGCTCCCCCCACGTCGTCGCGCCGTCGCCCACCCGTGCGCCGGCTTCCGCCCACGGTATCCCGGAAATGATCACGGCGGAACGGTGGCGGGCGGTCGGACGCACTCACCCGGTCGGCCCCGTGGCACTGGTCGGCCGGGCCCGTCCCGGCGAGGCTGGGGCCATCAGCGGGCAGCCCGAGGAGGAACAGTGCAGCAGGACAAGCAGCCGGAGTACGGCCCGGTGGTCTTCCGCGACCGCTCCGCCGGGTTCGCCTTCCTGACCCGGTCCACGGCGACCAGCGAGCAGACCATCGAGTGGGACGACGGCCACACCTATCCAGTGGTGGACGTCGAGATCTCCTCCGAGAGCCACCCGTTCTACACGGGCAAGGCGCGCACGGTGGACTCCGAGGGCCGCATCGCGAAGTTCGAGCGCCGTTACGGCGAGGGCGGCGAGGAGTGAGCCGTACGAGAGGGGGCCGCGCCGATTCCGGCGCGGCCCCCTCCGCGAGAGTCCTGATCCGTGTCTCTGTCGGTGCCGCCCCGTAGGGTGAGCGGGTCGGTACGAGATACGGGACGGTACGGGGGTCGGTCGTGCGGGAGTTGTTCCTGACGGACGTGCAGGCGCACATCAGGTGGATCGAGGTGCCCGGGGACGGGCCCGTGAGGGTCTTCCTGCACGGTCTCGGGTGCACGGGCGCGTCCGACTTCGCCCATATCGCGACACACCCCGCGCTGCGGGGCGGGCCCGCGCTGCTCGTGGACCTGCTCGGTTACGGACTGAGTGACCGGCCGAGGGATTTCGGCTACGGCATGGCCGCGCAGGCCGCCGCCGTGGCACGGATCCTGGAGCACCGGGGCGCTTCCGGCGCGGAGTTGATCGGGCATTCGATGGGCGGGGCGGTCGCCGTCCGGCTGGCGGCGGCCCGGCCCGACCTGATCGCCCGGCTCGTGGTGGCCGAGCCGAATCTGTATCCCGGCGGGGGCGCGTTCAGTACCCCGATCGCCGCCCAGGACGAGGAGACCTTCGTCCGGCAGGGCTTCTCACGGATGCTGGCCGTGCTGGGCCGGGCCGACTACGCGGCCCGGTTGCGGCTCTCCGATCCCCTCGCGGTGCACCGCAGCGCGGTCGCCCTGGTCGAGGGGGACTCCCCGACGGAGGGCGAGCTGCTGGCCGGTCTCGACCGGCCGCGCGCCTTCCTGGTCGGCGAGTACAGCCTCCCGGACGCCGACGCCGAGCGGATGCGCGCGCTCGGTGTGCCGGTGTTCGAGGTCCCCAAGGCCGGGCACAACCTGATGATCGACAACCCGGACGGGTTCGCGGAGGAGCTGGCGCGGGCGCTGGTCGTCGAGCGCCGCTGACCCTTCGCGAACCCGTTTCTCACCTCAACGGGCGGAAGAAAGTACGCAGTTCGGAGGCGACCTGCTCGGGTTCCTCGTGGGCCATGAAGCGGCCGCCGCGGCGCGGGGCGGATGAACATCCGGCCGCCCCGCGACGTGTGCGCGGTGGCGGCCGGACGTGGTCCCCTCACGGGGGTGGAACGCGGATCGGTACTGATCAGGCCTCGACAACGCCGGACGCGGCGATGGCGATCTTGGCGCTGGTCGCGCCGGAGCGGGAGCCGAGGCCCTCGATCTTCTTGACCAGGTCCTGGCCCTCGACGACCTCGCCGAAGACGACGTGCTTGCCGTCCAGCCAGTCGGTCACGATGGTGGTGATGAAGAACTGGGAGCCGTTGGTGTTGCGGCCCGCGTTCGCCATCGACAGCAGGAACGGCCGGTCGTGCTTCAGCGTGAAGTTCTCGTCCGCGAACTTCTCGCCGTAGATGCTCTTGCCACCGGTGCCGTTGCCCCGGGTGAAGTCGCCACCCTGGAGCATGAACTGCGGGATGACACGGTGGAACGGGGAGCCGGCGTAGCCGAAGCCGTGCTCGCCGGTGGCGAGCTCACGGAAGTTCTTCGCCGTCTTGGGGACGACGTCGTCGAACAGCTTGAAGACGATCCGGCCCGCGGGCTCGTCGTTGATCGTGATGTCGAAGTAAACGTTGTTGCTCATGGGGACATCCTGTCATTCCCGCTCACGCAGCGCGCACACGGGCTGCCCCATCGGAGCGTCACACCAGGCCGCGGACGTCCGGGGTCCGGGGGACGGTGTCGGCCACGACCGGGGCGGCGTCCTCCACCAGCGGGGCGGCGTCGTCCATGAGGGGGCCGACCGGGTTGTCGTTCTGCAGGAGACCGGTGGTGCCGGTCGCGCCGTGGTCGGCCGCGGACGCGTTCGGCGGCGGGGTGACGAGGGCCGTGACGACACCGGCGGCGAGGGAGGCGATGGCGAGCATGCTGCGCTTCTTCATGCCCTGGTCAACTGTCGAGGAGCCCAGGGGTTACGGCCTGTTCCCCAGACGCTCGGAACGCGGCGCGCATCTCCCCAGAATTCCCCGCAAAACAGCTGGAACCGTATGGTTGTGGTGGATGTCTCTCTTAGTGACACCACTGTCCCCGGAGCAGCAGGAATTGGGGGACGTCATGCTTCACCGTCAGAGCCTCGCGGCTGTGGCCGCCGGCATTCTTCTCGCCGCCGGGATCGGTGCCACGATCCCCGCCGGCGCCTCCACGGAACGGTCCGGGGCGACGACGCCGCCCTCGACCGCCCTGGTGGTCAACGCCCGCTGGGGCGGGCACGCCTCGTTCGACCGGCTGGTCATCGATGTCCGGGGCGCGATGCCCCCGGTCACGGTGACGCCGGTCGCCGCACTGCACTACGACGGCTCGGGCCAGCGGGTTCCGCTCGCCGGGAAGTACTTCCTGGAGATCAGGCTCTCCCCCGCCGCCGCACACGACGAGTCCGGCCGGTCCGTCTACCAGGGCCCCCGGCTCCTGAAGATCTATCTGCCCATGCTCAAGGGTGTCGCCCTGACCGGCGACTTCGAGGGTGTGGTGACCATCGGGGCGGCCTTCGACACCAAGCCCAGCTACAAGACCTTCACGCTCCACTCCCCCGAGCGCTTCGTGCTCGACATCAACCACCCGGTCGGCTGCCGGGCCTGAAGGAGGACCCCGGGCGGGGGCCGTCCCGGTGACGGCCCCCGCCGTGCGGCTCAGATGCCGGCGTCCGTCTCCACGTACACGGTGGTGCCGGAACGGCGGGCGCGGTCGATCTCGGCGAGCCGGGCGAAGTTCCCGGGCGTCATCTCCCGCCGCCACTCGGCAAGGGTTCGCAGCCGGAACTCGCTGTGCTCCTCCGGGTCGAGGACGACACCGGCGAGCTGCTCGTCCGTCAGGACGCCGCCGTCGAAGATGAATCCGATGTGATTGGCCGGCCACTCCTCACCGCGGGCGGACACGAAGTGGGTGCCGAGGAGCCGCGGCTCGCCCTCGAAGACGATCCCCGTCTCCTCGTGGCACTCGCGTACGGCCGTCTGCCACGGGGTCTCGCCCGGGTCCATGTTGCCGCCCGGCCACTGCCACAGCTCGGTGCGGTACGTGGCGCGCAACTGGAACGGCCGGCCGGCGGTGTCGGTGAAGTACAGGCAGGCGTACGCCGTCGCCCTCGGCAGCGTCGCGATGTACTCGGCGGGCGGCAGCCAGGTGTTCGCCATGGGGGCAGCTCTCTTTCGACGGGCGGGGTTGATCACCTCCATCCAACCGGGCGCGGTGCGCACGTCCGGCGCCCCGCCGGTGCGTCACCGGATCGTGTGATCACGGGGTCACCAGGCCCGTCTCGTACGCGATGATGACGAGCTGGACCCGGTCGCGGGCGTCGAGTTTGGCGAGCAGCCGGGTCACGTAGGTCTTGGCGGTGGCGACGCTGATGACGAGCCGTTCGGCGATCTCGGTGTTGGACAGTCCGCTGCCGATGAGGGTCAGCACCTCGCGTTCCCGCTCGGTGATGGAGCCGAGTTCGCCCCGTCGCGGCGGGCCGGACGCGGGGCGGCCCGCGAAGTCCTGGATGAGACGGCGGGTGACGCTCGGCGCTATCAGGGCGTCCCCGGCGGCGACGACGCGGATCGCGGCGAGGATGTCGTCCAGGCCCATGTCCTTGACGAGGAAGCCGCTTGCCCCGGCGCGCAGCGCACCGTAGACGTAGTCGTCGTCGTCGAACGTGGTGAGGACGAGGATCCGGGTCCCCTGGTCCGCCATGATCCTGCGGGTGGCCTCGATGCCGTCCATCCCGGGCATACGGAGGTCCATCACGATCACGTCGGGGCGGAGGGTCTCGGCCAGGTCGACCGCTTCGGCGCCGTTGCCGGCCTCGCCGACGACGTCGAGGTCGGGGGCCTCGGCGATGACCATCCGCAGCGCGGTGCGGATGAGGGGCTGGTCGTCGGTGAGGACGATACGGACGACGTCGGCCGGGCCGGTCATCGGACTCCTGTCGGGACGGGGAGGCGGGCGGTGACCCGGAAGCCGCCTTCCGGGCGTGGGGCGGCGGAGAACTCGCCGTGGAGCAGGGCGACCCGCTCGCGCATGCCGACGAGTCCGTAGCCGGGGCGGGCGCCCGGGTCTTCGCCCCTCCCGTCGTCGACGACCTCGATGAGCAGCTCGTCCTCCTGGGCGTCGACGGTCACGCGGCAGGAGTCGGCGGCCGCGTGGCGGACCACGTTGGTGACGGACTCCTGAATGATGCGGAACGCCGAGAGGTCGATGTCCGGGGGCAGCGGGCGCCGTTCACCGCGCCAGAGCACGTCCACGCGGACGCCGGCTGCCGTCGTCGTGGCGGCGAGCGCCTCGACGTCCGCGAGTCCGACGGCCGGCTTCAGTGCGGAGCCGTCCGGCTGCTCGTGCTGGCGCAGCGCCCCGAGCATCCGGCGAAGGCCGGACAGGGTCTCCCGGCTCGCCTGCTCCACGGCGATCATCGCCTCGCGGGCACCGGCCGGCTGGGTGTCGACGACCCGTGCCGCGGCGCCGGCCTGGAGGGCGATGACTCCGATGGAGTGGGCCACCATGTCGTGCATCTCGCGGGCGATCCGCAGCCGTTCGTCGGTGACGGCCTTGGCCGCGGCCTGCACGGCCGCATGGTCGCGCGCCGCGCGTGCCTGGTGGGCCGAGCGCCCGAGGAGCCAGGCGACGCAGGCCGTGAGGGCCACCGCGATCTCCGCCGACGTGCCGACACTCCAGCCCTTCGCCAAGCGGAAGCCGAGAAAGCCGACGAGCACGCCGAGCGCGAGAGCGAGCGCGATGATCCCGGTGCGCCGTGGGCGGCCGGCGGCGATGGTGTACAGCGCCACCTCGACGGCGAGGAACTGGGCGAGGGGGATCTCCCCGACGCCCAACGGGATCGTCGCGGTCACCGAGGCGAGGAGCAACAGGCCGAGGGCGGTCAGCGGCCGGCCACGCAGCCGCCGGGCACCGACGAGTACCAGCGCGGAGGCCACCACCAGGAACAGGATGCCGTCCCAGCGGGTGTACAGGACCCCGACCTGAACGGCGGGTTCGTCCTCCCCTGGCAACCGCATCCGGATGAGAAAGGTGAACACCGCGCCCGCGCACCAGGCGACGACCGTCCAGACGGCGGGCGATGCGCGTTTGACCAGGGGCGGGGGCGCGGTGACCGGCATGATCACGATCCTAGGCGCGCGATGTCCGGGGGACATCGGACCTGGGGTGTACACCCCAGGCCGACAGGTGCCGGCGTCGGCTGTCGCCTCCGGTCCGACGACGCGCTGGGGCCGCCCCAGGCACCGTGGTCGCCGTGATCGAAGTCAACGAACTCACCAAGCGCTACGGCGCCACGACCGCCGTCGACGGGCTCACGTTCTCCGTACGGCCCGGTCGCGTCACCGGCTTCCTCGGCCCCAACGGCGCGGGCAAGAGCACCACGCTTCGGATGATCCTCGGTCTGCACGCGCCGACGAGCGGATCCGTCACCGTCGACGGCCGCCCGTTCCGGCAGCTCCCACGCGGACTGCGGCACGTCGGTGCGCTGCTCGACGCGGGCGATGTGCACGGCGGACGGACCGCGCGGGCCCATCTGGCCCTGCTCGCCCGCGGCAACCGCATCCCGCTCTCCCGGGTCGACGAGGTCCTGGAGGAGGTCGGCCTCACCGGCGCGGCGAAGCGCCGGGTGGGCGGGTTCTCCCTCGGGATGCTCCAGCGGCTCGGGATCGGGGCCGCGTTGCTCGGCGACCCGCCGGTGCTGCTGTTCGACGAGCCGCTGAACGGGCTCGACCCGGAGGGCGTGAAGTGGGTGCGCGGGCTGTTCCGGCGGCTGGCCGCCGAGGGCCGCACGGTGTTCGTCTCCAGCCATCTGATGTCGGAGATGGAGAACACGGCGGACGATCTGGTGGTCGTCGGCCGGGGTGAGCTGATCGCGGCGGAGAGCCTGGCCGCGTTCTCGGCCCGTGGCACGCGGCTGACGGTTTCGGTGGCGACCCCGGACTCCGCCGCGCTCGGGGAGGTGCTGGTCGCCGAGGGGGCGTCGGTCGAGGCGCGGGGCGGTGACCTGCTGACCGTGTCCGGGCTTCCGGCGGCCCGCATCGGTGAACTGGCCCTCCGCCATCGCTTCCTGCTGCACGAGCTGACCACCCGTACCTCCTCGCTGGAGGAGGCGTTCATGGAACTCACCGCCGACAGCGTCGAATACCTCGCAGGAGAATCCCGATGACCTCGCTCGCCACCGCCCGCACGTCCGCCGAGCTCGCGGTCGGGGAGCCGCGGGCCCGTTTCCGGGATCTGCTCGCATCCGAGTGGATCAAGCTGTGGTCGCTGCGCTCGACCCCGTGGTCCCTCCTCGGCGCCGAGCTGGTCGTCATCGCCTTCAACGTGGGCATCGCGTACGACCACTACCGCTACTGGCCGACGTTCGACCGTGAGCACCAGGCCCAGTTCATCGAGCAGAAGATGGCGCTGTGGGACGCGTTCACCACGAACGCCGGCATGATCCTCATACTCTGTTTCAGCGCCATCGGCGCCCTCGCGGTCGTCGGCGAGTACAGCACGGGGATGATCCGTACGACCTTCGCCGCCGTCCCGGCGCGCAGGTCGGTGATGGCGGCCAAGGTGGTCGTGGTCGCGGGCGTGACCACCGTCTGCGGCGCGATGGTCGCCGGCGCCTCCTTCGCGCTGACGCAGGCCGTCCTGTCGGCACGCGGGGCCGGCGTCTCGATCGGCGAGCCGGGCGCACTGCGCCTCGTCGTGGCGTCCGCGCTGCTGGCGCCGTTGTCGGCGCTCGTGGGCATGGCGATCGGCACGGTGCTGCGGCACAGCGCGTCGACGATCGTGGCGAGCGTGGTGGTGCTGCTGGTGCTGCCCCTTGTCGTCAGCGACCAGCGGCACTGGTCGGCCGTGCTCGCCCACACGCTGCCGTACGAGGCGTGGATGCGCCTGGTGCAGGCCGGCCAGTACGAGACCCTCTACCCCTGGTCGCTCGGCGGGGCGTGGTGCGTCTACGGGGCGTGGGCACTCGTGGCGGCCGTGATCACGGTGACGGCCGTCCACCTTCGGGACCAGTGAGCCGCGACGTCACTCGATGTCGTCGGGCAACTCGGCCGGCAGGTGGTCGATCCGGCGCCGGACCAGGTGTTCGTGGATCAGGCGCCCCACGAGGGCGGCGCCGTAGACGACGAAGCCGACGCCGACGAGCCAGGACTGCAGGACGAGGACCGTGCCGAACTGACCGTACGTCACCGCGTTGGAGGCGATCAGCGGGGAGAAGACGAACTGGGAGAAGATCCGCAGCCCGAACAGCCCCAGGGCCGTGCAGACGGCCCCTGGGGCGAGCGCGCGCCAGCGGATGCGCCCGCACAGCAGGAAGCGCTGCGACCACCAGAAGAACAGGAAGGCGCCGACGACGTCGGTGACGGCGATGAGCACGGTGATGGCCGTGGAGGTCTCCCGCTCCTCCGGTGCCTCGACGAAGAGCAGGAGGGCGCCGATGAGGACCGCCAGCCAGACGACGTGGCGCCACATGGTGTGCCAGCGGGCGGTGGGCAGGCCCCAGACCCGTTCGTAGCCGGTCTGCACGGCGGATCCGAAGGTCACACCGAACGCGGCGAGGGCGGCGAGGCCGAAGGCGGTGGTCCGCTGCAGCGCCGCTCCCGGTTTGCCGAAGAGGTCCTCGACCTCCTCCTGTGAGACCTCGGAGACGCCGAGTCCCTGGACGAGCCAGCGGGCGAAGCCCTGGCCGCTGGCGAGGTCGGCGGCGGCGACGACGATGAGCAGCGGGACGAGGGTGAGCAGGCTGAGCGCCGCGAAGCCCATCGCGCGGTGCATGAGCTCCACGTCGCGCCCGCGGTTCCAGGCGAGTCCGACGACCGAGGTCAGGATTGACTGATGGAGCCGGTGGAACCAGTGGCCGTGCTCGGTGGGGGCACCGTCGTGGGGCGCACCGGAAGTGGGGGGCATGCCACGGGGAGTACCCGCCGGAGCCCGGGACACCTCCGTCATGCCGCCGAACGGGGGGTGTACGACGGGGAGGGCGCGCGTCGGCGCGGCGGGTTCAGTCGGCGAGGGGACGGGCGCCCGGGCCGGGCCGGACGGAGACGTCACGTGGACCGAGGGTGGCCCGCTCGTCGCCCTGACACTCGACGACGACACGGACGGGCGCACCGCAGGCGGTGTGCCGGATGTCGAGCGAGGGACCTTCCGGGTCGGCGGCGTGGGCGTCGCCCCACTGCTTGAGGGCGAGCAAGAGGGGCCACAGATCACGACCCTTGGGGGTGAGCCGGTACTCGGAGCGGGTGCGGGTCCCGGGCTCGCGGTAGGGCTCGGCGCGCAGGATGCCCGCGGCGGTCAGCTTGCGAAGCCGGTCGGCGAGGACGGCCTCGGACAGCCCGATGTGGCGGCGGAACTCCTCGTACCGTCGTACGCCGTTGAACGCGTCCCGGACGATGAGCAGGGACCACTTCTCGCCGACGACGTCGAGCGTACGGCGGACCGAGCAGTTCGCGGTGTCCGTCTCCAGCCACTTCATCGCCACACTCTAACCAGCTGGCTTCGTCGTTGACAGTCAGGTGAGCGCCGGTCTAGCTTCGATCTTCGAAGCCAGGTGGTGAAGCCAGGTGGCGCGGGCGGGCGAAGGAGCGAAACGGGTATGAAGCGGTCACGCACGGTGGAGTGGGAGGACGCCGCGGCCACCGCGAGCGCGGCGGGGACGATGGCGGGCCTGGACTTCCTGCGGGAGATCGCGTCCGGCCGGCTGCCCGGCGCGCCCTTCGGCGCCCTGCTGGGCTTCTCGTTGGAGGAGGTCGAGCACGGGCGCGCGGTGTTCGGCTTCGAGCCGGGCGAGGAGCACTACAACCCGATCGGCAGTGTGCACGGGGGCGTGTACGCGACGCTGCTGGACTCGGCCGCGGGGTGCGCGGTGCACTCCACGCTCCCCCAGGGCATGGCGTACACCTCGCTGGACCTGTCGACCCGCTTCCTGCGCCCCATCACGCTGGACACGGGGAAGGTGCGCGCGGTCGGCACGGTCATGAGCCGGGGCCGCCGCACGGCGCTCGCGGAGGCCGGTCTCTACGACGCCGCCGACCGGCTCCTCGGTCATGCCACGAGCACCTGCATGCTGTTCCCTGTGGCGTGACGCCCGCGGCCCGCCCCGACGGCCCCGGCGCGGGTGCGCTCAGGGCCGGGGGCGCTCGGGGTCGGTGCGTTCAGGCCGGTGCGTTCAGGCCGGTGCGTTCAGGCCGGTGCGTTCAGGCCGGTGCGTTCAGGCCGGTGCGTTCAGGCCGGGGTGCTCAGGTCGGGGCCGATCAGGGCCGGGGCGCTCAGGGCCGCACGGGTGTGAGGCCGGTGCGGGTGCAGCCGTCCGGCGCGGTGTCCTGACCTCGGGTGGACGCCTGGAGCGCGGCGCTCACCAGGGTCGCCAGCAGGTCGATGTCGGAGTTCATGTCCAGACGGACCGTCACCCAGCCCGATCCGGCCCGTAGTCGCACGGCGCTCGAGCCCAGCAGGGCGGGGCGCAGTTTCGCGATCATGGCGCGGGTGAGATGGACGTCGGCCTCGTGCTCGCCGTGGAAGTGCACGATGTCGTGCGTCGCGGTACGCAGTCCGAGCTCGGCGCCGCACTGGGCGCGGCCGGGGGCCAGCGAAGGCCAACTCATCAGACGTTCACCGGCGTGCCGGGCTGTGTTCATACCCAGGAGCGTGCCGGGACGAAGGGCCCGGCACAAGCGTCCGGCGGAAAGAATCCGGCCGAGGCGTGAAACCGCCCCGCCCCTGGTGACACAGGGCGCGCGCGGTCTCACAAAGAGCCTCTTTCCGGCGGACGTTCGCGCGCGTCGGGGCGCGCGTCGGGGCGCGGCGGTGGCGGCGCGGGCGGGGTGGCGCCCCGGGTTCAGGAAGGCGGGTTCACGCCGGCGAAGACCACGTCGAACTCCTCGAGGCTCCTCGTGGTCACGCGCGCCGTCGCGGTGGCCTCGCCCCTGATCGCCGCGACGCCGCTGCGGGAGGCCGCCAGCGCGTCACGGTCGCTCCAGATGGCCCCCACACTCGCCCGCCCCTTGGCCCGGTCGACGAACAGGGATCCGCCCAGGAAGCCGGGCATGGCGTCGATCCGGGGCAGTGCCACGTCCCGGAAGGTGTCCACCAGGAGGTCCACGTCGGCGGGGTCGAGCTCCATCCGCACGAGCCGGAACCGCGCCCCGGGTCCGACGGACTGCGGGGGACGAACGACGGCCGCCTCCCAGTTGTCGACGGCCACGGTCTGGGCGAACGGCGCGAGCAGCGCGGCACGCCGTTCCCGCAGCTGCTCGTCACTGTCGTTCCGGGACTTCTCGTCCTCCCACCAGGTTCCCGTCAGCAGCTTGCCGAGCTCCCGGTCGACGAACAGCCCGAAACCCCGGAATCCCGGCTGCTCCGACACCATGGCGCGGCCATCGGACGCGATCGCGTCGACCGCGCCGTCGATCTTGGCCGGATCTCCTGTCACATACAGCGTGCGCACGTACACAGCGGTCCCTTCGTCCTGCCCGGCGTCGCACCCGCGAGGGCTCGCCGGCCATGGGCGAGCCCGGGTGGACCCGCCTCCCGGACTCCATGCGACGGCCTGCGAGGGAGGGAGGCAAGGGGGCCGGGTCGTCCGGGTGACCCGCGTGCGCCAGCGGGCCGAGCGGCGGTCCACGAGGAGGGTTGCGAGAGGGGCTAGTGGGTGGGGCGTTCGCGGAGGCGGGCCGCGAGGACGGCGACGTCGTCCTCGGCATGGAGGGCGTCGAGTCGCTGGAGGACCTCCTCCACGAGCTCCTCGGGGCCGGAGCCGGGGCGCAGACGGAGCGAGGACAGCCTGGCGAGCGAGACGTCGATGTCCTCGCCGCGCCGTTCCACGAGGCCGTCGGTGAAGAGCACGAGGGTGTCGGAGGGGGCGAGGGTGCGGGTCACGGGTTCGTACCCGCCGACGCCCGTGCCCAGGGGCGGTCCGACGGGGAGCTCGACGAGGTCGGCGGAGCCGTCGGCGGCGAAGACGACGGGCGGCAGGTGCCCGGCGCTGGCGAAGGTGGCCGCGCCGCGCGCCGGGTCGACCTGGACCAACAGACAGGTCGCGGGCCGCAGCCCGCCGTCGTCCGCGACGACGGAGTCGAGCTGGCGCAGCACCCGGTGGGGCGGCAGGTCCGTGGAGGCGACGTCCCGCAGGGCCGACCGGTACGCGTTCATGTCGACGGCGGCGTCGAGGCCGTGACCCATCACGTCGCCGACGACGAGGAGGCTGCGGCCGAAGTGGAGCCTTACGGTCTCGAACCAGTCGCCGCCCACCAACGTCCTGGCGCCGACCGGCAGATAGCGGCCGGCGACCTCCAGGTTGGGGTGCGGGCGGCCCGGTTCCGCGACGAGTGCCTGCTGGAGGTGGAAGGCGGTCCGCTCGGTGGCGGTGAGCCGGCGGGCGTGGCCCAGATGCGCCGCGGCGAGCCGTGCGGCGTCGTGGACGGTGGCCGTCTCGTGCTCGGTGAGGGCGGTGGCCCGCGCGCTGACGGCGCTCACGGATCCGATGATCCGGCCCTGCCACTCCAGGGGCGCGGACACGACCACCACGGGGACGCCCCCCGGGGCGACGTCCGCGTAGGTGCGGGGTGCCCCCTTCGCGTGCCGCGGCTCCAGCCGGTCGACCAGCTTGGGGTCCCCGGCCACGGCGGCACGCGCCCAGCCGGGACCGTCCTCGGGCCGGACGTCCACGGCCGCCGCGTCGTACCCGTGCCGGCAGAGGAACGTGGCCAGTTCCTCACAGACGCCCTCCTCGTCGGGGCGCGAGCCGATCTCGCCGATGGCGTCCGTCGTGGCCCGCAGCCTGGCCAGGACCGCCGCATGCTCCTCGACCAAGGAGGCCTGTTCCCCCGCTCGCTCCGACAAGACACCTCCACCGCCGCTACGGCCCCGAGCAGCGCACACATCCATTGGACCAGCGGCGCGACCCGGCCGCGCGCCACACCGGCCGGACCAGGAGTCCATCACATTCCGTGATGCCATAGCCAAGTCTTTCCGTAATCAGGCCACGTCCTTCACCGGCGGGCGCGCGACGTGGCCGCAATCTCGGTCGGAAGGTTGTGGTGCGGTGGCTGAGCTGATCGAATACACAGGACGCTACCGGCCAGTACGAATCCTGCGGCTCCGGGGAGAACAACCGATGACGACCGGGTACTTCACGTCAGTCGACGATGTCGCCGCGCGGCTCGCCGCCACCGGATATCTGGCCTCGCCCGCCGTCGCCACCACCGTCTTCCTCGCCGACCGGCTCGGCAAGCCGCTCCTCGTCGAAGGCCCGGCAGGGGTCGGCAAGACCGAACTCGCCAAGGCCGTCGCCCGGGTCGCCGACGCCCGGCTCGTGCGGCTCCAGTGCTACGAAGGCGTCGACGAGTCCCGCGCCCTGTACGAGTGGAACCACGCCAAGCAGCTGCTGCGCATCACGGCGGGCCGCGACGAGTCCTGGGACGAGACGCGCACGGACATCTTCAGCGAGGAGTTCCTGCTCCCCCGTCCCCTCCTCACCGCGATCCGCTCCGACGACCCGACGGTGCTCCTCATCGACGAGACCGACAAGGCCGACATCGAGGTCGAGGGGCTGCTCCTCGAGGTGCTCAGCGACTTCCAGGTCACCGTCCCCGAACTCGGCACGATCACCGCGACCCGGCGCCCCTTCGTCGTCCTCACCTCCAACGCGGGCCGCGAGCTGTCCGAGGCGTTGCGCCGCCGCTGTCTCTTCCTCCACATCGGCTTCCCCGAGGAGGAGCTGGAGCGGCGGATCGTCACGGCGAAGGTGCCGGGGCTCGACCAGGCGCTCGCCGCCTCCGTGGTGCGGGTCGTCGGCGCGCTGCGCGCGATGGACCTGCGGAAGGCGCCGTCGGTCGCCGAGACGATCGACTGGGCCCGCACCCTGCTGGCGCTCGGCGCCGACACGCTCGACGAGACGGTGGTGCGCGACAGCCTGGGCGTGATCCTCAAACACCAGGACGACATCCAGAAGGCGGCGGCCAAGCTCGACCTGGACGCGGTGTGAGCACGCCACCGGCGGGCGTGCCGGACCGGCTCACCGGTCTGGTGCACGCGCTGCGGGCCCACGGTCTCTCCATCGGTACGGGCGAGAGCGTGGACGCCGGCCACGCCCTGGAGGCGGTGGGATTCACCGACAGGGACCGGATGCGGGAGGCGCTCGCCGCCACCCTGCTCCACAAGGAAGGGCAACGCGCCCTCTTCGACCGGGTCTTCGACCTGTACTTTCCGCTCACCCCTGAGCGGGCGGAAGGGGCCGCCGACGGGGAGTTCGACACGGCCGCGCTGCGGGAGCAGCTGGCCGCGGCCCTGGCCGCCGACGACCGGCCGGCCCTGACGCAGCTCGCGGGCGACGCGGTGGGCGGCCTCGGCGGGTACGGCTCCGCACCGGACTCGGACGGCTGGTCCTCGTACCAGACGCTCGCCCGGCTCCGGCCCGAGACGCTGCTCGCGCGGGTGCGGGCGATGCTCCGGGAATCCGCCGCGGACGGGCCCGACTTCACCGACCGCCTGACGGACGACGAGATCAGGCGGCGCATCGAGGCGTTCCGGGAGCGGGTACGGACCGAGGCACGCCGACGGGTCGCCGAGCGCCAGGGCCGGGACCGGGTCGCGCGGCGGGCCGTGGCCGGCACGGCGGACAGTGTCGACTTCCTGCTCGCGGGCCGGGCCCAGCTGGACGAACTGCGCACGACCGTACGGCCACTGGCGCGGAAGCTCGCCACCCGCCTCGCGGCCCGGCGGCGGCGCGCCGCGCGCGGGCAGATCGATCTGCGGCGGACGCTGCGCGGCTCGCTGTCGACCGGAGGCGTACCCATGCGGCCGGTGCTGCGGCGCCGCCGTCCCGGGCGCCCGGAGCTCGTCCTGCTCTGCGACGTGTCGGGATCCGTCGCCGGCTTCGCGAACTTCACCATGCTGCTGGTCCAGGCCCTGCACGACCAGTTCAGCAGGGTGCGGGTGTTCGCCTTCGTCAACCGGGTCGACGAGGTGACCGATCTGATCGCGCGGGGCGCGGCGGATCCGGCGGGCCTCGGCGCGCGCATCATCGACGAGGCCGAGCTGACCGGCTGGCACGGGCAGAGCGACTACGGGACCGCCCTCGGCGAGTTCGCCGAACGGTACGCGGACGCCGTCGGCCCGCGCACCGCCGTCTTCGTCCTCGGCGACGCCCGTACGAACATGAGCGACCCGAACCTTCCGGCGCTGAAGCTCATCGCGGACCGGGCCCGCCGGATCTACTGGCTCAATCCCGAGCAGCCCTCACTCTGGTCGACCGGCGACTCGGTCGCGCTCACCTACGCGGAGCTGGTCGAGATGCACCCGTGCCGCAACGCGCGACAGCTGGGCGAACTGATCGGCCGGCTGCTGCCGGTCTGACCGCCCTCGTGCCACCATCGCGGTATGACGAAGCCGAACGAGTCACCGGGCACGGACCTTCCGCGTGGGATCGGCGCGCCCGCCACCCGTGCGCTCACCGCCGCCGGGTACACCACGCTCGAAGATCTCGCCGGAGTGCCCGAGGCCGAACTCCTGGCGCTGCACGGCGTCGGCCCCAAGGCGCTGACCGTGCTTCAGGAGGTCATGGCGGAGCGAGGTCTGTCCTTCGGCTGACGGCTCAAGGAGCCGCCGCCCGACAACGGGCACTGCCCTTCGGCGGACGGCTCGACGAGCCGCCGCCCACAGCGGGGACGGTCCTTCGGCGGACGGCTCAGGAGCCGCCGCCCTTCCGCTCGTCCTCGTCGTCGACGATCTCGGCGTCCACCACCTCGTCGTCGCCACCTCCGCCGGCCTTGGCCCCGCCCTGCGGGGACTCGTCCTGCGGGGCGTCGCCGCCGGTGGCCTGCGCGGCCCCGGCTGCGGCGTACATGGCCTGGCCCAGCTTCTGGGAGACGGTCATGACCTTCTCGGTGGCGGTACGGATCTCCGCCGTCCTGTTCTCGTCGGTGGATTCGGTCTTGAGCTTCTCCTTCAGCTCGGCGAGCGCTTCCTCCACCTCCGTCCTCACGTCGCCCGGGACCTTGTCCTCGTTGTCCTTGAGGAACTTCTCCGTCTGGTAGACCAGCTGCTCGCCCTGGTTGCGGGTCTCGGCGGCCTCGCGACGACGGTGGTCCTCCTCCGCGTACTGTTCCGCCTCGCGCATCATGCGGTCGATGTCGGTCTTCGGCAGCGAGGAGCCGCCGGTGACGGTCATCTTCTGCTCCCGGCCGGTGCCCAGGTCCTTCGCGGTCACGTGCATGATGCCGTTGGCGTCGATGTCGAACGCGACCTCGATCTGCGGGACGCCACGCGGGGCCGGCGGCAG